>DAIRFN010000065.1:0-16622 GCA_036795065.1 Vicinamibacterales bacterium
TGGGCGATACGATCCGCACGGGTCCGACCGACACCAACGTGGGTGACATTCAGGTGTTGTTAGTAAACCCGTGAGCAAGACCAATCTGTTGACCCGCCTCCGGGAGCGCCTGGCGCACCCGGCGAGCGCGGACGAAATCATCCGCATCCTCCGCATCCCCAGGCTCGACCGCCCGGCGGTGAAGCGCCAGTTGCGCGCGCTCGTCGAGGACGGCGCCCTCGCGCGCGTGCGGGGAAATCTGTACGCCTGGCCCAGGGGAGGCGGGAAACGGGGGCCCGAGAAGCCGCGCCCCCTGCTGACCCGCACGGTGGGACGCTTCGAGCGCGACCGGATGGGACAGGCCTACGTCGTGCCGTTCGACCGCCGCGCCATCGACGACATTCTCATCCCGCGCGGCGACAGCGGAGACGCCGAACCGGACCAGATGGTCATGGTGGACATCACGCGCCACGGCGCGGCCGGGCACGCGCCGCGCGGAGTGGTCACCGAGGTGCTGGGCCACGTGGACGAGCCGGGCGTGGACACCGAGATCATCCTCCGGAAGCACGGGATTCCCGACGAGCACGGCCCCGAGGCGCTGGCCGAGGCGGCGGGCATCGGCGCCACCGTCCGCCCCGAGGATGTCCGCGGCCGCACCGACTTCCGCGACCGCATCGTCGTCACCATCGACGGCGAGCACGCCCGCGACTTCGATGATGCCATCTCCATCGAGCGGCTGCCGAACGGCCACTTCTGGCTGGGCGTGCACATCGCGGATGTCGCGCACTACGTGAAGGAGGGCAGCGCCCTCGACCGCGAGGCGTACGAGCGAGGCACGTCGGTGTACTTCCCCGAGCGGGCCGTGCACATGTTCCCGTCGGCACTCGCCACCGGCGTGTGCTCGCTCAATCCGCGTGTTGATCGGTTGGTCCAGTCGTGCCTGATGGAGGTCACCACCCGAGGCGATGTCGTGAGGCACGAGATGCACGACGGCGTCATCCACAGCACGGCGCGGATGACCTACACCGCCGTGAACGCCATCCTCGCGGATCGCGATCCTGAGGCGATCGATCGGTACTCCGCCCTGGTTCCCACCTTCGAGCTGATGGGCGAGCTGTTCACCATCCTCAACGGGCGCCGCCGGCGCCGCGGGTCGGTGGACTTCGACCTGCCCGAGCCGGAGATCGTCCTCGACACCGACGGGTTTGTCGCCGACATCATCGCGTCCGAGCGCAACGTCGCGCATCGGTTAATCGAGGAGTTCATGCTGCTGGCCAACGAGACGGTCGCCAGCCACCTCGAAGACGCCGGCATGCCGTCGCTCTACCGTATCCACGAGCCGCCCGATCCGCTGAAGGTGGAGGAATTCGACGCCTTCGTCCGCTCGCTGGGCTACTCACTGGACGCGCCGCCGGACGGCGTGCGGCCCGCGCACTTCCAGCGGCTCGTCGAGAAGATTCACGGATCCCCCGTTGAGCGACCTATCGCGTTCCTGATGCTGCGCACCATGCAGAAGGCCCGGTACGACTCGGTGAACCTGGGGCACTTCGGGCTGGCTGCCCGCAGCTACACGCATTTCACTTCGCCGATTCGTCGCTACCCGGACCTGGTGGTGCACCGCTCGCTCCGCGAGCGCCGCCACTCCAGGGTAACGGACGAGCGGCGCGAGGTGCTGGAGCTGTCGCTGCCCGAGGCCGGCCGGCACACCTCCGAGCGCGAGCGGCGCGCCAACGAGGCCGAGCGCGAGCTGGTCCAGTGGAAGAAGGTCCGCTTCATGGCCGACAAGGTCGGCGAGGCGTTCGAGGGCTACATCACCGGCGTCACGCACTTCGGCCTGTTCGTCGAGCTGGTGGAGCACTACGTCGAGGGCCTGGTGCACATCTCGACGCTCGCGGACGACTTCTACCGCTTCACGGAAGGCACGCACGCGCTCTACGGCGAGCACGCCGGGAAGATATACCGCCTCGGGGACCATGTTCGCGTGCAGGTCGTCCGCGTGGACCTCGAGCGCCGGATGATCGACCTCGCCGTCGAGGAGGTGCTCGACGCGGCGCGCGAGGAGGAGGGACGCCGGCGACGCCCGTTCAAGGCAGCCGCCCGGCCGAAGAAGGACCGGCGCAAGGCCACACCCGAGCAGCGGCGCACGGCCCGCGCGACGCGCCCGGGCAAGAAGGAACGCGCGCAGCGGAAGAAGCGATGAACCGCCTCGTCGTCGGCACCGCCGGGCACATCGACCACGGCAAGAGTACGCTCGTCCACGCCCTCACCGGTATCGATCCCGACCGGCTCAAGGAAGAGAAGGCGCGCGGCATCACCATCGAGCTGGGCTTCGCCCACGCCACCGTCGGCGACGCGCGCATCGCCTTCGTGGACGTGCCCGGCCACGAGCGCTTCGTGCGGACGATGCTCGCCGGTGTGGGTGGGGTGGACTTCGTCATGCTCGTCGTCGCGGCCGACGAGAGCGTGATGCCCCAGACGCGCGAGCACTTCGACATCTGCCGCCTGCTCGGCATCACTGATGGCTGCGTTGTCGTCACGAAGGCCGACGCCGCAGATGCGGACACGCGGGCGCTGGTCGCGCTCGAGGCCGGGGACCTGGTGCGCGGGTCGTTCCTCGAGGGCAAGCCCCTCGTGGTGGTCTCGGCGCGCACCGGCGAGGGCCTCGACGAGCTGCGCGCGGTGCTGGTGGCGGCGGCCGCGCGGGGGCGGCACCGCCCGGAGGACGGCGCGGCCCGGCTGCCCATCGATCGGGTGTTCACGATGCGCGGGTTCGGCACGGTCATCACGGGCACACTGGTCTCCGGACGTGTCGCCGTCGGTGACGAGCTGGCGCTGGTGCCGGGTGACGCCACGGCGAAAGTGCGTGGCATCCAGGTGCACGGGCAGGCCCAGGACCTGGTGACGGCCGGGCAGCGGGCTGCGATCAACCTCGGCGGCGTCGAGCTGGATCAGGTGTCGCGCGGGCAGACGCTGGCGGCAGAGGGCTCGTTGTCAGTGACCAGGCGGGCCGACGTCGATCTCGAGCTGCTGGCCTCGGCGCGGGCGCTGCGGCACGGCGCGCGCGTCCGGGTGCATCACGGCACCGCGGAGGTGCTGGCCCGCGTGTCGATCGCCGGCGCAGACACGGCGGAGGTGGCCGCGGGTGGTCGGGCGCTGGCGCGGCTCCGGCTTGAATCCGCGGCGGCGCTCACCAGGGGCGATCGCGTCATCCTCCGCAGCTATTCACCGCCGCTCACCATTGGCGCGGCCACCGTGCTCGACCCGGCGCCCACCGCCCCGGGAATACGCAGTGCGGCGGGCATGGCCAGGCTGGAGGAACTGCGCGGCGCGGACGGGCCGCGGGCGCTGGCGGCCGTGGTGCGTGACCGCGGCCTGCGGGGGCTGCCGCTGGCCGACGCCGTGGCGCGGGCCGGCATTTTCCCGGCGCACGTGGATGGCGTGTGCCGTGGGCTGGAACGCGAGGGCGTCGTGCTTCGCGCGGGAGAGCGGCTGGTCTCCACCGCCGCGCTGGCGCAGGTGTCGGGCACGGTCACGGCCCTCGTCGCAGACTTTCACAAACAGAACCCGATCAGCGAAGGCTTGCCGCGCGAGGAGGCCCGCGCGCGGCTGTTCGCGGGCGTGGACGCCGCGATCTTCGAGGCCGTGATGCGGCAGCTGGTCAGTGGCCGCGTGCTGGTGGATCGAGACCGGCTGGCACTCTCGACGTACCGCGTGGCGCTGCCCGGGGGCGAAGCCACGGTGGCGGCGGTCGAAGGCGCCTATCGAGACGCCGGCCTCACGCCGCCCGATCTGGCCACCCTGGCCGCTCGGGCGGGCGTGGCGGTTGCGGCCGCCGAGACGGCCACCACCTATCTCGTGCGACAGAAGACGCTGGTGAAGCTGGATACCCTCGTCCTGCATCGAGAGGCGCTGGAGGGGCTCAAGCGCGACATGGCGGTGATCAAGGCCGCGGCGGCAGGCGGGAGCGTGACACTGGATGTGGCGACGTTCAAGGATCGCTATGGCGTGACGCGGAAGTTCGCGATCCCGCTGCTGGAATACCTGGACCGCGAGCGGGTCACGCGGCGCGTCGGCGACGCGCGCGTGTTGCTCTAGGACGGGCCTCGCGCCACCAACCCGCTCGAGCTGAGCGGGCGAGGGGCCCCCGGGGTCAGTCCTGCTTGTCCTGGGAGTCCTTGATGGAGGACTTGAAGTTCTTGATGCCCGCGCCGATGCCCTTGCCCAGCTCGGGCAGGCGGTTGGCGCCAAAAATGAGGATCACGATCGCCAGAATGATGAGCATCTCTGGCAGGCCGAGTGGTCCGAACAATGCGAGGACCTCCATGTACACAGCTCCTTCGATTGCCCGAGGGCAACCTGAACCTGAATTGTAGCACTGAAGCCGCGCGTCCCCTTCCGGCGTCATAAGGATGTGGCGCTGGCTTTGCACTTGTCAGTGCCGGACCCCTCGGTCACAATGGTTAACGCGGCGACTTAACGCATGAAGGCACCGACCACGCACCCGCTGCCAGAGGCCCCGGACGGGGCCCTCCACGTGCGGGCCGATCGGCCGGTGGACGTGCACTTCTCGTTCGAATCCCGGCAATCTCGCATCGGCGTGCTGTCGTCGGTTGGCGCCCACGTCGTGATGCTCATCCTGGGCATCCTTGCTCTTCGCTACGAGCCACCCCGGCCCGTCTACGAGCCCCCACCCAACATCCCGGTCGACCGCATCGTCTGGATCGCGGAGCCGGGGCCAGGCGGCGGCGGGGGCGGTGGCGGCAACAAGATGCCCGAGCCGCCGCGTACGGCGGAACTGCCCGGCAAGGACAAGCTCACCGTGCCGGTCGAAAAGAAGCCGGACCTGACGCCACCACCGAAGGTCGAGGAGCCGCCGCCGCCGCCCCCCCTCGAGGCCATCAATATCCCGGCCGTGAACATGGCAGCGGCCCAGCAGACGCTGCCGGGCACCATTCAAAGCGCGAACGTCTCCAGCGAATCACAGGGGGCTGGAACGGGCGGAGGCGCGGGCACCGGCTCGGGGACAGGTGTGGGTGAAGGGCAGGGGTCCGGTCTCGGGAAGGGGTTTGGCGGCGGCACGGGCGGTGGCGCGTACCGCCCAGGCTCCGGCATCACCCTGCCGCGGGTGCTTCGCGAGGTGAAGCCGCAGTACACGGCTGACGCGATGCGCGCCAAGGTGCAGGGATCGGTCTGGCTCGAGTGCATCGTCATGCCGGACGGCTCGGTCGGCGACGTGCGGGTCACGCGCTCGCTCGACCCGATCTTCGGCCTGGATCAGGAAGCCATCAAGGCCGCCAAGCAGTGGCGCTTCTCGCCCGGCGTGCGACAGGGTGAGCCGGTGCCGGTCATCATCACCATCGAGCTTACCTTCACCCTCAGATAGGAACCGCGCTCAGGCGGGATCACGGACCGCGCCTCGCGTGGGGAGGCCCGTTGGGGACTTCACCGCGCGAAGAATGATGGACCCCGCGTCGCGCGGTGGGATAATCACGCGGATGAGAGGGACGCGGGTTGGCCTCCTGGTCGTGTGTGCTGGCCTCGCGGGGGCCGCGGCCCTGCTGGGCCGTGCGTCGTCGCAGCAGCCGCTCTTCGCCAAACAGCCGGAAGCCTTGAAGGTGAGCGTCGTGCGGACCTATCCGCACGACCGAAGCGCGTTCACGCAGGGCCTGATCTGGCGCGACGGCCTCCTGTACGAGAGCACGGGCCTGGTGGGACGCTCGTCGCTCCGGAAGGTGGACCTCACCACCGGCTCGGTGAAACAGCAGGTCCCCGTCCCCACGCCGTACTTCGCCGAGGGTCTGGCCGACGTCGGCAACCGGCTCTTCCAGCTCACCTGGCAGCATGGTCGCGTGTTTCTCTACGACAGGAACACCTTCGGGCGCGTGGGCGAGCTGGGCTACGAGGGCGAAGGATGGGGCCTCTGCCACGACGGCCGCTCGCTGGTGATGAGCAACGGCAGCGATGCGCTCACGGTGCGCTCGGCGGCCACCTTCGCCGTGACGCGCACGGTGAAGGTGACGATGGGCGGGCGGCCGCTGGATCGGCTGAACGAGCTCGAGTGCGTGGACGGCGACGTCTATGCCAATGTCTGGACGACCGATAACATCGTGCGCATCGACATGAAGTCGGGGACGGTCACGGCTCGCGTCGATGCGTCCGGACTGCTGGCGCCGGCGGAGCGCTTCGGCGTGGACGTGCTGAACGGCATCGCGTACGACCCCGCGGACCGCACGTTTCTCATCACCGGCAAGCTGTGGCCGAAGCTCTTCCGGGTACGATTCGTCCGGTAATGCATCGACGCCCCGCAAGACCATGATCGCATCGTTCTCGCAAATCGAGCGTCTCTGCCAAGTCAGGCCCGGTACGCGCGTGCGGCTCTCGGCCTTCGACCCGGGGTGGCAGGGCCAGGGCGCCCTGCGCGAGCTCAGTCGCGACGAGCGCAAGGAGCGGGCGCAGGCCCTCCTGGATCAGAACATCGCGGACCTGGCCGAAGCGCAGGATCGCCTCTGGGCCAACGACGTCTACTCGGTGCTGCTCGTGCTGCAGGCCATGGACGCGGCAGGCAAGGACGGCATCATCAAGCACGTGATGTCAGGGGTGAACCCGCAGGGCTGCCAGGTGTTCAGCTTCAAGCGGCCGTCCGACGAAGAACTGGATCACAACTTCCTCTGGCGCTATTCACGGGCGTTGCCCGAGCGCGGCCGCATCGGCATCTTCAATCGCTCCTACTACGAAGAAGTCCTGGTCGTCCGGGTGCACCCCGAGATCCTGGCCCGACAGAAGCTGCCGCCTGGGAAGCGGGATGCGCGATTCTGGGCGGAACGGTACCGCGACATCAACGAGTTCGAGCGCCACCTGGTCGGCAACGGCACGCGGATCGTCAAGATCTTCCTCCACCTCTCGAAAGCCGAGCAGAAACAGCGGTTCCTCGAGCGGCTCGACGATCCCGAGAAGCACTGGAAGTTCTCGATGGGCGACCTGCACGAGCGGAAGTTCTGGGCTGCCTACCAGCGGGCCTTCGCCGACCTGCTCACCCACACCAGCACCGCGCACGCTCCCTGGTGGGTCGTGCCGTCGGACAACAAGTGGGTGTCGCGGGCGCTGGTGAGCGAGATCCTCACCCACGAGATCGAGCGGTTGGGACTGCAGCACCCGGTCGCGTCACCCGCGCTCAGGCGCGAGCTTGCCGCTGCGCGGAAGGCACTGCTGGCGGAGAGGTAGGCGCACGGCGCGGTCGCCGGAGCGCGGGACGAAGCGGCGGCCCTGCAGAACAACAAGGCCCGGCAGGACCGAAGTCCCACCGGGCCCCACATCACCCAATCAACGAATCACCCAATCACCGATTGAGCCGCGGATCGGCCAATCATCAATCCCCCGATGAACCGCCCATCGTCAATCGGCAATCGTCAATGGGCCTGCGTCAGTACATGCCGCCCATGCCGCCGCCGCCCGGCATCGCCGGAGCTTCCTTCTTGTCTTCAGGAATCTCGGCGACGATCGCCTCGGTCGTCAGCAGCAGGCTGGCGATGGACGAGGCGTTCTGGAGCGCGTTGCGGACCACCTTGGCCGGGTCGATGACGCCAGCCTTGACCAGGTCCTCGTAGACGTCGGTCGCGGCGTTGAAGCCCTCGTCGCCCTTGCCTTCCTTCACCTTCGCCACGACGATCGAACCTTCGTGGCCGGCGTTGGTGGCGATCCAGCGGCAGGGCTCTTCGATGGCGCGCTTGATGATGGCCACGCCCACGGCCTGGTCGCCTTCGAGCTTCAGGCTGTCGAGCGCCTTGCTGGCGCGGAGCAGCGCCACGCCGCCGCCGGGGACAATGCCCTCTTCGACGGCCGCCTTGGTCGCGTGCATCGCGTCCTCGACGCGGGCCTTCTTCTCCTTCATCTCGGTTTCGGTGGCCGCACCGACCTTGATGACGGCGACGCCGCCCACGAGCTTCGCGAGGCGCTCCTGCAGCTTCTCGCGGTCGTAGTCCGAGGTGGTTTCCTCGACCTGGACGCGGATCTGCTTGACGCGGCCCTCGATCTTCGCCGCGGTGCCCGAGCCCTCGATGATCGTGGTGTTGTCCTTGTCGATGGTGACCTTCTTGGCCTTGCCGAGGTCCTCGATCTTGATGTTCTCGAGTTTGATCCCGAGGTCCTCCGTGATGGCGTTGCCACCCGTCAGGATCGCGATGTCCTCGAGCATGGCCTTGCGGCGGTCACCGAAGCCGGGAGCCTTGACGGCCGCGGCCTGCAGCGTGCCACGCAGCTTGTTGACGACCAGCGTCGCGAGCGCCTCGCCCTCGACGTCCTCCGCGATGATGAGCAGCGGACGGCCGGCCCGCGCCACCTGCTCCAGCACGGGGAGCAGGTCCTTCATCGAGCTGACCTTCTTCTCGTGAATGAGGATGAGCGGATTCTCGAGCACCACTTCCATGCGCTCCGGATCCGTCACGAAGTAGGGGGAGAGGTAGCCGCGGTCGAACTGCATGCCCTCGACCACGTCGAGCGTCGTCTCCAGCGTCTTCGCCTCTTCGACGGTGATGACGCCGTCCTTGCCGACCTTCTCCATGGCCTCGGCGATGATCTTGCCGATGGTCTCGTCCGAGTTGGCGGAGATGGTGCCGACCTGGGCGATCATGTTGCCCTTCACCGGCTTGGCCATCTTGCGGATCTCGCCGGTCATGGCCTCGACGGCCTTCTCGATGCCGCGCTTGAGCTCCATCGGGTTCGCGCCGGCGACCACGTTGCGGGCGCCCTCGCGGTAGATGGCCTGTGCCAGCACCGTGGCCGTCGTCGTGCCGTCACCAGCCGTGTCCGACGTCTTGCTCGCCACTTCGCGCACCATCTGCGCGCCCATATTCTCGAGCGGATCCTTCAGCTCGATCTCCTTCGCCACCGTCACGCCGTCCTTGGTGATGGTGGGGGAGCCGAACTTCTTGTCGAGGACGACGTTGCGGCCCTTCGGGCCGAGGGTCACCTTCACCGCGTCCGCGAGCTGGTTGACGCCGCGCAGGATGGCCTGGCGCGACTGCTCGCCGTAGATGATCTGCTTTGCCATTGTCGTGAGTCTCCGTCCCTACTTCTTGCCTTCGACCACGGCGAGCACTTCGTCCTCGCGCATGATCAGATAATCCTCGCCGTCAACCTTCACTTCCTGTCCGGAGTACTTGCCGAACAGGATCGTGTCGCCTTCCTTGACGTCCAGCGCGATGCGCTTGCCGTCCTTGTCGGCCTTGCCGGCCCCGACGGCGATCACCTTGCCCTGCTGCGGCTTCTCCTTGGCCGAGTCGGGGATGATGATGCCGCCAACCTTCTGTTCTTCTTCCTCGGTGCGCTGCACGAGGATGCGATCGTGAAGCGGTCTCAACGCCATCTTCGTTACTCCGTCCTGCTTGGGTTCATTGGGAAACTCAGGTGCACCGGCCGCGGCGCGATGGCGCGGCGGCGGGTGCCGAGTGTTAACGACTATCAGGGGTTACACACGTCTGCTAGCAGTCGACCCCTCGCGAGGCTAGCAGTCAGTATCGCCGACTGCTAAGTGTAGAAAGGTCCGCGCGGGCTGTCAAGGAGGACCGTGCAGGGCGGGTCTGTCCCGGTCCCTTCGCCCGACGGGCGGTCCTTGAACCTCCCGCCAGGGGCGCGGTCCTACCTGGCCCGGATCTTCAGATCCTTGAGCTTGCGGGTGAGGGTATTGCGGTGTACCCCCAGGGTGTCGGCGGCACGGCAGAGGTTGCCGTCGCTCTTCTGGACCACCCGGGTAATGAAGCGCTTCTCGAACTCGCGCTGCGCGTCCTCGTAGCGGATGCCCTTGTCGACCATTTCGGCCACGAGCTGATCGAGGATCTCACGCACGGGGCGCCGCCTGCCGGGCCGGAGTGGCGGTCATCGTCCCGCCGTGATGAGTTCGGTGCCGGTCAGCTGACGATAGGCGTCGAGATACTTCTCGCGGGTGCGGGCCACGACGTCCGCGGGGAGCGACGGTACCGGCGGCTGCTTGTTCCACGTGATGGACTCGAGGTAGTCGCGCACGTACTGCTTGTCGAAGCTCGGCTGGGGCCCCCCGGGCGCGTACTGGTCCGCCGGCCAGTAGCGGGATGAATCGGGGGTCATCATCTCGTCGATCAGCAGCAGCTCACCCTCGTCCGTGAGCCCGAACTCGAATTTCGTGTCGGCCAGCAGGATGCCACACGTGGCCGCATGATCGACGCCGAATCGGTACAGGGCGAGCGTGATCGCCTTGAGGCGGGCCAGCAGGTCGGCGCCCACCACCGCCGCCGCCTGCGCCTCGCTGATGTTCTCGTCGTGTCCCGACTCGGCTTTCGTCGCGGGGGTGAAGATGGGCTCGGGCAGCCGATCCGACTCCCGGAGACCCCGGGGCAGCGTGATGCCGCACACCGTTCCGGTGGCCCTGTAGTCCTTCCAGCCCGAGCCGGAGATGTAGCCGCGCGCCACGCACTCCACCGGCAACGGCGTCGTGCGCTGCACCAGCATGGACCGACCATCGAGGGCCGCGGCATACGCGCGCGCCGCGGCAGGGTAGTCCGCCACGTCCGTGCTGATCACATGGTTGGGCACGATGTGCCGCGTCCGCGCGAACCAGAACGCCGACAACTGCGTGAGCACGCGGCCCTTGTCGGGGATGCCCGAGCCGAGCACGTAGTCGAACGCGGAGATGCGATCGGTGGCGACGATGAGCAGCGCATCGTCCACGGCGTACACGTCGCGCACCTTGCCGCGACGGACCAGGCTGAGACCCTCGAACGAGGTTTCGAGAACAGGGATGACGGCGCTCACGGAGGAACACCGATCCTAGCGAGGCGATGACGCCGACGCAAGACACAGATTGGGACGGCGATGCCAGACGCAGAACGAACCAGGGCCGCAGATGGACGCAGAGCCCGGGCCGCAGATGAGCGCAGAAACCGGGCCGCAGATGAGCGCAGAAACCGGGCCGCAGATGAGCGCAGAACTCAGGCCGCAGGTTAGCGGAGAACTCAGATCGCAGATGAGCGGAGAGGGAACAGAGGGGCGGGCGCAGACGGCAGGTGGCCTGAGCGCAAATGGTGTCAGATGAGGCTTCAGTCTCCGGTCAGGTCTTGTGCCCTATCTGTGCCATCTGCGTCATCTGCGGCCCCGTGTCTCTGTGCCCCCTGCGGGCACTGTCTCCGTGCCCTTTCGTCCCATCCGCGGCAGCCCTCTGGGGCTCCCCTCCGCGTCTGCTAATTCGTGCCATCCATTGATGTTCGGTCCGATGACCGAGACCTGCCGGGCTGGCGTCATCTGCGTATAACATGTCAGTGTCTTGCGCTCCGCCATTCGCACGATCCTCGCCGTGGCCCTCGGTGTCGGCCTCGTGGCCGTGTTTCTGAGAAACGCCGATCTGGCACGAGTCTGGGAGGCCATGCGGGGGGCGCGGGTCGACCTGCTCACCTCTGCCGTCGTGCTGACCCTGGTCACCTACGTGGTGCGAACCGAGCGATGGCAGTACCTGCTCGGACCCCTTGGGAAGACGCGCTTCGGCGTCGCGTTTCGTGCCACCGTCATCGGCTTCGCCGCGTCGGCCGTGCTGCCCGCCCGCGCGGGGGAAGTGCTCCGGCCCTATCTGCTCGCCCGGCGCGAGGGGCTCAGCGCTACCGCCGCCTTCGCCACCATCATCGTCGAGCGGATCCTGGACCTGGTGGCGGTGCTCGTCCTGCTGGCCACCTACCTGGTGGCGTTCGATCCGGGGATGGGCGCTCGCGATTCGGCCCTGTTCTCCGCCATCCGGCTCGGAGGCCTCGTGATGGCGCCGGTGGCCGTCGTGGCGATGGTGGTCATGTACGTGCTCGCCGGCCACCCCCACTGGGTGCAGGCCTGGCTGCGGCTGTCCGAGCGCGTGCTGCCCGGCCGGCTCGTGTCCATCCTGGCCCGGGCCATCCGGATGTTCTCGGAGGGCTTTGCCGTCCTGCGACGGCCCGAGCGCCTGCTGGCGAGCTTCGCCTGGTCACTGGTGCTGTGGATCGTCATTTGCGCCGAGACATGGGTGGTGGCCCGCGCCTTCGACATCCAGATGCCGTTTGTCGGGGCCTGGCTGATGCTGGCCCTGCTCGTGGTTGGCGTGTCGGTGCCCACTCCGGGCGGGGTTGGCGGGTTCCACGAAGCGTTCCGGCTGGGCGCGACATCGTTCTTCGCCGCCGACAACGATGCGGCGGTCGGCGCCGCCATCCTGCTGCACGCGACCTCGTTCGTGCCCGTCACCCTTCTCGGGCTCTGGTACGCCGCCCGCGAAGGTCTCGACCTGAAAGGGCTCAAGCAGATGACCGACCGTTCTGCGCCCGCCGAGGTGGAAGCATGAAGTGTCCCTACTGTGGTCATCTCGGCGACAAGGTCGTCGACTCGCGCGAGAGTCGAGAAGGCGACGTCATCCGCCGCCGTCGTCAGTGCCTGAACGAGGAGTGCCATCGGCGCTTCACCAGCTACGAGCGGATCGACGAGATCCCGTACATGGTGGTGAAGAAGGACGGGACGCGGGAGCGCTTCGAGCGGCAGAAGCTGATCGCGGGCCTGTTGAAGGCATGCGAGAAACGGCCCGTCAGCGTGGCCGCCATTGAAGACGTGGCCGATCGCGTCGAGGCCATGCTGCAGGAACGCGCCGAGAAGGAGATCTCGACGCAGGAAGTGGGCGCCTTCGTGATGGAAGAGCTCAAGCGGCTGGACAAGGTGGCCTACGTGCGTTTCGCGTCGGTCTACCGGCACTTCCGCGACATCGGCGAGTTCATGTCGGAGTTGAAGGACCTGCTCAACTCGAAGGAGTAGCGGGGGACGGCTGTGGCTGCAACGCGACCGTCGGGCGTGGTTCGGACGGCGACTCCGCCGGCAGCGGGCAGCGGCACGGCGGCGCGCCGCCCGTTCCGCGACAATCCGCGCCTGATCCTCGCGGGCATCATCATGCTGCTCGCGGCCCTGGTCGGGCTGCTGGTGGTGGAGGACCGCACCTCCGCGCTCGCCCCCGACTTCCTGGCGGAGGTGGTGCTCTACGCGCTATCGGCCACCAACCTCACGATGCTGCTCGCGCTGGCGTTCCTGCTGGCGCGCAACGTCATCAAGTCGATTGTCGAGGGTCGGCGCGGGCTGCCGTTTGCCCGGTTCCGCTCCAAGCTCGTGCTCGCGATGCTCGGCATGACGGTCATCCCTGCCGTGCTCGTGCTGCTCGTGGGCAGCCGCGTGGTCCTGACCGCGGTGGATCGGTGGTTCAACACGCCGGTGGACGAAATCCTGTCATCTGCCAACAGTATCGCCGCCGACTATTACCAGGACCGGCAGCGCGGCGTGGCCGAACAGGCCGCGCGCATCGCGCGAGCGCTGGCCACCACCGACCTCGCGGCCGCGGACGTGGCCGCCGTGCGGCGCGCGGTCACGCCCGAAGTGAGCGGCCCGCGTCCCGCGCTGGTGCAGGTGTACCGGGTGGAGGCCGCGGAGAACGGCCTGGCGGTGTGGCCGGTGGTCGACGTGGCCGCGCCGTCCATTCCCCAGGGGTGGGCGCGCGCGTCGGCCGACCGGCTGGCCAGTCAGGCTGCCACCGGTACCGAGCCCACGCCCTGGATTCTCGAGCCGCTGTCGGCCGGCGGAGAGCTGCTCCGCGTGGCGCAGCCGGTGCGGCGTGGCGGGACGCTGACGGGCGTCGTGGTGGCCTCCGAGTACCTGGCCGGCAGCCTCGCCGAGCGCTCGCGTCGCATGACGCAGGCCTACGAGGACTACACCCAACTCCGCGTGCTGCGCCAGCCGCTGGCGGGCGTCTACATCTCGTTCTTCGTGATGGTCACCCTGTTCATCCTCGTCGGATCGACGTGGCTGGGCCTCTACCTCGCGAAGCGCATCACGCGGCCGGTGCAGGCCCTGTCCATTGCCGCGAAGGAAATTGGCGCGGGCCACTACGATCACCGCATCGAGCACCAGGGGGCCGACGAGTTCGCCGCGATGATCGACGCCTTCAACGCGATGGCGGCCGAAGTGTCCTCGAGCCGGCGGCGGCTCGAGCGGGCAGGCCTCGACCTCGAGCGCAAGCACCAGGAGGGCGAGAGCCGACGGCGCTACATCGAGGCGGTGGTCGAGCGCATCGCGACCGGCGTGGTGTCGATCGATCGGCACGGCCGCATCGGCACCATCAATTCCGCCGCGGCACGCCTGCTGGAGCTCGACGCCGGCGCCGTGGGCCGGCCCGCGGTCGACGTGTTCGCGCGCGCCGACCTCGGGCCCGTCAACGATCTGATCGATCAGTCGGCGCGGGCGCGCACCGAGTCGCTGGCCCAGGAGATCGCACTCGTGCGCGACGGGCGCGAGCGGCACCTCGCGGCGGTGGCCACCCGCGTACCCGGCGCCGAGGGCGGATTCGACGGCACCGTGCTGGTCGTGGACGACGTAACGCCGCTCATTCGCGCGCAGAAGGTGGCGGCGTGGCGCGAGGTAGCACGCCGGCTCGCGCACGAGATCAAGAACCCCCTCACTCCGATCCAGCTGTCCGCCGAACGGATGCGGCGCAAGCTCACCAACCTCGATCCGGCGCTCCAGGATCTGGTACAGGAGTGCACGACCACCATCATCGGTGAGGTGGAGTCGCTGAAGGGACTGGTGGACGAGTTTTCACAGTTCGCGCGCATGCCGGCGCCACGTGCCGTGCCGTCGGACCTGTCGGCCCTTGTCAACGAAACGCTCTCGCTCTACGACGGGCTGTTCACGGACGTGCGCTTCGAGCGCCGCTTCGACCCGTCGGTCCCGGACGTGCGCGTCGATCCCGAACAGCTCAAGCGCGTGCTGGTGAATCTCATCGACAACGCCATCGAGGCGATGGACCGGCGGGGCGGCATCGCCATCGAGACCGCGCGCGATCAGCCGAACGGATTCGTCCGCATCGTCGTCGCCGACGACGGGCCGGGCATCCCGGAAGGGGAGCGCGAGAAGCTCTTCCTGCCGTACTATTCGACCAAGGGGCGCGGCAGCGGCCTTGGACTGGCCATCGTGCGCCGCATCGTGGCCGAACATGGCGGTTCGGTGGACGTGGCCGACAACGTGCCGCGGGGCACGCGGTTTACGATAGAGCTGCCGTGCTGAGACCATCCGGGAACACGAAGGACCCGAGGAGGTCGCGCAAGGTTCGACATGGGACGCCCACGGGTCAGGGATCCCTCGTGGGTGTCCGTTCGCGCCTTCGTGTCCTTCGTATCGAGCTCCGCCGGTGCGATGGCCGCGATCGTGATGGAGCGGCAATGAGGCGGGCATGGCCAGCATCCTCGTAGTGGACGACGAGCCGGGCGTGCGGTCCTCCGTGGCCGGCGTGCTGCGCGACGAGGGGTTCGAGGTCGACGCGGCCAGCACGGGCGAGGAGTGCCTCGACCGCGTGGCCGAGCGTGCCTACGACGTCATCGTCCTCGACATCTGGCTGCCCGGCATCGACGGGCTCACCACGCTTCAGCGCCTGGCCGAGCGGCAGGTGGACGCGCAGGTGGTCGTCATCTCGGGCCACGGCAACATCGAATCGGCGGTCAGGGCCATCAAGATGGGCGCGTTCGACTTCATCGAGAAGCCCCTGTCGCTGGAGAAGACCGTGCTGGTGGTGAGGAACGCCCTGCGCCAGCGGGACCTGGAGACCGAGAACCGGGCGCTTCGCGCGCGCGTGGACCGCCAGTACACGATGGTCGGCGAGAGCCCCGCGATGCGGCACCTTCGCGAGCAGGTGGCCATGGCCGCACCGACCAACGGCCGCGTGCTGATCCTGGGGGAGAACGGCACCGGCAAGGAGCTGGTGGCGCGGACCATCCACCAGATGAGCCGCCGGCGCGCCGGTCCGTTCGTGGAGGTGAACTGCGCGGCCATTCCCGAGGAACTGATCGAGACCGAGCTCTTCGGCCACGTCAAGGGCGCGTTCACCGGGTCGGTGGCCGATAAGCCGGGCCGCTTCGAGCAGGCCAGCGGCGGCACCATCTTCCTCGACGAAATCGGGGACATGAGCCTCAAGACCCAGGCCAAGGTGCTGCGCGTGCTGCAGGAACAGGTGATGGAGCGCGTGGGCGGTACCCAGCGCATCAGGGTCGATGTGCGCGTGCTGGCGGCGACCAACAAGGACCTGACCGCCGAGATACGCGCGGGGCGCTTCCGCGAGGACCTGTTCTTCCGTCTGAACGTGATCCCGATCTTCGTGCCCCCGCTGCGCGACCGAGCCGAGGACATCCCGCTGCTCGCCGATCACTTCATGGCGGTGATGGCGGCGGAGTACGGTCGGCGGCCCAAGCGGCTCGTGCCCGAGGCCATGGCCCGCCTGCAGCAGTACCCCTGGCCCGGCAACGTGCGCGAGCTGCGCAACACGATCGAGCGGCTGATCATCATGGTCGAGGGCGACACCATCACCGCGCAGGATGTGGCCTTTCTCGGCCGCGACGGCACGGCCCCGCTCGAGCCGCCGGCGCCGGCCACCGGCCGCCTCGCCGAGGCGCGCGACCAATTCGAGAAGGACTACATCCTGCGCGCCCTGGCGGCTTCGCAGGGGAACATGTCGAAGACGGCCGAGATGCTGGGCGTGGAGCGCTCCAATCTCTACAAGAAGATGAAAGCCTTCGGCATCGCCCCGCGGCGGGAGGAATCGTGAGCGCGCACGGGTTCAACGCACGGAGGTTCAAGGCACG
>DAIRFN010000065.1:16722-19075 GCA_036795065.1 Vicinamibacterales bacterium
CGGCGGGAGGAATCGTGAGCGCGCACGGGTTCAACGCACGGAGGTTCAAGGCACGTACGTTCAGAACACGGAGGTTCGTGCGTGCTCCGAAGCCTCGTGCTGTGAACCCTCGTGTTTTGAACCCTTGTGCTTTGAACCCTTGTGCTTTGAACCTCCGTGCCTTGAACCTTCGTGACTCACCCTTCGCGCAGCTTGTTCTCCAGCACCTGGCCCGCCGTGAACCCCTCGAGCTGCAGGTAGTACTCGGCCGCGTGGAGCAGGGCCGCCTCTGGGATCAGGCCGACCACCTCGCTTTCGAGCACGCGCACCCCGTAGCGCGCGGCCTCGCGCTGCACGAGATCGAACACGCGGAAGATGGGCGTCTTCTCGTAGTTGGTCAGGTTCATCGACACCTGGACGATGTTGCGATCGTCGAGCGGGATGCCCATCGCCTTCACGAATCGGAACCCGCCGCTGCTCATGCGTACCGCGGCGGCGATTTTCTTCGCCACGTCCAGGCGGTCGGTGGCGAGGTTGATGTTGTAGGCGATGAGCGGCATGCGTGCCCCGATCACGCTGGCCCCGGCGGTGGCGTGGGGCGTGGCCGGTCCGAAGTCGGGCGCCCAGCCGGGTTGGGTCATCTTGTCCGCCAGCCCCTCGAACTCCCCGCGGCGGATGTCCTCGAGGCTACGTCGATGAGGGCTTGTCGCGGCCTCCTCGTACAGGTAGACGGGGACCGACTGGCGCGTCGCCACGTCCTCGGCCACGGCGCGGGCCAGCGCCACGCAGTCGGCCATCGTCGCGCCCGCGATCGGGATGAACGGCACGACGTCCACCGCCCCGAGCCTGGGGTGAGCGCCCCGATGCTCCCGAAGGTCGATGGCCTCCACGGCCCGGGCGAACAGCACCGGGATTCCGATGCGCAGGGCTTCGGCATCGCCGGCCAGGGTGAGCACGCTGCGGTTGTGGGTGGCGTCGGACTGGACGTCCAGCACGCGGAGTCCAGGGATTGCACGCAATGCTTCGGCAATGCCCTCGACGACCTCGACGCGAACGCCCTCACTGATGTTGGGAACACACTCGATGATGGCCATGTCCTCTGCTTCTACCACAGCGTATCGCCTCAGGCGGTGCTTCGAGAGCGGCACTCGTGCGACAAGGCTGTCGATGGGCGGGATCAGACCCACTCGAATGACGTGTGGGCGAAGCCTGACCGTTCCCCACCTTTGGCTTCGTGAACCGCCAACTTCGGGAAGGTCACAGCGCGCGGGTGGTATCAGCTGCCGGCTTCCGCTTCTCCGCACTCGTCAGGTTCCAGCGGGGTGCGTCAGGGGGCGCGCACCTGCGGACGAGGGCCGTACCCGTTCGCACCCGTCCCTAAGTGCTATACTGTGCAGCACTTAGCATGGCCGACCCGCTGTCGTCCCCTCCGCCCAAGGCCGACGCGCCCGGCGCCGCCGGCGAGGACGCGCGAATCGAGCATCTCCTCGTCACCGGGTTGGACCATTACTTCGCCGGCGAGTTCGAAACCGCCATCAACCTATGGACCCGCGTCCTGTTCCTCGACCGCCATCACGATCGGGCTCGCGCGTACATCGAGCGTGCGCGCAGCGCGCAGGCCGAGCGACAGCGCCAAACCGAGGCGCTCGTCCACGAGGGCCTGGACGCGTTCGACCGCGGTGAAGTCGAGGAGGCCCGTGCGCTGCTGAGGGATGCGCTGGATCGCGGCGCATCGCACGACCTCGCGCTGGGTGTGCTGGACCGCATCGATCGCCTGGACGTGGTGGGGGCGCCGGCGCCCGGTCCGCGGCGAGACGCGCGCCTGCGCCGGGCCGCGTCGTCGCGGCCCAGGCCTGCGCCTTCGCCGCCGGCGGGCAGCCCGGCTCGGTTCTGGGTCCTTACGTTGGGGGCGCTTGCCACCACCGGCGCCATCAGCTGGTGGGCCTGGACGACCGACAGCCTGCAGGCCGTGTGGCCATCGCCCGCCGCGGTGCCCGTGGCTCCGTTCCCGGAGGCCGAAGACCCGTTGCCCAGGCTCTCGGCTGCCGAGACCTATCTCCGTCGGGGAGAGGCTCTGTTCGAGAGCGGCCGTCTGCGCGATGCGCTCTCGGAACTGAGCCGGGTGCCGACCGGCGATCCCCTTCGAGTGAAGGCCGACGACATGCGCGCGCGGATTCAGCGGGAGCTGCTCGCGCTCGCGCTGGCCGAGACCGCTGCTCCCGTGCCAACGACCGTCGAGCCAGGACAGCCACGCGAATGAGGTGCCCGAAGTGCAGCTACCTGGGCTTCGAGACGACCGATCGATGCCGCAACTGCGGCTACGACTTCTCGCTCGCCTCGCCGCTCCCGTCGAGTGAGCTTCCCCTGCGCTCGC
>DAIRFN010000329.1:0-1873 GCA_036795065.1 Vicinamibacterales bacterium
TCTGGCGGCGGCGGGTGGGGGAACGGTGGCGGCAACAGCTGGGACAACGGCAATGGCCGGGACAACGGCCGCCCCAGCGGCCTGCGTGAGCGACACATGAACGTGTCGGCCGGGACCGACTGGACGGACGCCGGCGTGCAGGTCCGAGCCGGCCAGACCCTGTACTTCGACGCGTCGGGCCAGGTGCGTTGGGGCCGCGATCGCCGGGACGGCCCCGAGGGAGAGCACAACTCACCGTACAACCAGGCCCGACCCCTGCCGAACCGGCCCGGTGCCGCCCTCATCGGGCGCATCGGGGACGATATCTTCTTCATCGGCGACGCGCGCGACGGCATTCGCGTCCGGAACACGGGCCGGCTCTACCTGGGCATCAACGACGAGTACCTGCAGGACAACTCGGGGAGCTTCCGCGTGACCGTGTTCTACTGATACGCTTGAGCGATGACGTTTCGCCTGTCCGAGGAGCAGGAGCTGCTGCGCCGCAGCGTGCGGGAGTTCGCCGAGAGCGAGATCCGACCCCACGTGATGGAGTGGGACAACGCCCAGTACTTCCCGCATGAACTGCTGCCCCAGCTGGCCGAGCTCGGGTTGATGGGCATCCAGTTCCCCGAGGCGCTCGGCGGTGCCGCGATGAGCGCCGTGGACTACTGCATCTGCATCGAGGAACTGGCGCGCGTCGATCCCAGCATCTCGCTCTCGGTGGCGGCGCACAATGGCCTGGGGGCCGCGCACATCGCGATGTTCGGGAGCGAGACCCAGAAGGCACGCTTCCTCACGCCACTGGCCAAAGGGGAGCGCCTCGCCGCGTGGGGCCTCACCGAGGCGGGCTCCGGGAGTGACGCGGCTGCCATGCGTACCACGGCCCTCCGCGATGGGGACCACTGGGTGCTGAACGGCTCCAAGGCGTTCATCACGCACGGCAAGTCCGGCGACACCATGGTGGTGATGGCCGTCACCGACAAGGCCCGCGGCAGCAAGGGCATCTCGGCCTTCATCGTCGAACGCGGCACGCCGGGCCTCATTGCTGGCAAGAAGGAAGACAAGCTCGGCATGCGAGCCAGCGAGACCTGCGAGGTCATCCTGCAGAACTGTCGCGTCCCGGCGGACCAGATGATCGGCGACGAAGGGCAGGGCTTCATCCAGACGCTGCAGGTGCTGGATGCCGGGCGCATCGGCATCGCGGCGCTGGCCGTCGGGCTGGCGCAGGGCGCCCACGAGGCGGCCCGCGCCTACGCCGCTGAGCGCCACCAGTTCGGCCGCGCCATCAACACGTTTCAGTCCATTCGCTGGAAGCTGCTCGACACGGCCTCCCGGGTGGAAGCGGCCCGACTGCTCACCTATCGTGCCGCCTGGCTCAAGGACCAGGGCCGCAAGACGACCCTCGAGTCGTCGATGGCCAAGCTCTTCGCGAGCGAGATCGCGGTGCGCGCGTCCGAGGACGGCGTGCAGATCTTCGGCGGATACGGCTTCGTCAAGGACTACCCGGCCGAGAAGTATTTCCGCGACGTCAAGCTCACCACCATCGGCGAAGGGACCAGCGAAGTGCAGCGGCTGGTGATTGCCCGACAGCTGCTGGCTGCCTGAAGTGCCTGCTCCTGCTGCTCTCGCAGACCGCGTGCGGTCCGGCGACGTGCGCGCCATCGCCCGGGCCATCTCGATCATCGAGGACGAGTTGCCCAGCGCGGCTGCGCTCATCCGCGACATCTTCCCGCACACGGGCCGCAGCTACCTGGTCGGCGTCACGGGCCCCCCGGGGGCGGGGAAGAGCACGCTGGTGGACCGCCTGACGGGCGAGACCCGGAAGGGCGGCGAGACGGTGGGGGTGGTCGCGGTGGACCCGGTCGCGCCGCAACAAATGCCGCAGCCGCTCCGC
>DAIRFN010000329.1:1883-5759 GCA_036795065.1 Vicinamibacterales bacterium
TGGACCCGACCAGCCCGTTCACGGGCGGCGCCATCCTGGGCGACCGCCTGCGCATGCAGGCCCACGCCGAGGATCCGGACGTCTTCATCCGTTCGATGGCCACGCGCGGCCACCTGGGCGGGCTCGCGCGTGCGACGAGCGACGCGGCGCTCGTGCTTGATGCCTCCGGGAAGAGCCTCGTCATCATCGAGACCGTCGGCGTCGGGCAGGACGAAGTGGACATCGTCCGCACGGCAGACATCTCGATCGTGGTGCTCGTGCCGGGCACGGGCGACGACGTGCAGGCGCTGAAGGCCGGCATCATGGAGATTGCCGACATCTACGTGGTGAACAAGGCCGACCGCGAGGGCGCGGACCGGATGGTCACCTCGATTGAATCCAATCTCTCGCTGCAGGCGTTCGGCGACGGCGAGTGGCGGCCGCCCATCGTGAAGACCGAGGCGACGACCGGCCGTGGCGTCCCGGAACTGTGGCAGACGATCCAGGCGTTTCGCACGCACTCCGCCAGCACGCGCGTGCGGCGGCTCAAGGCGCGGAACCAGTTCCGCCTGCGCGACCTGCTGACTCAACGCTACCTGGACCACGTCGAGCGCACGCTGCTTGGCGAGGGCGAGTTCGAGGCGCTGGTAGACCGGATCGCCGCGCGTGAGATCGACCCCTATTCGGCCGCAGAGGCGATTCTGTCGCGGAGCCTGAAGCGGCCATGAAGGCCTGGATCGATCACGTCGGCATCGCGGTGCAGGATCTGGCGCAGGCGCTGGCCTTCTACGAGGACGTCCTGGGCCTGCACGTCGAGCCGCCCGAGGACGTGGTCAGCCAGCGCGTCCGCGCGCATTTCATGCACCTGGGGCCCTCGTCGCTCGAGCTGCTCGAAGCCACCGCGCCCGATTCGGCCATCGCGAAGTTCGCGGAGAAGCGCGGCCCTGGGCTGCACCACGTGGCCCTGCGCGTCGAGGACATCGATGCCGCGCTGGCCTACCTCGGATCGCGCGGCGTGCGGCTCATCGACACGGTGGCCCGGCCGGGCGCCGAGGGTGCGCGGGTGGCATTCATCCACCCGTCGGCGACCCACGGCGTGCTGGTGGAGCTGAAGGAGCCGGCGCCGACGGTGCCACGGTTCCGCACGCCCACGCGCCACACGCTGGGCGACCTCGAGCTCATCACTCTGTCGGACGGCTTCTTCCGCCTCGATGGCGGCGCCATGTTCGGCGTCGTGCCACGCACGCTGTGGGAGTCGCGCCTCCGGCCCGACGACCGGAACCGCATCCCGCTCGGCCTGCGGCCGCTCATCGTCCGCGGCGCCGAGACCATGATCATCGACGCCGGGTGCGGCGACAAGATGGACGCGAAGAGCGCGGAGATCTACGGACTCGAGCGCGGCTACCATCTCGATCACGCGCTCGCCGAGGCCGGTCTGAGCGCTGAGGACATCGATATCGCGCTTGCCAGCCACCTGCATTTCGACCATGTGGGCGGGTTCACGAAACGCGACGGCGACGGGCGTATCGTCCCCAGGTTCCCGCGGGCGCGCTACGTCGCGCACGGGCCGGAATGGGAGGACGCGACGCATCCGCACGAGCGGAACCGCGCGAGCTACCTGCAGGAGAACTTCGTGCCGCTCAGGGACGCCGGCGTGCTGACGCTGGTGGACGACGGCGCGGAAATCATGCCGGGCGTCACCTACCGTCGCAGTGGGGGACACACCGCGCACCACCAGGTGGTGATGATCCAGTCGGCCGGCGCCACGGCCGTGTTCACGGCCGACATGTATCCCACCTCGGTGCACGTGCCGGATCCGTGGGTGATGGGGTACGACCTCTATCCGATGGACACGCTTGGCTTCAAGCGGGCCTTCGCGCGCGAGGCCGTGGAGCACGAGTACCTCGTGTTCTTCGAACACGATCCGTCCATGGCTGCCGGTGTCATCCGCGAGTCCGGCGGCAGGCGGACGGTGGAACGCATCATCTAGGGGAGCGCATGTCTGCACAGATTGGTGTCATCGGCGGTTCGGGGCTCTACGACATGGCGGAGTTGACGGATCGTGACGAGCGGCTGCTCTCGACGCCGTTCGGGGATCCGTCGGGGCCGTACGTGCTCGGGACGCTGCGTGGCAAGCGCGTCGCGTTCCTGGCGCGGCACGGGTCCGGGCACCGGCTCTCGCCCTCGGACCTGAACTACCGCGCGAACATCTACGGGTTCAAACTGCTCGGCGTGGACTGGATCCTGTCGGCCAGCGCGGTGGGATCGCTCCAGGAGCGGTACCATCCGCTCGACATCCTGTTCCCCGACCAGTTCATCGACCGCACGCGCGGGCGCATCAGCACCTTCTTCGGTCACGGCGTCGTGGCGCACGTCGGGTTCTCGCACCCGCTGTGCGAACCGCTGTCGGCGCTGGCAGCCGACGTGGCGCGCGGCATCGGCGCGCGCGTGCACGAGGGCGGCACCTACGTGTGCATGGAAGGGCCGCAGTTCTCCACGCTGGCGGAGTCCGAGCTCTACCGAACGTGGGGCGGGGACGTCATCGGGATGACGAACGTGCAGGAAGCCAAGCTCGCCCGTGAGGCCGAGATCGCCTACTCGACCATGGCGTTGGTCACCGACTACGACTGCTGGCACCCGGCGCACGACGCCGTGACGGTGGAGATGATCATCGACAACCTGACCCACAACGCGAGAACGGCGCAGCAGGTGATTGCCGGCGTGGTGGAACGGCTGGACGTCACGACGCGGGTGTCGGCCCATTCGGCGCTCAAGCACGCCATCATCACGCGGTCCGACGCGATTCCCGACTCGGTGAAGCGGGACCTTGCGCCGCTCATCGGGAAGTACGTCAAGTAGGAGAGTGAATGCAACTCATTGTGACCGGCTCGATCGCCTTCGACTACCTGATGTCCTACCCGGGGAAGTTCACCGAACACTTCCTCCCGGAGCACATGAACCGCGTGTCGTTGAGCTTCCTCGTGGATTCAATGGACAAGCGCCGCGGCGGCTGCGCGCCGAACATCGCCTATACGCTGGCCCTGCTCGGCGAGCGGCCGCGGCTGATGGCGACCGCCGGGCAGGACTTCGGGGACTATCGCCACTGGATGGAAGGCGCCGGCATCGACACGTCGCTGGTCAGGACCGTGGACGGAAAGTTCTGCGCGTCGTTCTTCTGCAGCACCGACGAGCACAACAACCAGATTGCGTCGTTCTACACGGGCGCCATGGCCAACGCCGCCGAGCTGTCGTTCCGCGTGCTCGACGGACTGGGCGCCGACACGCTGGTCATCGTCTCGCCGAACGATCCGGCGGCGATGGTGCAGTACGCCGAGGAGTGCAGCACGATGGGCATCCGGTACATCTGGGATCCGGGCCAGCAGTGCGCGCGCATGGACGGCGACCAGTTGAAGGACGGCATCATCGGTGCGTTCATGGTCATCTGTAACGACTACGAATTCGAGCTGATCCGCCAGAAGACGGGGTTGGGTGAGCAGGAGGTGCTGGCGCAGGTGCCGCTGCTGGTGGTGACCAGGGGCGAGCACGGGTGCACGGTTTACACGCGCGGCGGGTCCGTGGACGTTCCCGCCGTGGTCCCAGATCGCATCGAAGACCCCACGGGCGTCGGCGACGCCTTCCGCGGCGGATTCATGAAGGGGCTGGCCATCGGCGCCAGCTACGAAGTCTGCGCGCGCTTCGGCAGCGTGGCCGCGACCTACGCGCTGGAGCACCTGGGCGGAACCTACCACGCGTACACGTGGGACGAGTTCAAGGCCCGCTACGAGCAGCATTTCGGGAGTCTCTGACTCGACGGTTATTCCACGCCTGCCGCGACCTTTGCCCGCGCGGCGGCGGTGATCCGGGGTCGGAAGGTCCACGACGGCGTGCGGATGATCA
>DAIRFN010000066.1:0-19037 GCA_036795065.1 Vicinamibacterales bacterium
AGCGCGAACAGGTGGGCGCCAGCCTGCGGCGCGTCCGCGTGGCACTCGGCGCAGAGGACCAGGCCCTCCAGACGCGAGGCGGGCGTCCCGCCGCCCGCCCCGGTTCGACTGCACGAAACTTGCTTCAGTCTCCTTGAAGACAGCGCAGGGACCGGACCGATCCCTGCGCGCGGCGCTCATGCTACGGTTCCGGTCTATCTCCCGTCGTCACCCACTGGACCAGCTCGGCGAACGCGGCCTGCATCTCGTCCGGCGTGAACGCGCAGTGGCCCCAGCGATCGATCGATCGCTGGAGCAGCAGGTCATCGCGGCCCGCCGCGTCGACCGTTGCGGCAAACAGGCCTTCGTGGGTGAACGGGATGCCCGGGTCGCGGGTGGTGTGCAACGTCAGGACCGGGATGCCAATCCTGCCGGTCGGCGCGTAGTTGCGCTGGTAGTAGTTGAGCGCCGCCCGATCCGCGCTGAAGCGCTCGACTCCGTCCCTGGCGTCGTTCAGCAGCGCGCTCAGATAGGCGTTGGTCCCCGGATCCGCGACGTTCACTTCGTACTCTGTCGTCATGTTGTCGTACGGGATCTTCCCGTTCACGCGCTCGATGAGGTCGTTCGTGTAGCGCAGGATGAACCCGACGACATAGAGGGCGCTGGCCCCCAGCTCGGTCGCGTTCGCAAACGGCAGGTGTGCTGCCGTCGCCCATTGCGCCCATTTTGGGGCGTTTGCGAGGTCGATGAGGGCAGCGTACACCTGCTGGAACAGCGGGCTTGCAGGCGGCTCGTTATTTGGGCCGGGGGGCAGATACTCCGTTCCCGGGGGCACGTCGAACGGTGTGCCCGGCAGCAGCCCCGGGAAGTAGTAATCGAGCGTCACGCGCGCATCGGCTGCGTACTGCAGCTCCGCCAGGGCACCCCCCAAGGGGCCACACATCGGCAGCGCCCCGTCGTATTGACCGGGCCATTTCTCGGCCATCTTGACGATCGCCAGCGCGCCCATCGAGTGTCCGACCAGGTACGTGCGCCGCGCCTGGCCGACCTTCGACTTGAAGATGCCGCTCAACTGATGGGTGCGCCGGACCGCATCGTCGAGCGACCAGCCGTTGCTCGAGAAGCTGGACGCCGCCACGGCATAGCCCCGGGACAGGAGCGCGGCGCGCAGCTCGTTGTAGCCGTCCTGGATGGTCGGTAGTGCCACCGGCAGGTCGGCCTGGACGATGCCGTGGGCATACAGCACGAGATCGCCGTTCCAGATGTCGGGTACGTCGATCTCATAGGTGGACCCCGGTCCGATGGAACCGGAGAAGTGTGTCTGGGCCCTGGCTGGCGTCGCGACCGCGATCGCGAGTGCGAAGCCAAGGGCGAGGAGAATGGGGGACCGCCGCGGGCGAGATTTCATACTGCCCCCTTTGGTGAGTGGATCGCCCCATCCTCGCGGATGGATCACCCCATCCTACGCCCATCTCCACAGCTCCGCAATTCACGCCATGTCGAACTCGACGCTCGCCTCGAGATGCGGCGTGGCCTTGAGCGACCGCGTGACCAGGCAGGTCTCCTCCGCCTTGGCGAGCAGCCTCCGGGCCTGCTCCTCGTTGGCGCCCGCCGGGACGCGCAGGCGTGCCCGCACCTCGAGGTGCGTGAACTGCGTCACCCGATCCACGCGGTCCACGGTGCCGGTGACCTCGCAGGTCAGCGAGGACCATGGGAGGTGCGAGAAACTGGCGATGCCGCGAAAGGTGAGGACGAAACAGTCGGCCACCGCCGCCACGAAGAGCGTCTCAGGCGACCAGCGGTCGCCCGGCCCGCCGAACTCCGTCGGTGGCTGGGACGCCATCGTGGGGAGCCCCGCGCCCGCCAGGGCGACGTCGTCGGTGGGTCCCGCCGTCGCGGTGACCTCGTAGTGATGGGGGAATGGCTTCATGCGCCCTCCAGCCGAGGACTGTAACGCGCTTCCCGGACGCCCATCGCCACGAGGAGGCCATGGAGGATGGCCTGGGGGCGAGGGGGACAGCCGGGGATATAGACGTCCACGGGAAGAACACGATCGACGCCGCCGATCGCGGCGTACGTCCCTTCCCCGAAGATCCCGCCGCTGCACCCGCACGCGCCGACGGCGACCACCACGCGCGGCTCCGGCGTGGCCTCATAGGTCCGCCGCAGCGCGGTTTCCATGTTCCGCGTGACCGGTCCCGTCACCAGCAATGCGTCTGCGTGCCGCGGGCTCGCAACGAAGTGAATCCCGAATCGCTCGAGGTCGTAGTAGGGGTTGGTGGTCGCCGCAATCTCCAGCTCGCAGCCGTTGCAGCTTCCGGCATCCACCTGGCGCACCTGAAGCGAGCGGCCCAGGCGTCCGTGGATACGGGCCTTCAGGTTGGCCGCGGCGTCGGCGAGGCTGGGCCCGGCTCCGGGTTCGATCTGCCGGAACGTCCCCATGCCCGTCACCGGGTCGACGTCGAAGGACGCCGACTGGGAGAGCTGCTCGCGGCTGTGGGCGCAGACCTCGACCTCCGTCGACACGCTGATGGCTTGCCCGGGGCACGCGGCGACACACGCACGGCATTGAATGCAGGCGGCGTACGACAACGATACGATGGCCCGCTCCGGCGTCGGCTGCGTTGCGTGTATCGCGGCCGTTGGACACGCGCGCACGCACTCGCCACAGGCGGTGCACCGGCTGAAGTCCATGACCGGAAACCCGAACGCCGCGTGCCGCCCGAAGGGGTTGGCCTCGGTCAGCGAGCCGGTCCGGATGCTCTTGAGGATGAGTCCTATCATCTGGTTCTTCCCCGCGGCCTATCGATCGTTGCCGGAGTACGACAGGTTGAAGCTCTTGTTGATGACCGGGAAGTCCGGGACGATGTTGCCGGGGACGGCGTGCACGAGGCCGGGCCAGTTCAGGAAGCTGGGATCGGTGACCTTCACTCTCGCGACCTCACCCCGTTCGTCGGTGGCCACCCAGTGGGTGCACGGCCCTCGCCACGCTTCCACCCAGCCCAGGGCAGACGCGCCAGCAGGCAGGTGATCGGGCACGGACGCCGCGACCGGCGTGTCCGGCAGCCGGTCCAGGACCTGATGCAGGATCACGAGGGACTGCTCGACCTCGCGCGCCCGGACCATGAGGCGCGCCCTGACGTCGCCACCATCTTCGACCGGGATCTTGAACGGCAGGCCCGCGTATGCGTCATGGGGGTGATCGCGGCGCATGTCCGCGTCAATTCCAGATGCGCGGGCAGCCACGCCGACAATGCCCAGGTCGCGAGCGGCCTGGTTGGTGAGGATCCCCGTCCCGTCCACGCGGTCCGTGAACGTG
This sequence comes from Vicinamibacterales bacterium, assembly GCA_036795065.1. Lineage (GTDB taxonomy): Bacteria > Acidobacteriota > Vicinamibacteria > Vicinamibacterales > UBA2999 > VFZN01. The sequence continues at coordinate 3,299 of DAIRFN010000066.1, forward strand.
CCCGAATCCACGAGGAGCTCGATGAGACTGTCGAACTCTTTCTCGAACGCGCGAAGGGCGGATCGCAGGGCCTCGCGGTCTTCCGGCTGCAGGTCGCACTTCACCCCACCGATGGCGACGGTGCCGCGAAGCAGCCTGGTTCCGAACAGGCGATCGTTTGTTCGCAGGAGGCCCTCGCGCAGCGCCTGCGCACGGCTGGCCGGGACGGTGAAGGCCACGTCGGTGGCCAGGGCGCCGATGTCGGCCGTGTGGTTGTAGATGCGCTCGAGCTCGAGCAGGATGACGCGGAGGGCCTGGGCGCGCGGCGGCACTGCCACCTTGGCGAGACGCTCGATCGCGTGCGCATAGGCCAGGGCGTGCCCGACCGCGGTGTCACCCGAGATCGATTCGGCGAGGAACAGCCCGTGCCGCCACGGCAGCCGCTCGAAGCGCTTCTCGATGCCCTTGTGCACGTAGAACAGGCGGACCTGGAGGTAGAGCACCGGCTCGCCCGCGACCCCGAACCGGAAGTGGCCGGGCTCGATGATGCCGGCGTGGACGGGGCCGACGGGCACCTGGAACACGCCCTCTCCGGTGACGGGCCGGAACGGGTGACGATCGCCCGGCTCGCGCGGCACCTGGCTGTCGTCCGGGAAGTCCCTGCGAAGGGCCCTGGCCCCGCCGGGCCAGTCGTCGTGGAGGGCGACACGTGTCGGGTTCGGGTGGCCGTCTGGCCTGACGCCGAAGAAGTCCATGACCTCTCGTTCGAACCAGTTCGCGGCCGTGTGCTTCTGCGCGATCGACGGGAACGACGGCGCGGCAGGATCGATCGACGCAGACAACCTCAGGAGGGTCTGCAACCGCGGGAGCGACCAGACCTGGTGCACGCCGAAGGCGCCCGTCCGCGCGCGGTCGTCCGTCGCGAAGAGCGACAGCAGCCGCCCTTCCAGCTGCTCGCTGACGCGATCCGCCAGATCCGGAAGGGCGTCCGCGTGGGTGTCCAGCACCAACTCACCGGGGTGGTGATCCCGGACAGCGCCCTCTGGCACGTGAAGCGCGGCGGACACGCTGGCCGTGTTCGACGTCATGGCCTCGCCCAGACCACCGCTGTCGCAGCGCGAATCAGAGCGACGAGAGGTCCCGGCAGATAGAAGGCGGAGACGACCGCCAGCACTGCGGCGACGCTCGCGGTCGCCAGGGCGACATCGAAACGCTCCGGGTCGGGTGCCGTCGTGCCTGGCGCCGGCGGCGGTCCCGCTACGACGCGGCCGATTTGGAACGCGATGCCACAGAACAGCGCCACCAGCGCGGCAAGGAAGACCGAGGTGGCGATCACATGTGTCCCGGCGAACCCGGCCCGCAGGATGATCATCTCGCTGAAGAAGAGGCCGAACGGAGGCGAGCCCGTAATGATCACTGCCGACAACACGAGGAGTGCGCTGGACACGGGCGCGCGGCCGAGCGTGCCCCCGCCAATCTCGTCGAAATCGGACGAGCGGTGCAGCTGCGCGAGCGTCCCGGCCGAGAACAGCGCAACCGGCTTGGCCAGCGAGTGGTAGGTCATGTGCAGCAGCGCTCCGAACACCCCTGCTTCAACGCCGAGCCCGACGCCCACGGCCATGATACCGACGTGCTCGATGCTCGAGTACGCCAGCAGCCGCTTCAGGTTCCATTGAATCAGGATGAACGGCACCGCGACGAGCACGGAGAGCAGCCCGAGCGTCAGGAGCAGGCCTGCCGAGAAGTCGGGCCCGAGGGCTGCCGTCGAAACCAGGTGAATCCGCAGGATGCAGTACATGGCGCCGTTCAGCATCCCGACCGCCATCAGGACCACGGCGGGCGACGGCGCTTCGCGGTAGGCGTCCGGCTTCCACGTGTGCATCGGCGCGAGGCCCGCCTTCGTGCCGTAGCCGATGAGCGCGAACACCACGCCCAGCCGCAGCGTGAACGGGTGCATCCGGGGCGCCACTTCCACGAGCCGGGTCCAGTTGAGCGCCGACATCCCCTCCTCCAGGGAGCCCTGGCCGGCGGCGAACAGCAGCACGGTCCCGAGGAGCGCGAAGGCGAGGCCGAGGCTCCCCAGCATCAGGAACTTCCACGCCGCCTCGAGCGAGGTGTCCCGATTGTGGAAGGTGATCAGGAAGACGGACGCCAGCGTGGTGAGCTCGACCGCGATCCACATCACGCCGAGGTTGTTCGACATCGCCACGAACAACATCGCGAACACGTAGGCCGGAATCAGTCCGTAGAACTCCCGGCGCTGGCGCGGCGTGACCAGCCCGCGGCGCTCGTTGCGTCGCAGGTAGCCGACCCCGTAGCAACCCGACAGCAGGCCCACGAAGCCACACAGCACGAGCACGAGCGCCGACAGTCCGTCCACCCGCAGGGCATCGTCGAACGACGCGGGCGTGCTGCCCGCCAGGAACTGCCCGGCGATGGCGAGGCACAGGCCGAAGGTCAGCGCCAGGCCGCCCACCATCGTCAGCTCCTTGAAGGCGCGCGGGCCACCCAGGCCGCCGACGCCTGCGGTCAAGAGGGGAACGGTAAGGGTCCAGAGCAGCAGGTCCACGACCTATCCTTTCAGCTTCGACAGCCGGCTGACGTCCATCGACTCGAACCGGCCCACGATTCGCTGAACGAGGACACCGAGCAGCAGCACGGCCAGGATCACGTCGAATGAGATGCCCAGCTCCACGATGAGCGGCATGCCCGAGGTGACGCCGACGGCTACCAGGAAGACCGCGTTCTCGACGGTCAGCAAGGCCAGGATCTGGGTGATGGCCTTCTTGCGGGTCACCATCATGAAGAGCCCGATCAACAGGAGCGACAGCGCCACGCCGATGAGGTGATGCCCGACCTCGCGCGCCCCCTCCTGGAACCCCGTGCTGACGCGGTATCCCACGACGGTCAGGCCCAGGCAAATCAACAGCGACGCCGGCACGTTCAGGAACGGCTCGATCTCACGATGGATGCCGATTCGATCCACGGTGCGCATCAGGAACCATGGAATCAGGATGGCCTTCAAGGTCACCGTGAGCGCAGCCGTGATGAACAGCTCGTGCCGCGACTCGGCGATCGCGATCGTGGCTGCCACGAGCGCCAGGAGCAGCGACTGCAGGCCGAACAGGCGGATGGTCGTGAACAGGGCCTTCTGGCCGACCATCAAGTAGGCGGTGACCAGCATGCCCGCCGCACAGAGAATCAGGACGTTCGCAGTCATCCGCGCACCCTCACAGGAACCGAATCGCCAACGCGAGGAAGGCGAGGCCCAGGGACACCGACACGAGCTCCGGCACCCTGAACAGGCGAAGCTTGGCGTTGGTGCTCTCGACCAGCGTCACGGCGACCGCCAGCAAGAACACCTTGCCGGCCCAGGCCACGAGCGCGACGAGCAGGGGGACCGGCTCGAGGCTCATCGCGATCCCGACCGGCAGGAACAGGTTGACCAGCAGCGTGAGGTACACGAGCTCCTTGACGGCAGACGCCCATTCGACCAGCGCGAGATCGGGACCGGCGTACTCCAGCACCATCGCCTCGTGGATCATCGTCAGTTCGAGGTGCGTGGCGGGGTTGTCCACGGGAATCCGTCCCGTCTCGGCGATGACGATGATGAACAGGCCGGCGAATGCCAGCAGGTCGCCCGGATGCCACGACGGCCCCTGCAGCACCAGCTCCCTGACCAGCACGCCGAGGTTCATGGTGCCCGCCGAGAGCGCCGACGAGAAGAGCCCGAGCATGAGCGCGGGTTCGGCCAGGGCGGCGATGGTCATGTCCCGGCTCGCGCCCATCCCGCCAAAAGGGCTGCCCGTGTCGAGGGCCGCCGTTGCCAGCGCGAAGCGCCCGAGTGCCAGGGTGCCGACCAGCAACAGGATGCCGCCGGTCGCCTCGAGGGGGGCCGCCGCCACGAGCACCGGAATGAGCGTCGTCGCGGCCACGACAGTGGCGAAGTAGATGCGCGGCCCCGCGACGTACACCCAGGACGAGGTGTCCGATCGGACAGTCTCCTTGCGAAGCAGCTTCGCCAGGTCGTAGTACCCCTGCAGGAGCGGCGGGCCCTGCCGATTCTGCAGCCGCGCCTTCATCTTCTTGATGGCGGTCCTCAACAACGGGGCCGCCGCCAGCATGCCGCCGGCCTGCAGCAGCGCTGCACCGATGGCGAGCATCGCATCCGCGCTCATGGCGTCCCTCCCAGCCAGATCAGCAGAACAACCGCCAGCACGAGGACGTAGGCGAGATACGCGTGGAGGCTGCCTGCCTGAAGCACGCGCATGGCGCCCGCGGCCCGGACGACTCCTCGCACCAGCGGGCCATAGATATAGCGCTCGAACGTCGGTTCGATCTCGGCCCGGTAGCGCACCTCCTGCGGAAAGTACGGCGACGCCCCGGCCAGCGCGTCCACCTGCCGTTGTGGCCGGTAGATGGCCTTGAAGATCATCAGCAGGGGCTTCGAGAACGCCGTCGCGGTGTATTCCGTGCGTGAGGTCAGCGCGCCGCCACACGCCCACGTCGGGACCTGCCGCGCGACCGCTCCGCGCCGCGCCGTCAGCGAAAGAGCGAAGACCAGGGCGCCGAGGACGGCCACGCCGAAGATCGCCGGATAGACGTAATCGAACGAGCTGATCCCCGGCGCCATCCCCAGTGCGCCGGCTGCGATCGGCCCCGCCGCCTCCAGCCCGGGCAGGGACACGATGACCGGCTCGAGCGCGCGCAGTGCGAGGCCAGGAAACAGTCCCAGCGCGATGCACAAGATGGCCAGCCATGCCTGCGGCACGAGCATGAGCCTCGGGGACTCGTGCGCATCACTGGCCGCGGGACTCCGTGGCAGGGCCAGGAAGCTGATCCCGAAGGCCCTGACGAAACACGCCGCGGCGAGGGCGCTGGTCAGCGCCAGCATCGCGCCAGCGATGGGAAAGTTGAGGCGCACCAGTCCAGGTGTGGCCGTGAAGCCGAGGAGCAGAGCCTGGAAGGTCAGCCACTCGCTGGGAAACCCGTTCAGCAGCGGCAACCCGGAGATCGCCAGGGCGCCGATCAAGAAGAACAGCGCCGTCCACGGCATCCGCTTCAGCAAGCCGCCGAACTGCTCGATCTGACGCGTTCCGGTCGTCATCACCACGCTTCCGGCAGCCAGGAAGAGCAGCCCTTTGAAGATGGCGTGGTTCAACACGTGCACGAGGCTCGCCGCCACCGCGACGGCGGCGACCGCGCGTTGCCCGTGGGCCAGCGCCATCGTGCTGGCTCCGAGCCCAAGGACGACAATGCCGGAGTTCTCGATCGTGCTGTAGGCCAGCAGGCGCTTGAGATCGGTCTGGGTGAGCGCGTAGAGGACTCCCAGGATCGCCGACAGCATGCCGACGAACATCAATGCGAGTGCCCAGCGCTCGTCCGGGACGCCAAGCCCGAAGGCGCACACCCGGTAGAGCCCGTAGATGCCCGCCGTGATCAGCACGGAGGACATCAGCGCCGAGATACTGCTTGGCGCGGCCGGGTGCGCCTCGGGCAGCCACACGTGCAGGGGAATGACGCCCGCTTTCACGCCGAATCCGACGAGGAAGAGTGCGAACAATCCATCTCTGAGCGGTCCCGACACCACGTCGCCGGCCAGCATCGCGGGGAACGATGTCGCCCCGGCGCGGCTGGCCAGTACCATGAAGGCCGCCACCAGGCAGCCGGTGCCGATGTGAGACATGACGAGGTAGAGGTACGCGGCGAGCCGGTTCGCCCGCTCCTGGTATTCGGTCGCGACGAGCGCGGCGGTCGCCAGCGTCATCACTTCCCAGGCGCCCAGGAACACGATCACACCGGTCGCCACGAAGACGGCTTCCACGGATCCGAGCAACACGTTGAACGCGACCCCGACCACCGCGGTACGGGACGCGGCGACGGCGTGGGCGAAGTACGCGGCGCTGTAAAGGGCAATCGGGAGGGCGACGACGCCCAGCACCATCAGAAACCACGCCGACAGCGGAGTGACGGCGTAGTCGAAGACGATGCCCGACGCCGCATGTTGGAACAGGACCCCTTCGACCTCCTGGCCCGACACGATGACCTCCGCGGCCATCGTCACCGTCAGCACGGACGCGGCCATCGAACCGCCAAGGGCCACCCATCGACACGGCGCCGGGCGCCGGGCCAGTGCGATCGTGGCCGTGACGGTGAGGAGTCGAACCAGGAGCGCGGCTGGCCACGCAACGGCCACGAGGTCCGCCATCGGCTGTTCCACCATCAACTGTTCCACCAGACGAGCAGGACGAGCGTGACGACCATCGCGATGACGTACCCGAGGTACGCGTGCAGGCTGCCGGCCTGCAGCACCTTCATGCCCCCGGCCACTCGCAGGACGGCACGCACGAGGGGCTCATAGACGTGCCGCTCGAAGGTCGGCTCGATCTCGGCGCGGTACCGCACTTCCCGCGTGAAGTAGGGCGAGGCCTCGGTGAGGGCTTCGACCTGGCGGTTGGGCCGATACAGGGCCGCGAAGATCATCATCAGGGGCTTCGAGAACGCCGTCGCGGTGTACTCGGTGCCTGCCGTCAGCTCGCCTCCGCATCCCCACGTGGGCACGCGCCGAGCGGTACGCCGTCGGATCGTGAGGAACAGCGCGACGACACCGCCGGCCACGAGGGCGACGGCGAACAGCCCCGGGACGACCCGGTCGAAGGACTCGAGCCCCGAGATCATCGCGAGGTGGCCGCCGGACACGCCGGGCAGTGGCGCGAATCCAGGCAGCGACCGGACAACCGGGCCCAGCGTGGCGAGCACGAACCCGGGGAACAGACCCAGGCCCAGGCAGAGGGCCGCGAGGACGACTTGCGGTGCGAGCATCACCGCGGGCGACTCGCGCGCGTCCGTGGCCGCTTGACTGCGCGGCAGCGCCAGGAAGGTGATCCCGAACGCTTTCACGAAGCAGGCTGCCGCCAGCGCGGTCGTGAGCGCCAGCAAGGCCCCGCCAACGGGGAAGAGGAGGTGGATGAGCGGCTCGGTCGATCCGCGGAAACCGAACAGGAACGCCTGGAACGTCAGCCACTCGCTGGCGAAGCCGTTCAGTGGCGGAAGTCCCGAGATGGCCATCGCGCCGATGAGGAAGCACAGGCCGGTCCATGGCATGCGGCGCAGCAGCCCGCCCAGGCGCTCGATCTGTCGCGTCCCGGTCGCCATCACCGCGCCCCCCGCGCCCAGGAAGAGCAGTCCCTTGAACACTGCGTGGTTCAACACGTGATAGAGGCTGGCCGACACGCCCAGCGCCGCGACGTCGCTTCGGCCATAGGCCAGCCCGATCATGCCCGCGCCGAGGCCGAGGAGGATGATCCCGATGTTCTCGATGCTGTGGTACGCGAGCAGGCGCTTCAGATCGTGCTGCATGAGGGCGTACAAGACGCCCAGCAGGGCAGACACCCCGCCGACGAGGACGACGAGCACGCCCCACGACAGCAGCGGCGTGCCGAGCCCGAACGCGCACACCCGGACCATGCCGTAGATTCCGGTCTTGATGAGCACCCCCGACATCAAGGCTGAAATGCTGGTCGGGGCGGCGGGGTGGGCTTCCGGCAGCCATACGTGCAGCGGGACGATCCCCGCCTTGACGCCGAAGCCCACGAAGAACAACACAAACAGCACGCTGGGCATCGACACGGCGGCTGGCGCCTGTGACAGGAGGGTCGAGAACGAGAGCGTCGGCGAGGCCGAGGCCAGGGTCAGGAATCCCGCGATCAGGCAGCCGGTCCCCAGGTGAGACATGACCAGGTAGAGGTAGGCCGCGCGCCGGCTGGAGCGATCTTCGTGCTCCGTCATGACCAGTGCGGCCGTGGCCAGCGTCATGATCTCCCATGCGCAGAGGAATGTGATGACATCGCCCGCCGCAAGCACGACCTCGACCGCGCCGACCAGCAGGTTGAACATTCCGCCGAGGAAAGTCGATCGGCGGCTCAGATGCGGGTGCGCCACGTAGCCGAGGCTGTACACCGCCACCGGAACCGCCAGGACCGCCAGGACAATGAGGAACCAGGCCGAGAGCCCGTCCACCTCGTACGCCAGCGAAAGTCCCGAGGCGTGGTGCTGGAGCAGGACGCCTTCCACGCCCGCCCCGGAACTGAGCACGTGGCTGGCCAGCCCCCCGGTCCCCGCCGAGGCTATCGCGGACCCGACGAACGCCACCAGGCGCGATGCACGGTCGCGCCCCGACAGCGCCACCGTCAGGGCGATGACCCCGAGGCGGAACGCGAGCGCGACGGGCAAGGCGTCAGCCGAGTCGAGCAGGCTCATCCCGCCGCACCTGTGCCCCTGATCGTCATCCCATCACCGCCGAGAGGATCAGCGCCAGTAGTCCCAGCGCGGCCAGGATCACGAGACACACGCCAATCTTCCTCCGTTCCCTCGGATCGTCCGGCAGCGGCGGCGGCACCCATCGATCGGGCGTTCCCATACCCAGGCCTCCTGATGCCGACCGTCACGGTTCGGCGTCTTGCGGGAGCGTGGCGCCCGGGCGACGGGCCACCGGTTCGGTGGCCGGGTGTCCGCTCTCCTTATCCGCGACGGGACTCGCGTTGCAGTTCCCGCAGCATGCCGCCGGTGTCGACCAGGTGGTTGTTGAAGATTCGCCGGGCCACCGAGAACAGCTCTTCGATGGCCGGGTCACGGAGCGAGTACCGAACCGACAGCCCCTGTTTCTCCGACGTCACGATGCCCTGGTTGCGAAGCACGGCCAGTTGCTGCGACACGACGGGCTGATCCAGCCCGAGGGCTTCCTGGAGTTCCTGGACCGACCGCTCACCTTTCGCGAGCGTCTCGAGAATCCGGATCCGGACGGGATGGGCGAGCGCCCGAAAGAATCGGGCCTTGAAGGCCTGGAGCTGGGTATTGACCATTGCCTTGTCTACCGTCGCGTGTCGCGCGCAGAGGGCGGGCGCTGGTGCGCACGCACGAACGCCCGGCAGCCTATCACCCATCCGTCTCCTTTGACATAAATATTCATATATTCGTATATAGTGACGCCATGGCGTTTCGAACCGGCGATCGCGTTCACCAGCAGAACTACGGCGCGGGCGAAATCATCGCGACCAGCAGTCCCTACGTGACCATTGCCTTCGACGACGGCATGACGCGAAAGTTCGTGGCGTCCATGGTGCTGCTCGAGCCGAGCTTCGTGCCGAGGCCGAGCAGGCCCGAACCCGTGGCCCGCAGGCGGAAGCCACTTGCGCAGGGGCCGGGCCAGACGCCGGCGCGAAGGGCACCGCGTAAGGGCTAGAATCGGGCGATGCCCGTCTCTCTGACCGCGCCAGAAGAGGCGGCCGCACCCATCGCCGTCGCGTTCAACCACGTCTCGCTGTCCTTCGACAATCTCGTCGTGCTTCGCGACCTCAGCTTCAGCATTCCCAGGGGCGCGATGAGGATGCTGCTGGGCGCGAGCGGCTCCGGCAAGTCCGTCCTTCTCAAGCTCATTCTCGGCCTGCTCAAACCCGACTCGGGCACCATCGAAGTGAACGGGCAGCGGATCGACAACATGCGCGAGCACGACCTGCTGCAGGTGCGGGCCGACATCGGCATGGTGTTCCAGGAGAACGCGCTGTTCGATTCCCTCACGGTGGCGGAAAACGTCGGCTACCGGCTGGTCGAGGAACGAGACATGTCCGCCGAGCAGGTGCGCGTCCGCGTGGAAGAGGTCCTCGGGTTCATCGGGCTCGCCGAGTACACCGATCGGCTGCCCTCGGAGCTGTCGGGCGGACAGCGGCGGCGCGTGGCGATCGCGCGCGCCATGGCGCCGCGGCCTGGCCTCCTGCTGTTCGACGATCCCATCACCGGGCTCGATCCGCTGGTCGCCATGATCGTCGACAACGAGATCATCAAGCTGCGCGATCTGGAGGACGTCACGTCGATTCTGGTGACACACCAGATCCGCGATGCGGTCTACATCGCGACACACCAGGCGGTGCGCGATAACGGCGGCGTGAGGTTCGACAAGGCCGACGCGTCCAGGGCCGACGAAGTGAAGTTCATGGTCCTGCACGAGGGGCGGATCCATTTCGAGGGCAGCGCGGACGAGTTGCTGGCGTCTCCCGATCCCTATCTCAGGGATTACCTGCAGAAGACGCTGCCGCCCTGGTGACGCCGATGCGCCTCAACCCACCCGTCATCGCCTGCTCGTGTGGCACCCCGGCGCGACGGGCGCGGCAGCCAACCGCTCTTCGGTCCACCGTACCAGCTCGCTGGTGAGCGGCGAATCGGCCGCGACCAGCCCGAGATGATCGAGCCCGGCATAGGCGCGATACTCGAGGGCCTGCCCGGCCTCGCACCGATCGGCCACGTACTGATCCTGGACGTGCGGCAGCACCAGATCGTCCGCGTCGCCCTGCGCGATCAGCAGCGGCGCGGTGATCGGGAGCCGGGGCGTGTTCGCGTCGAAGCGCTCGCCGAGCGGGCCGCTGCTCGGCGAGCGTCCGAAGATGTTGCGCCGGAGCAGGCGGGCCTCGTACAGCGAGAAGTACCCGCCCGGCGCGGCCAGGCAGCGCCCGGCCATTCCGCGCGCGAGCAGGCGGGCGGCGGGCCGGACGTACTCGTCGAACCGCACGTCGGGATACACCGCGCTGTAGGCCGTCATCGCATACGACGACATCATCGTCCTGATCGGCGAGTCCTGGCCTTCCTCCACCAGCACCGTGAGGTGCGTGGCCGGGGCCATCGCCGCCACGCCGATGACGTCCACCTCCGGGGCATAGCGCGCGGCGATGCCACCCGTCCACAGCGCGGCGTGCCCGCCCTGCGAGTGGCCCCAGACGACGGCTCGATGATCCAGGGAGAGCGAGGGAATCTGCCAGGCCGCCTTCACCGCGTCGAGCACCGCCTGGCCTTCACCCTTCCCGATCAGGTACTCGTGCGGCCCCTCGGTGGCGAGCCCGGGATAGTCGGTGGCCACGAGCACCCACCCGCGGGCGATGACCTGGTCGAGGGCGGGCACGATGCCGGTGAAGGGGTAGGGTTCGGGCAGCAACGATGGCGCGCAGCCCTCCGCCACCCCAGTCGTGCCATGCGCCCACGCGATGACCGGGCGCGGTCCCGCGGGCCGCGTGGCCGCCGCGAGGACGAGGGCGCCTGAAACCGTGGGTGAGCCATCGGCGCGCGTGGTCGTGTAGAGCATGCGCCACGCACGTGCGCCGGCGGGCAGCCCGCGCGTGAACGGCTCGTGGCGGAGCAGCGCGCCCGGCGACGAGGGGATGCCCGCGGGAGCGTCGTAGAACGCGTCGGGGTGAGGCGGCCGCGAGTACCACCAGCCCACGATGAGCCCTGCCACCACGACGGCGGCCAGCACCGACAGGGAACGGATGAACCAGTGCCGGGCGAAGCCGGATCGCCGGGGGACGGCTCTCAGCACGGGCGCCAGCGTAGCATGCGTGGCCCGGCCGGCTTCGCGGGGCTCGTGCCCAGCGTGGACTCAGGAGCACCCCTTGCAGGAATCGCCCGCCTCCGAGTCGCGCCGATCGAACGCGACCACCCCTCCGCGGCGATCGAGCTCGATCCGGCAGCAGTCCTCGAGCACGGCCCTGAGCTGTCGGCGCCCGCGCTGCACGCGGCTCTTCATCCCCGACACCGATACGCCTGACCTGCGCGCCGCGTCCGCCTGGTTGAGGCCCTCGAGCTCGGTCAGCCTGATGGCCTCCCGATAGGCCGGCGGCAGGCGTTGCAGCATGGGCGTCATGCACGCCGCAAGCTCACGGACCGCCGCGCCTTCGTCCTCGCTGGCGACATCAGCCGGGTCAACCGCCTGCGCGTCCGCGAGATCCTCGGCATCGCCATTCGGCACCTCGCGCCTGACCGCGGGGGAGCGGTAGTGATCCACGATCACGTTGCGCGCCGTCCGGTACACCCAGGCATGAAGGCGCTCGGTGTTGCGGAGTGAGCCCAGTCCCTTGACGATCTGGAGCAGCACGCGCTGCACCAGATCGTCTACGTCGGCGGGGTTGCGGACACGCCGGCCAATGAAGGCGCGGAGGCTGGCGTGCAGTTCCTCCCACGGAGGCTCGAGTGTGGTGGCCACGGCGAGAGCGATTCTAGCGCGCCGGCCCGCTCTCGGCCTGGCAGCCGCACCCCTGGCCCGCGGTCGAGGTTCCGCAGCAACCCGGCTTCTCGGCCGGCTCGCAACAGGTGGCCTGGCGGGTGGTGTCGCAGCACGCCGCCTGGGGCGTGCTCTCGCGCGGCGCGGATGATGCGGATGATGCAGTCGTCTGGGTCGTTTTCGTCATAAGGCCTCCTGTGTGTCGTTCGTTTCCCCTACAGACGGTGGACCTGCCTGAAGGACGCAGGTCCGGGGTGGGCATCCTCCACCCTGCGTCCTTTCGGGCACAACGCCGTCTGGAGACCCGAACGGCTCGCACCGCGAGCCCCTGGCGGATGTGACAACGAGGAGCCCACCATGACGATGACGAGAACGTACCGTGCGATTCTTTCGCTTGCCCTGGCAAGCCTGCCCTTCGCCGCCCCGGCTGCGCAGGACCCCTTGACGGTCAGCCCGGACGCGTACCGCCTGGTGTTCGAGAACGACTGGGTGAGAGTGGTGCGGGTGCACTACGGGCCGCGAGAGGTCATCGCGCCCCACGAGCACACGGCCCTGGCGGCGGCGTATGTCTACCTGAACGATGGCGGGCCGATCCTCTTCACGCACGTCGACCTGCCCTACGGGGCCGTGACACGCCCGGCCACCAGAGCCGGCAGCTTCCGCGTCTATCGCGGCCTGAAGGAAGTGCACACGGTGGAGAACCCCACCGACGTTCCCAGCGAGTTCCTTCGCGTCGAGTTCAAGACCCAACCCATTGACGAAGGCTCGCTGAAGGGCAAGTTCTACCGCGAGGACCACGCGCGCGGGGTGAACCTGCAGCGGGTGCAGTTCGAGAATGCCCAGATCCGGATCACGCGGCTGATTGCCGCGCCAGGGCAGGCGCTCGAACACGCCGCAGCGGCTGGCGGCCCGGCCCTGCTCGTGGCGCTCACCGAAAGCCGTGTGGAGGTTGGTCGACCGGGGAGTGGCGGAGACGGGGCGGGTCTACTGACCGGCGAAACAGGATGGGTCGGCGCCGGCGACCGCGCGTGGATTCGTGGCGGCGCCGAGAGCGCCGCGGAACTGCTCCTGTTCGAGTTCAAGACCAACCCCGTTCGCCACGGCAGCGAACCGATGGAAGTCGAGCTGGTCAAGGCTCCGGGTTCATGGCCACCACCGGATCCACGCGCGCGGCTCGTCGCGCCGGCAGGTAGCAGGCCAGCAGAGCAACCGCGGTCAGCAGCACGGGCAATACCCCGAAAATGAGGGGATCGCGGGCCGTCACGCCGAACAGCACGCTCTCCATGAATCTGCTCAGCGCAAACGCCGCGGGAAGTCCGACGATCAGTCCCGCCGCCGCGTAGCCCAATCCCTGACCGACGACGGCCAGGGCCACGCGTTGCCTCGGCGCGCCCAACGCGAGGCGGATGCCGAACTCGCGCTCCCGCCGCTTCACGCGCACGGCCACGACGCCGTAGAGGCCCACGACGCTCAGCAGCAGGCCCGCCGCGGCGAACACCGACAGCAGCAGCGCCAGCAACCGTGGCCGGCTCAGCGAGTCGGCCAGGAGCGTGGTGAGCGGTTGCAGATCGGCCACGGGGATCGTGGGGTCCACGTCGAACGCCGCACGCCGCACCAATGGGGCCAGCGCAGCCGGGTCTCCGCCGGTCCGGACCACGACCTGCATCGGGAACATGAAGGTCTGCGCCAGCGGCCGGAAGATTTCCGCGGCGGGTGGCTCGTGCAGGCCGTCGTGCCGCACGTCGCCCACCACGCCCACGATTTCCATCACGGTGTCGCCAGGCTGCCCGCCGCCCTGCTGCACGATGCGCTGGCCGAGCGCGCGTCTGGCATTGCCGAAGAAGCGCCGCGCCAGCGTCTCGTTGACGATTACCACCGGTGCCGCCTTCGTCGTGTCGGCGTCGGTGAAGTGGCGTCCCGCGGCGAGGGGAATGCGCATCGCGCGGAAGTAATCGCCCCAGATGAACCGCCAGCCCGCCTGCGGCACCGCGGCCCCGGGGCCCGGCCTCTCGTCGGCGCGATGCACGGGAATCGTCCACGAGTAGCCGCTCATCGGCAGGTGACCGATGGCCCCGGCCGCGGTCACGCCTGGAAGCGCCTCCACGCGCTCGATCACGTTCCGCAGGTAGGGCAGGCCTGTCGTGAGCGCGCGGTACTTGGCCGTGGTCTGCAGGCGGAAGGTCAGAAGGCCCGAGGGGTCGAAGCCGGGATCCACGCGCTGCAGGTTCCACACCGATCGCAGCATCAACCCCGCGCCGATGCCGAGCACCAGCGCCAGTGCCAGCTGCGCGGCGACGAGCGCTCCCAATGCGCGCTGCTGGCCCGGGGTGCCGGTGCCGTGGTGCTGACGGAGGAGCGGCTGCAGTTCCGGCTTCACCGCCATCAGCGCCGGTACCAGCGCCATGGCCACGGCAAGCCCCACGGCCGACGCCGTGACGCTGACGAACACGATCGGATCGAGTGCAATTTCGGCCTGTCGCGGAATCTCCGGCGGGATGCGCGACAGCAGCAGCGGCATGGCGGCCCAGGCCAGCGCCAGCCCCGCCCCGGCTCCAGCCGTGGCCAGCATGGCCTGCTCCGCGAGCAACTGCCGGACGATCTGTCCGCGAGACGCACCCACGGCGGTGCGTATGGCCAGTTCGCGCGCGCGCGCCATCGAGCGTCCCAGCACCAGCGTGGCGAGGTTCACCGCGCTCAACAGCAGAACGAAGCCGACCGCCACCAGCAGCAGGAGGAGCGCGGGCCGGATCTTGCCGGTCGTCGCCTCGTGCCATGCGCTGACCGCCAGGGTCCGGCCCCAGTCGTCCGGCCGGCCGAGATCGCGGCGCATGTCCGGCACAAAGGCCGCCAACTCGCGTGACGCTGTCTCCACGGAGACACCGGGATGCAGCCGTCCAATGGCCCGCGACATCGTGGTGCGATGGGCGGGCGAGCCCGGTGCAAACGGCAACGGCACCCAGATGTCCGTTTCGCGGCTTAGCAGCTCGAAGCCGCGGGGCATCACGCCGATCACCTCATAGGCCAGTTCGTCCACACGCACGACGCGGCCCACGACCGCGGGGTCTTCGCCGAAACGCCGGCGCCAGAGACCATCCGAGACGACCACCACGCGTTCGCGTCCGGGATTGCCGTCGCCCGGGGCAATGGCGCGGCCCAACGCCGCCTGCACGCCCACGACGGCGAAGAGGTTGTCCGACACGCGCGCGCCAGTCACCCTCAGCGGCTCACCGCCGTCGTCCGCGAGTGCCATGAGCCACCCCGGCGCGAGACTCGCCACCGCCGACAGCGACCGCGCACGCTCCCGCCAGAAGCCGACCTCCTCGTTCGACACGAAGCCGTCCGGCCAGATCGCTACGAGCTCGTCTGGCGCCTCGAACGGCATCGGGCGGAGCAGCACGCCGCGCACGACCGCGAACACCGCGGCATTGGCGCTGGCGCCCAGCGCCAGCATCACCACCGCCGCGCACGCGAACGCTGGCCGCCGGGCAAGGGTCCGCGCCGCCTGCAGCAGGTCGTGGAGCAGCATGGCGCCTTGGACGAAGGCGGCGGGGATCCGGTTAGGTGGGGGCTCGTGCTAGCGTGGCCGGATGGCCCCCAGGCCGCAAGTTCCACCGGAGGTCGAGGAGTACCGCGACCAGCGCTGGCGTCGCGAAGGCACCAGGCAGGTCGAAACCGCGCTCGATGCCGAACGCTTCGTCGAGCAGGTGGGCTTTGCCG
>DAIRFN010000067.1:0-19014 GCA_036795065.1 Vicinamibacterales bacterium
TCTCCGAGAGCGCCCTCGACCCGCTCGCGCGGACGACGCGCTTCATGCTGACCGAGGAAGCGCACCACATGTTCGTGGGCGAGGCGGGCATCGCGCGCATCCTCGAGCGCTCGTGCCAGCTGCTGAGGGAATCCGGGTTCTCCGGCGACGTGCGGAAGATGGGGGGCATCGACATCCCGCTGATCCAGAAGTTCGTGAACTTCTGGTTCAGCCAGAGCCTCGACCTGCATGGCAGCGAGGTCTCGAGCAACGCCGCCGCCTACTTCTCGAATGGCCTGAAGGGCCGCGCCGAAGAAGACAAGCACGACGATGATCACGTGCTGGCCGCCAACATGTACCTGCTCGACATGATGGACGACAGCGGCAAGATCATCCGCCAGGAAGTGCCCATGCGCAACGCGTTGAACGAGGTGCTGCGCGACTGGTACGTGGGCGACTGCCAGGCCGGCGTGGACCGCTGGAACAAGCGGGTCCTCGAGGCCCACGGCATGTCCGACCGCATCGCGCTCCCCTCGCGCAAGTTCAATCGCAAGGTGGGCGTCTACGCCGGCCGGCACTTCGACCCCTGGGGCAATATGCTCACGAACGAGGAGTGGGAACGCCGCAAGTACGAGTGGATTCCCTCGCCTGAAGACAAGGCGTACCTCCACAGCATCCAGGTGACGCCCGTCTACAAGCCGGGCCAGTTCGCCAACTACATCGCCCCGCCGCAGCGCGGGATCAATCGCCAGCCGATTGATTTCGAGTACGTGCGGACGGAAGGGTAGCGATTACGGGTGTCTTGATTATTCCCGGCAGGTTCCCGACTCCCGACATGACCTACACCCGCATCTCCAGCACCGCCTCCGACGGCGTCGCCGTCATCACCCTGAACGACCCGCCGGCCAATACCTATTCGTACGAGATGATGCGCGAGCTCGACGATGCGGTCCTGGCGGCTCGAATGGACGCCGCGGTTCACGTGATCGTCCTGACGGGCATGGGGGAGAAGTTCTTCTGCGCCGGCGCGAACATCGGGATGCTGAAGGACGCCGACCCCTCGTTCAAGTACTACTTCTGCCTCCATGCCAACGAGACGATGAGCCGGCTGGAGCAGACGCCGAAGCTGGTGATTGCCGCGCTCAACGGGCACACGGTGGGGGGCGGCCTCGAGGTCGCGATGGCGGCCGATGTTCGCATCGCGCGACAGGGCGGGGGAAAGATCGGGCTGCCGGAGGTGGGGCTCGGGGTGCTGCCGGGAACAGGCGGCACCCAGCGCCTGGCCCGGCTGGTTGGGAAGGCCAAGGCCATCGAGCTCATGGTCACCGGCGCGCTGTTCTCGTTCGAGAACGCCGCGACGATGGGCCTGGTGAACCAGGTCTGGGGTGAAGCCGAGTTGAACGGGCGCTCGTTCGTGGACGCGGTCATCGGCTACGCGAAGCAGTTCACGCCGCCCAATCGGGCCAGCAAGGCCGTGGGCCACATCAAGCGCGCGGTGCAGACGGGCCTGGAGATGAGCTTCACCGACGCGCTGGCGCTGGAGCGCGAGCTGCAGCAGCGCCTCTTCGAGTCGGCCGATGCCCAGGAGGGCATCCGCGCGAACCTCGAGAAGCGCAAGCCGGAGTTCACGGGTAAGTAACGAAAGAAACCACGAAGCCACGACGGAACACGAACCTCACGAAGACTAAGGGGGACCCCAAGACCTCGGGTCCCCAAGTCCTCAAGACCCAGGCCCTGAGGTGCCACCTCGTGCCGTTACTGAGCCGCGACGATGACGATGCGGCCCCGGAGGCCGGTATCGCCGGGCGCGTCGTGATCGTGGAAGCCGCACGTGCGGACGGTGTTGAAGTTGCCGCTCATGCGCGACTGGCCAGGCGCGAGGAACCCCACCTGGCCCATCTCGGGACACTCGGTATGGGTCGGGTGCGGATCGGACGACATGTCGTGATTCCGGGTGTGGTTGTTCACGAAGGTGACGCGCCCGCCCTGCGCAATGGTGACCGAGGACGGGTTCACACGGCCATTCGCCTCGATGGTGATGGTGGCGGAGGTCGAGGCTCCGCCGCCGGTGCCCCCGCCGCCCGGCGTTGGCGCCGTGGGCGTGCCGTCGCCACCGCCTCCGCCGCACGCCGCGGCCACCAGGGCTGCCAACCCCACTGCGATCCACCTGCTCATCGTCCCGCTCATTGACCCGCCCTCCGCGTGTGAGACTGCTAACGGCTCCACTCAGTAGAACTTTCGGGAAATGTTGAAGCCGATGTACCAGTCGTCGAAGGAGGTGCCTCCCCGCGCGATCTGGGCCATGGTCGTGCCGAAGCCGTTCGAGAAATTCAACGAGAAGGCATGGCCGCCGGCGCGCTTCTCGATCGCGAAGCTGAGGAGCGCGTCGCCCGGTGCGTAGCCCGCGATGCGCGGCGAGACCTCGGCGGTGACATAGACGGTGGGCCGAACCCTCAGCCGCGTCCCGAGCCCGACGAGCAACGTGCTGTTGTCGTCCACCAACTCTGAGGGCTCGGCGTTGGTGTTGTTCACCCAGATGGGCTCCGCGTAGACCGCGCCCATGTCGCCGAGCTCTCGCGAGAGCACCACCCCCAAGGCCGGGGAGTAGCTGTCGCGAAAGTTGTTCGTCCCGTCCATGCTCGCCCAGATACCCACGCCCATCGGGAACGAGACCTGGCTCTTGAGGTCGTACTCGCTGAAGAACTGGATGGTGCGATCGGAGGTGCGGTTGATGCCCACTTGCGCGCCGCGGAACAGGCCATACCTGAGCTCGAGCCCGATCTGCGCGCCCGAGTCGAAGCCGAAGAAGTCCTCGAGAAGGTCCCCGAAGTCGCCGTCGCCAAGCGGGCGCGCGAAGCGGTGCGTGACCCGGAACGCGACCTTGCCCTTCGGTAGTCGCAGGTTCGTCGGCAATGCCGCCAGCGTGAAGTCGGGCTGGGAGACGTTGACCTCGAGATCGGGATCCTCGTCGTCGGTCTGTGCCGACGCCACGGTGACGGGGAGAGCAGCGACGGCCAGCACCAGCCACAGGCAACGGACGAAATGCTTCACGGTCGGGTTCTCCTAGTCGTTCTTCGCACCCAGTTCGATCCAGCGGCGAATGATGCGCATCTGACCCTCGGTCAGGAAGGGGCCGCCCGTGCGCGGCATGCGCTGTCCCACGATGCCGGGCGCGCCTTCGAGCTTCTGCACGAGGTAGCTGTTGTCGGGATCGCCGGGAATCACTCGCACGGCTCCGGGCCTGGCCGCCGACGAGCGTCCCACCAGGTTGCCATGCGAGGCGCCCTCGACCAGCGCCATGAATCCCGCGGGACCGCCGGCCACGTGACACGTGGTGCACGCCTGCCGCCCGCTGGAATCGGTGGTGTTGAAGATCTCGCGTTGAATGCTCGACAAGGTCGGCTCGAGGATGGGGGTTGGGCCCGCCACGTCACTGAGGCTCTCGTCGCACGCCGCCCCGGCGCAAGCCAGGGCAGTGACCAGTGCGACTCGTCGCACGATTCGGATCATCCATCTCTCCGACAGCCGGCTGGGGCTGAAAACGCCGTGGCGGGGCCTGCTGACCCTGGGACACGGAATGTGCCTGACAGCAGGTGCGCCGTCCCGCCACGGCTTCTCGTCGCTCGCGTCGCACACCGCGACACGGCAGAAGGGGTTGCCTCGGTGACAGCAAACGCGGTGCCGATCTCGAATGGCACGCGAATGAGGAAATCGGCGGGATGTGTGCCTCTGTGCGGACACGGGGACGGTAAGCGCTTACGCGACGCGAAAGCGTGTGCGCCTACAGGGTGTCTTTGTATTTCAGCAGGTAGTGGCTGAGCGCGCGCTGGCTGATGCCCATCAACTCGGCGGCATCCTTCTTCACACCACCCGCCCGGTCGAGTGCGCGGCGAATGGTCTCGCGCTCGGCCCACTCGACGTTCTGGTGGAGCCCGAGCGAGGGCAAGCCCGACGTCGAGGGTGGTGCCGCGGCGCCCATCAGCCACACGGTGTCGCGCGTGAGGCGGGGACCGGTGGCCAGGACCACGGCGCGCTCGATGGTGTTCTCGAGCTCGCGCACGTTGCCGGGCCAGTCGTAGCGGGTGAGCTCGTCGAGCACCGCGGGGTCCACTTCGAGCTGGGGTTTCCCCATCGACGCGGAGAAGCGGCGCACGAAATGGTCCACGAGCAGCGGCACGTCTTCCCGTCGATCGCGCAGCGGGGGCAGCGTGATGGGTATGACGTTCAGCCGGTAGTACAGGTCTTCCTGGAACCGGCCGTCCGCCACCATCTGCCGCAGGTCCCGATTGGTCGCGGCGATGACGCGCACGTCCACGCGCTGGGTCCGCTCGGCCCCGAGCGGCTCGAACTCGCGGTCCTGGAGCACGCGCAGCAGCTTGGCCTGCACGGCCTGGCTGATCGTGGCAATCTCGTCGAGGAAGATGCTGCCGCCATCGGCAAGGGCGAAGCGGCCCTTCTTCGAGGCCATGGCGCCCGTGAACGCCCCGCGCGTGTGGCCGAAGAGCTCCGACTCGAGGAGTGTTTCGGGGATCGCCGCGCAGTTCACCTTGATGAGCGGCATGTCGCGCTGGGCGCTCTTCGCGTGGATCGCCCGAGCCACCAGCTCCTTGCCGGTGCCCGTCTCTCCGGTCAGCAGCACCGTGCTCTTCGAGGCCGCCACCCGCTCGGCACGCGCGAGCAGCTCCTTCACCGCCCGGCTGTGCCCGACGATGCCGTAGTGGCCGAATTCGGCTTCCCGCTCGCTGAGCAGGTAGCGGAGACCCAGGCGGGCCCGCTGGTCCTCGATGGCGCGTCGTGCGATGACCAGCAGCTCGTCCACCTCGAAGGGCTTCTGCAGGTAGTCCCGCGCCCCCAGCTTCATGGCCTCCACGGCGCTCTCGATGCTGCCATGCGCCGTCATCATCACGATGGCCGGCCGCTCGGCTTCGACGGTCGAGGCGACCAGCTCGCGGATGACGTCGAGCCCGGTCTTCTCGGGCATCAGGTAGTCGACGATGAGCAGGTCGAACGTGCGTTCTGCCAGCAGGCGCTGTGTCTCCCGCGCGCTGGAGCTGGTGACGACATCGTGTCCCTCGTCGCGGAGCGCGCGGCCGAGGGTCTTGAGGATCTTCGCCTCATCGTCGGCGAGCAGGATGGTGCCGGACATGGGTCAGTGCGCGCTTCCCGTGGGGCCGTGGCCCAGCTCGATGCGGAACTCGGTGCCCGCGCCGGGCCGACTGGTGACCGAGATGGCGCCTCCAAGCCCCTGAACGATGTTGCCTGCAATAGCCAGGCCCAGTCCGGTGCCGCCGCGGCGGGTGGTGAAGTATGGATCGAAGAGGCGCGGCAGATCATCGGGCGCAATACCGGCACCCTGGTCACGGACGACGATAATCACCCGATCGGGCCCGGCCGGCGTCGCCGTCACCTCGATGGGCGGGGCGCCGGTCGTTGATTCCGGCGCGCCTTCCACCGCGTGCTGGGCGTTGGTCAGCAGGTTGACGAGGACCGTGCGGACGCGCTCCCGATCGGTCGTCAACGTCGGCAGGGGCGCGGGCGCTCGCAGGACGGGCGCCGTCTGTGCGCCGGTGGAAACGGCCTTGACCGCATCCTCGCAGACGGCCCTGACATCGGTTGGCGCCCACTCGAAGCGGATGGGGCGCGCGAAGTCCAGCACGTCGTTCACCAGGCGGTTCAGGCGCCCGATCTCCTCGTCGATGTCCCCTGCGGCGTCCTGCTGATCGGCCGTGGTCACGCCCTGCCTCGTGAGCGTCCTGAGCGCGCCTTTGATGATCATCAGCGGGTTGCGCACTTCGTGGGCGATGACCGTGGAGAGGCGTCCGAGCGCCGACAGGCGCTCGCGCTGTGCCGCTTCGCGCTGGAAGCGCACGATCGCCTCGGTGAGGCCGTTGAACGTGCCGGCGAGCACTCGCGCGTCCTCGTCGTCCCATCCAGGCTGATCTGGCAGGGCGATCTTGCGCGTGAGGTCGCCGCTCACGGCGACCTGGCGCATGTGGTCGGTAATCTTGGCCAGCGGCCTCGTGACCGTGCGCGCCACCCAGTAGCTGATCGCCACGGCCAGCAGGACCGAGATCACCGCGAGGGCCAGGAGGAACGCCTGGATGGCGCCCAGGGTGCGCAGCCGCGCGGTGCGGGAGTGCATCACGACGACCGAGGCCGGGCGCCCGTCGGCCTCGGGGTGGAGCGGCCGGACGAGCGCCACGTACTCGGTGCCGCCAATGCGCACCGTCGTCGACGCCGAGCCCGCGGTGAGGACGCCGAGCATCGCATCCGAGGTGGACGCCAGCGTCGACGCCTGGACGCGGCCATCCGCGACGAACGCGATCGCGGCGCCCGTGAGGGCGGCCAGCTCCATCGCGCGGTCTTCGTCGAGCAGGTAGCCGACCGTCAGGGTGCCCAACTGGTCAAAATCCACCCGGATCGGGACGTCCACCACGCGGAGGACGCCGCCGGTGGAGCCGCCGGCCGAGGCCAGCTCGACGCCCCGGCGATCGTGGACACGCAGCACGTCGGCGCCGAGCTCCTGCAGGTACTGCTCGGCGATGGGCTGCACGGTGGGCGGGTCGCCCGTGTCGACCGCGGCCTTGAGCCGGGGTAGATCGGCGATGAGGCGTGCAGAACGGGTGAACGTGTCGAAGAGCGCGGCTTGTTGCTGATCGGCGATGTTGGCCGCCGTCTGCACGTCCCGCTCGAGGGCCTGCTGGGTTTCCGTCGTCAGGCGCGCCCGGACGAAGAACAACGCGGCGCCGATGGACAGCGCGGCCAGCAGCGCGCTGGCCAGGAAGATGCGGTTCGAGAGCGATCCGAAGGCGCGCATCAGGGCACGACGAGCTCCAGGTCGGTCCAGCCCGCCGCCGTTACGGTAGCGGGCCGCGTCACCCGCGCCTCTCCTTCATACCACCCGACGACCGTGTACGTGCCGGCGGGCACGTCTGCGAGCTCGAAGCGCCCGTCGGCGTCGGTGACGTCGAAGAACGGGTGAGCGAAGACCAGCACGAACGCGTTCATGTGGGAATGAATGTCACAGAACACCCGGACGATGCCGGGCCGGTCCATCCGCACGCTCTTCGACCGTCCAGCGGCGTAGCGGCCGAGATCGAAGCGCTTGACCCGCGAGAGCGAGAAGACGTTGTGGTACGTCCGGTCGCTGTTGGGGAAGTCCACCACCGTGCCCACCATGACGGCCAGCACGTGCGGCACGAACGTCTCGTTGCGTTGATCCATCACGGCACGCGTCGGCTCGGGTTCGTCGAACGCCGCCCGCGGCGCCTGTTCGAGGTAGACGACGCCCCGGCGAAGGTCGGGCTGATCCCTGGGGCCTCCCGCGCCCGGATCGGACACCTCGGGCCGCCGCTCGTTCGGCCGCGCCAGGCGCTTCAGGGAGAGTCTGCCGCGAATGCCGCTGGTGGCCTGCGTGGCCGACTCGCGCGCGGCCGCGTCGGCGGCCCCGGGTCGAGGCGCATCGGTCGCGTCCAGCGAGAGCGTCGCGAACGCCAGGGCCATGCACACGCCCGCCCCGAGGCTACCGTGGAGACGCATCATCAGAACCAGTACACGAGCTGTGCCGCCAGCAGCGAGTCGTGCCGGACGCGCCCGCCCTCTCGCAGGTTCCGCTGCCACGCGCCCTTCGCGAGGACGTTGCGCGTGATGGCCACGCTCAGCGCCGTCTCCAGGCGCTGCTGGTTGGCCTCCCAGGTTTCGACAATGGAGCGACCCGCCAGCTCCGAGAACCACAGCGCATCGCCGCGTGCCGACACCGACACGCCGGGCCACAGGCGATAGCGTCCCTCCACGATCAGCGAGCGCGCGACGATGGCTTCGTTGATGGCGGGCGTGCCAACGGAGGGGAGATCCCAGGCCGACTGCAGGAACTCGGCTCTTGCCAGCCAGGCACCGTGCGAGATCTCGGCGTCGGCCGCCACGGCCGTCTGCATGAAGTCGCGCGCGCGCTGCCCGCGCGGCAGGTCGTCGTCCAGCGCGCTGGCGAGCCAGGGCCCCCGCGCCGCCGATCCGCCGATGCGGACTCCGGGAGCGAGTTGGGCCACGAGCCGCGCGGCGAACTGCGGCCGGCCGTTGTTGTCCGACACCCGGGGATCGGACAGCGAGCCGGTGGTCACCGCGCCCGTCCATTCGAGGCGGCCCGCCACCCCGTGCACCTGCACGCCCGTATCGAAGCGCGCGGTGCTGACCATGGGAACGCCCGGGCCGCTCGTGGCATCGCCGACGGGGAAGTCGGAGAGCCACCCTCGTCCGCGCATGCGCAGCAGGTCGTCGGCCGTTCGCGGGAGACCGTCGGGTTTGATGGACAGGAGGTACTGATACGCGAGTGGTTGGCCGATCACGAGGTTGTTGTACGCGTACACCGTCTTCGTGAACGCGCCGAACGTGGGCGGGACCAGGCCCACCTGGATGTCGAACCGCCGCTCGGGCCATGGCCGCACGCGAACGAAGAGCGCGTACGGCCACAGTTCGTCGCCATGGTCGAGGCGCACCTCGGCCAGGAACTGCACCCGGCGCGCCGCGCGAATCTCGGTGGACATCGACAGGCGCACATTGCGGAGCGCGCTGTACTCGTAGTCGGTGTAGTTGAAGAATCCCGGATCGGCATCGCCGACAGTGGCGAACATCTCGGCGCCGAAGACGAACCGCCCGTTCGCCACCGAGATGGGCTCGGAGGGCAGGGCTTGCCCACGCACGTCTCCGGCAATCGCCAGGCACACGACGATGGTGAGAAGCCGCACGGGTGTCTCCGGCGAAAGTATAATCGGGCCATGCGCACTGCGGTGCTCCTGTTGGCCTGCGCGGCGCTCGCTACGCCTGCGCTGGCGGCGACCGATCGGCAAACGCGTGCCTTCGCGTGGTCGGCCGATCGCGCGCTCGCCATCGACATCACGATTGGCCAGGTGCGCATCGAAGGATCCAATCGCCAGGATCTGGAGGTGGCCATTCAGCGAACCGCCCCCACCGCCGACGCCTTTGCGCAGCTGCCCGTGGTCATCGACGAGAGTCCCGAGCGCGTGACCATTCGCATCCTGCAGCCCGAGGGCGGGACCGATCCCACGCTGGTGTCAGACCTCGTCCTGCGCGTGCCGGCCACCGCGCGCATCGAGCGGCTGAAGGTCATGGAAGGGAAGGTGCAGGTCGAAGGCTTCCGCGGGGCGCTCACGGCGGACGTGCGCCGGGGCCCCATCGAGGGGACGGATGTCTCGGGCTCGCTTCGCCTCGAGACCGGTATCGGGTCGGTCATCCTCAGGAACGCGCGGCTCGCCCCCGCCGGCCTGCTGCGGCTCCGCGCCTTCAATGGCGACGTGCGGTTGCAGATGCCCGGCCCGCCGGCCGACGCGCGGGTGATGGCGTTGGCGCTGAACGGGACGATTCAGTCCGATATCCCGCTGACGACGAGGGACAGCTGGGGGCCCCGCTGGAGCGAGGCCACGCTCGGCAAGGGTGAGCCGGTGATCTCAATCGACGTCGTCACCGGCAAGGTGGAGATCCGGACGAAGTAGTCAGCGCCGGTTCAGCCGCTGCTGCGCTTCCCGGTATCGCGGCGACACGGACGGCACCTTGGCATACGCCTCGCGGGCCTTCTCGGGGTTGCGGAGGCGCCGCTCGTACAGCTCTCCGAGCTGCCACCACACCTCTGCCGGATTGCCGGGGAACCGGGCGGCCATCTGTTCCCACACGTCCGCGGCCGCCTGGTACCGTTCCATCTCGTTGTACGCGGTAGCCAGCTGGTTCATGGCGGGCATGGTCTCGGGATCGTTCGGAAACTGGTCCGCGAGCGCACGCAGCGTGACCAGCAGCGCCGGCACCTCGACGTTCAGCACGGGATCCATCGCGCGCAGTTGCCGACGCTGCATCTCCGCCTGGCGGCGAGCCAGGAGCGCCTGCTTTGCATGTGGGGTGCCTGGATACTCGCGCGCGACCTCGCCGAACAGCGCGTAGGCCTCCGACTGGCGCTGCTGGCCGCGACCGCGCAGGAGCAACTGGGCGCGCCGCAGCTTGCTCTCCGCCACCTGCGGGTTGCCCGCGAATCTCTTGTCGAACTCCACATAGGCCGCCATCGCATCATCGGCGCGGCCGGCCTTCTCGAGGGCGCCGGCCGCCAGGAACGACGCCTCGACGGCGACGGGCGTGCCGGGGTAGTCGATGACGATCTGGCGCAGATCGGCGACCCCCTGATCGAGCAGATTGCTCGAGAGCTTGGCGCGCGCCACCTCGAGGCGCTTCGAGGCCTCCGCAGCACTCGACGCGGCCCCGGCGACCGCGGTGCCCGCCGGTGACGCCGGGGCCGACTTCGCCGTCGGCCGGACCCCTGCGGTCGGGCCCTTCGCGGGTGGACTGGCCGCGCCGGGAGGCGCCGGGGCTGTCTTACCGGGCGGTGGCAGGGCGTCCTCGCCGAGTTCCGGGGCTGGGGCCTCGGTTGGCGGCACGGCAACCGCCGGGACTGGCGGTTCGGACGGCGCGGTCTGAGCGGTATCCGTTAGGGCGGTGTCCGCGCGCATCGCCATGTAGATCCCCGCACCCACTGCGAATGCGGCGACCACGGTGGTGACCGCGGCCAGCATCCACGGTGCCGTCGCTGGCGACGTTCCCGCCGACACGGGCGCGGCGACCGCGGCCGGTGCTGCGATCTGCGGCAGCACGGGCACGGCGCTTCCCGGCGACAGCGGCTGCGTGGCTGGCGGCGACGCAGCTCCCGGAGCCAATGCCCCCGCGTCCGAGACCGGCTGCGCGGGGTGCGCCACGAACACGGTCGGGGCCGACGTGATGTCGCCACCGGCGCCCGGCTGGCTGACGGCCACCGAGCCACTGGCGGCCACGGCCAGGCGCCTCGTGCCCGAGTCGCGCCGGAGTCGCTCGAGATCGGCGCGCAAATCCTTCGCGGTCTGGTAGCGCAGCGTCCGATCTTTCTCGAGCGCCTTGGCGATGATGCGATCGAGATCCGGCGGGATCGACGTGTTGACGGCGCTGGCCGGCGCAGGCTCGCGGTTCAGGATGCCGTCGAACACGACCGCCGTGGTGTGTCCGGGGAAACTCTGGCGCCCGGTGGCCATCTCGTAGAGCACGACGCCGAACGAAAAGAGATCGGTGCGCGGATCCAGCTCCTCGCCCCGTGCCTGTTCCGGCGACATGTAGGCAATGGTTCCGACCGTGGTGCCCACCACGCTGGAGAAGTGCTCGGCGCGCGTCTCGTACACCGAGTCGCCCAGGCCGTGGCCGTGCGCCGCGGTGGTGAGCTTCGCCAGCCCGAAGTCGAGCACCTTCACTTGCCCGCGCTTGGTGAGGAAGATGTTGGCCGGCTTGATGTCGCGGTGGAGGATGCCCTCGGTGTGGGCCGCGTCGAGCGCGTCGGCCACCTGCACGGCGATGTCGAGCAGCGATCGGAGATCCAGCGGGCGCCCGGCCAGCCTGATGTCGAGCGGCTCGCCGTCGAGCAGTTCCATCGCGAGATAGCACTGGCCGTCCTGCTCGTCGAAGCCGTAGATGATGCAGATGTTGGGATGGTTCAGCGCCGAGGCCGTGCGGGCCTCGCGGCGAAAGCGCTCGATGGCCTCGATGCTCGAGGCATTGCCGGCCGGCAGCACCTTGATGGCGACCTGTCGCCCGAGCTTCATGTCCTGTGCCCGGTAGACCACGCCCATCCCGCCCGCCCCGAGCTGGTCGAGAACGCGGTAGTGCCCGATGGTCTGACCGATGAGGGAACTCGACACGATTCGCGAACGCCCATCCTAAGCGGTCCGGCCCTTGACAGGGAAGGGGAGTCGCGTCGATCATTGGATTTTGAAATTCGTTTCCACATAATGGAAAGCGCCCAGCCCAGCCGTCCGAGCGGTGGCCTGACGTCCATCGACAAAGCACTCGAGGTTTGCGAGGTGCTGAGCGGGCAGCCGCGAGGCGCCAATCTGTCAGATCTCGCCAGGACCCTGCGCCAGCCGCCCTCGACGGTTCATCGGCTGCTGGCGGTCCTCAAACGGCGCGGCTACGTGCGGCAGGACGAGGACACCCAGCGCTACGCGCTCACGTTGAAGATGCTCGACCTGAGTTTCCGTGCGCTGGGGCGCTCGGAACTGCGGCTGCACGCCTACCCGTTCATGCGGGAGTACGTGCTGTCCACGGCACATCGGGGGTTCATCGCCATGCCGACGGGCGAGGTCACCTACCTGTGGCGGTCGGGGCCGGACGAGGTGGCCATGCACACGGTGTACGGCCGGGAGATGCCGTCGCACTGCGCGCTGTACTTCTCGCCGCGCCAGGCGACTCGCCGCCTCAGCTGTCTGCGGCTGGCGACGCGGGACGAGGTTGCGGAGCCCGAGCGCATCGTGGTTCGTCTCGGGCCGCCGCCGATCGAGCCCGACGCCGTGCAGCGGCTGTTCTGCACGTGCGCCCCGGTGTGGGACTACACGGGGCTCGAGGTGGCGCGGGTTGGCCTCTTCGGCCATGGTGCCGACGATCGGCCCATCCTGACGGAGCATCATCGCGGCGTGTGGGAACTGGCGCGCCGTATCTCCCTGCGACTCGGTTATCTGCCGCCGGCGCTCGAAAGCACCGCATAAAACGGGCCCGGCATCGACCTATTCATCTTTCATCGGGAGGAGTGACGTGGCGTACATCATCTGTGAACCCTGCATTGGCACCAAGGATTCGGCCTGCGTGGACGTGTGCCCGGTGGACTGCATCCACCCCCGGAAGGACGAAGCGGACTTCGAGGGCGCGACGCAGCTCTACATCCACCCGGACGAGTGCATCGACTGCGGCGCCTGCGTGCCGGCCTGCCCGGTGGAGGCCATCTTCGCCCTCGACGAGGTGCCGGAGAAGTGGACGAACTACATTGAGGTGAACGCCGCGCACTATCAGAAGTAGAATGGCCGCCTGAACTCGCCGGCCCGGGGTGCGCCCCCCGGGCCGATTTGCGCGTCGGAGAGGGTAGTTATGCCGACTCGATCCCGTCTACCTCTCGTAGTGCTGGCGCTCAGCGCGTCCCTGGCCACGGGCGCGCTGGGAAGGGCGTCCGGCAGCGACGCGGAAGTCCAGTTCCAGCTCGGCATCCTGCTGTACGACGAGACCCGGTATGCCGAGGCGCTCCAGGCCTTCCGGAAGGCGGCCGAAACGGATGACACCTCCATCAGCGTGCCGGCCCGCATCGGCATCGTGCGGTCGGCGCTCCGGATCGGCGAGTTCACCGAGGCGCAGCGCGAGGCGCATGCCCTGAAGGCCAGCGCCCCGAGGAACCCCGAGGTGCTCACGGTTCACGCCGACGCCGTGTGGTCGGCGGGCGCCTTCGACGAGGCCGAGGCGGAGTATCGCGACGCGCTGTCGGCCGTACCGGGCATGTCGCGCGCCCTGCACGGCCTCGCGCGCGCCCTGGCCTCGCACAACCAGCTGGACGAGGCGATGAACGCCGCCCAGGCCGCGCTCAAGGAGTCGCCCCGCGACGCGGAGATTCACCACACGGTGGGTTCCATCTTCGAGCGCATGCGCCGCTACGAACAGGCGGCCGCGGCCTACACCAACTACGTCAACCTCCTGCCCAACAAGGACCGCTCGGAAAAGGCCGCGTGGTCGCGCTCGCAGGTGCGCTTCCTGAAGTCATTCGGCGAGCGCGAGCCCATCGCCATCGCCGAGGACGTGGCCGGCCAGCTCCACACCGTCGACTTCCGACTGGTGGACGACAAGGTCATCGTCAAGGCGCGCGTGAACAACCAGCGGCTGCAGGACTTCGTGCTCGACACGGGATCGGAACAGACCACCATCTCGCGACAGACCGCGTCGTCGACCGGCGTGCGGCCCATCACCTACACGCTGAGCGCGGGCGTGGGTGAAGTGGGGCTGCGCGGCCTGCAGCTCGGACGCGCCGACTCGCTGGAGATTGGCACGCTGAAGCTGTCGAACGTTCCGGTCATGATCAAGGCGCCGGCCCTGCGCGGGCTGCCGAAGCGCGAGACCGAGAGCTTCTCGCCGCTCTCGCTCGGCATGTCGATGATCATCGACTACGGCACGCGCAAGTTGACGATGGGGCGGAACCTGCCGGAGGAGGCCGCCGAGATCAAGCTGCCCATGCGGCATCATCGGCTGTCGCTCGTAAAGGGGCTCATCAACGAGCAGCACCCCACCTACTTCGTCGTCGATACGGGCGGCGAGGTCATCTCCATCAGCACGGCCACGGCCGAGGCCATCAACGCCCAGCCGGCGCGGAAGATCGCGCTCCGGGTTTACGGCACCTCGGGCTGGGACCGCGACGCCTTCCTGTTGCCGGGCCAGCGGCTGCGGTTCTCCGAGGCCATCGAGTACCGGAACTTCTCGCTCGTCGTCCTCAACCTGCGCGCGCCGAGCGTGCTGCTCGGGTTCGAGGTCGGCGGCATCGTCGGGCACAAGTTCCTGAGCCCCTACCGCGTGGCGCTCGACATGCCGCGAAGCGAGCTGCGGATGTCGCCCGCCGGCAACCTGGGGTCCTAGCGCCTCCGGGCCGAGAGCCTCGCCTGGCGCCGGGCGCCGGCCTCGCGGCTGCGCGCCTCGTCGTCCGGCGTCTCCAACAGGAGCGGGGGCACCGGCTGGGGCTTCCCGTGGCTGTCGATCGAGACGAACGTCAGGAACGCCCGGCTGGTCGGCCGGCGCAGCCCCGTGAGGATCTCTTCCGAGAACACCTCGACCTCGACCTCCAGTGACGTGTGGAAGGTGGCAGTGACGCGCGCCTTGAGGATGACCATGTCACCCACCTTGATCGGATGCACGAACTCGAGGCCGTCGACGGCCGCCGTGAGCGCCAGGGTGTTGGTGTGGCGATGGCAGGCGATGGCGCCGGTGATGTCGATGAGGTGCATCACCGAGCCACCCAGCATGAAACCGAGCGGGTTGGAGTCGTTGGGCAGGACCACCTGCACGGTCTCGGTGGCCGAGTCCTGCCAACGTTTTGCCGGGGCAATGGTCACGACTCAGAAGTCGTAGCCAATCCACACCGCGAACTGCGGCTTGCGGAAGATGCCGCTGCCGCCGCTCTGCGCATAGACCACGTCTTCCCAGTCGCGATTCATGAGGGTCCTCCACGACCAGTCGAAGTGAATCGGGAAGCCGAGCGCGAACGTCTGCAGGCTGATGCCGTAGGTGCCGCGACTGTCCACGAGACGGAATCCAGAGATGGGCCGCGGGTCACCGTAGACCGGCACGAAGTCGTTGACGTTGCTCGGGTCGGGTTCATAGCCGATGATCGGCGCTTCGATCGTGGTGTCGTTCGTCCACCCCGAGAACGACTGGCCCTCCCACCAGGCGCCGCCCAGGCCGGCGAAGAAGGCGGCGCGGACGCCGCCGAGGATGCCGATGGGCGTGGCCATGGCCTCGATGAGCGGGAAGCGCAGTTCGGCGTTCAGGAAGAACGCATTCTGGCCGACGAACGACAGGTAGTCGTAGCCGCGCAGCTCGCTGTTCCCGCCGAAGTAGAGGAAGTCCGGGCTGTCGCCCCAGCTCTTGAACCCCCGCGCGCGCAGGGCCAGCAGCCCCGTGCCGCCCAGCCGGAAGTACTTGCGGGCATCGCCGTCGAACGTCTGGCGCGACAGCGAGTTCCCGATCTTCGGAGCGACCTCGTACGCCAGCCGCATCGTGCTGCCGGTGAGCGGACCAAACTCCCGGAAGATGGTGGTCTCCTGGACGAACGCCACGCCGAGGGGGACCATGGTGCCGTTGTTGAACAGCACGCGGCCGAACTGCTGCTCCTGGTAATCCTCCGAATACTCGTTGAGGCCCTGATCGGCGAACTCTTCCCGGTACTGGTTGATGCCGCCGAACAGCTCGATGCGGCGGTAGCGGTTGAACGGGTAGATGCCGAAGGCCGTGCCGCCCTGGATGGTACGGGTGGCCACTGCGAGGTCGCGATCCACGATGCCGCTGAACGCCGGGTCGTAGAAGACGCCGCCCAGCTGCCCGTAGAAGAACTGGGTCTGCGAGTAACCCTGCAGGGCAAAATTGAACCGCCGCTCGAGGTTCAGCCAGGTGAGCGACAGCGTCCGGTACTGCGACACGGACGAGGCGAACAGGTTGAACTGCTGGTCGCCCAGGACGTCGGTGAACGTGACCGCGGTGCCGCCGAAGAGGTCGCCGCCGCTCGTCACGCCCAGGGCCACCGGCGGCCGCCCCTCGAGGAACATCTTCTCGAAGCGGCCCTTCTTCTTGGCGTTGTCCTGCACGAGCGAGTGGGTGAGCGGCGCCTGGAAGTCGACGATCGGGCCCGGGGCGCCGAAGTCGTCGGACGCCACGGTCGTGATCTCCTCCTTGCGCTCGAGGATGTGCAGGCCGTAGTCGCCCTTCAGGTAGGTGACGAACGCGAGCCGCACGTCGGCGCCGTCGCGCAGGACGACCGGCGAGAGGTTGCCAGTGAGCGCGTCCGTGTACTGCTTCAGCTCGTTCGTCTTCAGGTTCAGCGTCCACAGGTTGTAGATCTGCCCGTTACGCGCGACATCCGGATCAATTGGCTCGGCGGGGTTGACTGCCGTGGACGGGAAGAGCAGCGTGTCGGCATCCCAGAACTGCGCGCCGCCCTCGTCGTGGGTGCCGAAGGTGAGCTGCGTGGGGTCCGACCCGTCGGCCTTCATGCGGAACAGCTTCTCGTTGCCGCTGACTCGCGCCAGGTACACGAGGAACGTGCCGTCGGGGGACCACGTCGGCGCGTAGTGGGGCAGCGGGTCCTTCGAGAGGGCCTTCACTTCCCGGGTGTCCATGTTCACGACGTAGATGTTGGCGTCGGCGCCCTGCATGCCCGAGAACGCGATGAGCTTGCCGTCGGGGGAGAAGTCCGGCGACTCGGGTGCGTCGATGTCGTTGAGCGGCAGGCGCAGCTCGATCTTCCGGGTGACGACGTTCTGGACGATGAGGGCGCGGTCCTTCTCGGTACGGACGAAGTAGGCCAGGCGGTCGCCCTGCGGCGACCACGACATCCAGGGCACCGAATTCCAGCGCCCGCCAGGCGTGGCCAGGTACTCGAAGCCCATGCTCTGGTCGAATCCGCTCGTCAGATTGCGGATGATCTCGCCGTCCCTGGTCGAGACGAGGACGATGTCGAGCTCGCGGTCGCGGCCGTTGGCCGTCATGGCCGCGATGAGATCGCCCGAGGGAGACGGCTCGATGGAGAGCACGTTGTTGAACCGGCTCTTGCGCGGATCGGGGGCGAGGTCGCGCCCGTAGTCCGCCGGGCGCTCCTTGTCGCGAAACGGCTTGAAGCGCTCCTTCATGTAGCGGTCGAACTGCTGGTCCCATTCCTCCGCCGACATCTGGAACGCTTCCTGGAAGGCATCGTCGCTGCCGCCGATGACGCTGCGGCGCAGAGCGAAGATGTACTGGCGCACGCCCTCCTTGCCCCAGCGTGCTTCCATGAACTCGAACGCCGCGTGGCCCAGGTTGTAGATGAGGCGCGGGTTGCTGAACCCGCCGTAGTCCTGCATCTCGCTCATCTTCGGGATGATGTCCGACACGGCGGCGTCGCGCACCGTCATCAGGTCGAGCGGGCGCCAGTAGCCGGTCATGTAGTCGGACATGCCCTCCATGGTCCAGAGCGGCATGTTGCGGCGGATGAGGCCCGTGGGGATGATGTCGAACTGGAAGATGTGCGTGAGCTCGTGGGTGATGAGCCGGTAGAGCAGGTCCGACGGCTCGTCGATCGGCATCACGATGCGGCTGCGGCTCGGTTCGGCGAAGGCGCCCACGCCTTCCTGCGCGGCGCCGGGGATGACGTTCTGCTGCCAGAACTCGGCGCTCGTCGTGAACAGGATGAGCGGCACCTTGAACGCCAGGTCGTGTTTGAGCTCCGAGCTCACGTGCTGGTAGGCGCTCTCCGCGTACCCGGCGATCCGCTCGAGATGCTGTTCGACCTCCGGGTAGTAGTAGATCTCGAAGTGATCGGACTGGTAGATGTGCCAGTCGAACTTGTCGTAGCGGATGGCGTTCTTGCCGTAGTAAGGGATGTAGCCCGTCTGAGCCTCCGCCGCGGGGGCCGCGGCCAGCGCCGCCAGCAGGGTCAGGATGGTGAGCCGCATAGCCGTTCTCCTCGGTGCATCTTACTGATCCTGAGACGAGGGCCGCAAACAAACGGTCCCTGGCGGGTGACACGGAGCAAGATTCGATCCGGCTCCGCTTGTCCTATACTTGGGACGCGGGTCTCTCTCCCATCGTTTCCAGAGAACTGCGGCCTTCCACAGATGCGATTCGGGCGATGGTGGTCTGCGACTCCGGCGACGGACGCCGACCCGTTCACCGGCGAAGCCCTGGAGTGGCTCGACGCGCTTTACGGAACGGCCGTTCGGCTCACGAGGAACCCGGACGCGGCGCAGGATCTCGTCCAGGACACCTACCTGAAGGCGTTCCGGGCCCGCGAGAAGTTCCGGCCCGGCACCAACCTGAAGGCCTGGCTGTACACTATCCTGCACAACACGTGGCGCAATCGCCGCCGGGACCAGGGCCGGGCGCGCGTGGAAGCCGACTCCGACCTCGTGGAGCTGAGCGTCGAGCGGGGAGAGGACACGTTGTCCCCCCCGCCCGACAACCCCGAGACCCTCTTGCTCCGGGAGACCCTGAGCGAGGACCTCCGCCAGGCGCTCGAACAGCTGCCCGAAGCCTTCCGCGAGGCCGTATGGTTGCGGGATGTGGAGGAACTGAGTTACCAGGAAATTGCGTCCGTTCTCGAGATCCCGGTGGGCACGGTCATGTCCCGGCTGTCGCGTGGCCGGAAGCAACTCTACAACAGCCTGGTGGCGGCCCGTCATGCAACGAAGCCGTAGTGGCGGCGTCTTAAGGACAGCGGCATGGTGCTGACCCGATGAACTGCGAGCAACTGGAACCCCTTCTGGCGTCCTACGCGGACGGTGAGCTCCCGCCCGCCGAGCACTCCCGTGTCGAGGCCCACGTGCACGCCTGCGCCGCCTGCCGGCGGGCGGTGGACGTCCAGAGGCTGATGCGGCAGGCCCTTTCGTCCCAGCGCGGGCGTCTGGCCGATACCGCACCGCCCGGCCTGCGGACCCGCCTCGCGGCACGCCTGGCCGGCCAGTCATCACC
>DAIRFN010000068.1:0-18995 GCA_036795065.1 Vicinamibacterales bacterium
GGCCTGGGCGGGCATTCTCGCGCTCGCGCTCAACCCGGCCTGGCGCCGGCTTGCGCCTCGGCTCGGCCCCACCCGCGCGGCCCTCGTCACCACCCTCGGTGCGGCCGTCCTCATCATCGGCCCGGTGACCGGCGTGGTTTCGATGCTGATCGGTGAGCTGCCGGTGGTCGTGGCCTTCACCAAGCAGTTGCCCTCTCAGGCCACGCCCGAGCGCGTGCAGCTGGTCTGGGACCGAATCCGGGAGCGCATCCCCGCGTCGCTCCCCGAGGACCCGACCGAGTTGCTGAGCCAGGCGGCCCAGTCGGTGCTGAGCTTCCTGGCGGCCCGGCTGGGCGGCGCCGTCGCCGACCTGGTCTCGATGATCGCCAGCCTGTTCGTGATGCTGTTCGCTCTGTTCTTCCTGTTGCGCGACGGCGATCGGGCCGGCCAGCTGATCCGGCGGATGCTACCGTTCCCTGAAGCCGAGCGCGAACGGTTGATCCGCACGACGCACGACCTGGTGATCGCCTCGGTGGGTGCGGGTCTGTCCGTCGCCGCGGTGCAGGGCCTCATCGGCGGCATCGCCCTCTGGGCGCTCGGCGTCGGCGCGCCGGCCGCCTGGGGCGTGGCCATGGCCATTTGCGCGGTGATCCCCGTGGTGGGCACCACGCTCATCTGGGGGCCCGTTGCGATCTGGTGGGTGCTGTCGGGCGAGCTGATGAAGGCCCTCATCCTCACGGGCATCGGCATCGGCGTCATCGGCTCGGTGGACAACCTGCTCCGGCCGCTCCTGTTGAGCGGGCGCACGTCGGTGAACGGGCTGGTGGTCTTCATCGGCCTGCTGGGGGGGCTCACCGCCTTCGGGTTCGTGGGACTGGTGCTCGGCCCTATCGTCCTGGTCACGGCTGGCACGCTCCTCGACGCGCTCACGCGCGTCCGCCGCACACCACCGCCCGAGGACTCGCCAACGGAGTAAGTGTCCCCGGGAACACGAAGGACAGCCCAGCACACGATCGGGCGGTCGATGAAGGTCGCGGTCAGTCTCTGCGGCTGGTGGTGCATCCGACCCATCCATGTCTGACCACCTCAGTGTTATGCTCCGCCGATGCGAGTTCTGTTCTCCCTTGTCTTCACCGTGGCGCTCTCCGTGTCGCTGCTGGGCGCCCAAGCCCCGGCCCCCACGACAACGCCGGCACCGGCCCCAGCGGCCCCACCCAACCTCATCCAGCAGGTGCGCGCCGTCATCAACAAGGGCGACCTCGCCGGCGCCGAGGCCGTGGCCGCCGGCTACCGCAAGGAGAAGGGCATCACGCCCGAGTACCTCGAGGCCTTCTCGTGGATGGGGCGCGGCGCGCTCGCGCAGAAGGACTACGACAAGGCCGAGCAGTACGCGCTCGACGCGTACGATCTGTGCCTCGGCGCTCTTGAAACCCGCAAAATGGACGATGAGCCGCGGCTGCCCATCGCGATTGGCGCGGCGATAGAGGTGCGCGCGCAGGTCCAGGCCGCTCGCGGCAACCGCTCCGAGGCGGTGTACTTCCTCCGGCGCGAGGCGGACACTTACAAGGACACGTCGATCATCCAGCGCATCAACAAGAACATCAACCTGCTCAGCCTCGAGGGCGAGCCGGCGTTCGAGGTGGCCTCCAGCGAGACACTGGGGGGCCCTTCACCCACCCTGGCCAGCCTGAAAGGAAAGCCGGTGGTGGTATTCCTCTGGGCGCACTGGTGTCCCGACTGCAAGGCGATGAGCCCCGTTCTCGACGAGATGCGGCAGAAGTACGCCGACACCGGCCTCACCATCGTGTCGCCCACCCAGCGCTACGGCTACGTGGCCAAGCGAGCGCCGGCTTCGCCGGAACAGGAACTGGCCTACATCAAGCAGATCCGGCAGGAGTCCTACGCCTGGATGGCTGACAGCACCGTGCCCGTGAGCGGCGAGCTGTTCACGCGCTACGGCGTCTCCACCACGCCCACGCTGGTCTTCATCAACCGCGACGGCACTGTGAAGCTCTACCACCCGGGGCAGATGACGAAGGAGCAAATCGAGCCCGTCATCAAGAGCCTCGTCGCCCCCGCAGGCTCGGCACACTGAAGAAACGAAACCACGAAGACACGAAGAACACACGTGCTTCCCCAAAGAACTTCGTGACCTTCGAGTTTCCCTTCGTGCCTTCGTCGTGGCTTTTCTCCGCTACTTGCTGAGCAGATCGCGGCGCTGGCGGAGCAGCTTCTGCATGGCCGGTGAGGGCTGGAGCTTCAGCGCGCGTTCAATGGTGGCGAGGGCCTTCTCGATGTCGCCCTCGGCCGCGTAGGCCACCGACAGGCTGTTGAGCGCCTCCGCGTTGTCGGGCGCGAGCGTCACGGCCTGCTCCAGCCGCCGGAGCGCCTCGCGTGAACGGCCCTGCTGCAGCAGCACGCTCCCCAGGTTCGCCAGGGCCACGGCGTAGTCCGGCTTGATGGCGATGGCGCGCTCGTACTCGGCGACGGCTTCCTCCAGCTTCCCTGCCACCGCGTAGGCCGTGCCGAGGTTGTAGCGCGCGGGCGCTGAGCCGGGACGCGCCTCGGCGGACGCCTTGAAGTGCCGCACCGCGTCGGCCGTCTTCCCCATCCCCAGGTAGAGCAGCGCCACGTCGTCGTGCAGCTCGTGGTCGTCCGGATCCACCGTCAGCATCGTCTCGTAGCCGATGATGTCCTCGGCCACCATCTTGTTGGCGATCTCACCGTTCAGCCGCTCGCGGTCGCGATCGTTCTTCGCGAGCAGCTGGAACCACAGGTCGCCCATCTCGTCCTTCGAACGCTGTCCCCACAGCACGCGCCGCGGCGGCACCTCCGGGTTGCGCACATTCGAGGGTGAGTTGTCGTAGGTGTACTCCATCGACAGC
The DNA here is from genome assembly GCA_036795065.1 of Vicinamibacterales bacterium. Lineage (GTDB taxonomy): Bacteria > Acidobacteriota > Vicinamibacteria > Vicinamibacterales > UBA2999 > VFZN01. The sequence continues at coordinate 2,865 of DAIRFN010000068.1, forward strand.
CGCGTGCCCCTCGGCAGCGCGAGCGGCTCGACCAGCCGGTACACGTGCTGCCAGCGGAAGTCCCAGTCCTTGATGTGCATCACGCGGCGGGACGTGCCGTCCGGGAACGTGGCGGCGCCGACAATCTCCTTCGCGCGGTAGTGCGCGTGCGGCTGGATGGCCAGGATGTCGGCGTCCACCGGCAGCGTGTACGCGTCGCGGATGACGTAGCGGCCCTCGCCGGGCGGGATGTCGATGCCCTGCGAGCCGAGGCGCAGGATGGTGGGCGTGCGCACCGGCGGGCGATCGCTGAAATAGAGCCCGATGACCGGCTGCACCTGCTCCACCGCGCCCGACGGCTGCATGTGCAGCTGCACGACGAGATCGCTGCCGGGCTCGAGCGTCCACGCCAGGTCCGGACCCACCAGCGGCGCCACCTGGCCCGGTGTCCAGCCCAGGAAGTGCCCGTCGGGATATTCGGCCGATCGCGGCATCAGGCCGTCGTAGCCGGGCAGCGGATCCTGTTCGTCCAGCAGCCGCGACGCCGGCGTGCGATCCACGCGGATGTTGGCGTGATGCACCACGCGCGGGTTGCCGGGGTGGAACTCGATGCCGCGCACCCAGGTGCGCGCCTGCACGGGCAGCGGGATCGCGAAGATGCGGAAGGCATCGGTCGGCTCGGCCTGCAGGGTGAACGGCTCGGGCAGCGTGACGATGAGGTCGGGTGTGCCGAGGAGCCAGCCGTCGGAAAAGGCGGGGAGTGGCGGCGTGTCGTTCGGGTCCCCTTCGGGCGTGCCGGCGGCCACCCAGTCCTCGAGCATCTGGAGTTCGGAGTCGGTGAGCGGGCGCTGGCCCTCGAAGCGCCCGACGTTCGGCTCCACCTTCCACGGCGGCATGAAGCGGCTGTGGGTGACCTGCAGCACCTGCGTGGCGCGCTGGCGGACCTCGCGGTAGGACGAGAGCCCGAACGGCGCCGGCCCGCCCTGGCGATGGCAGGGCGCGCACGCCTCGTAGATAACCGGCGCGACATCGCGTGAGAAGACCGGACCCGCCGCAGCCTCCGCTGCAAGAAGAAACCACGAAGACACGAAGGGAACCACGAAGAACACGAAGATACTCCAGGGGAATGCAGTGGCAGCGAATGGCCGCAAGGGCCTTCGTGCCGTGCCTCGTGTCCTTCGTGCCTTCGTGGTCTCTTTCGTGATCACTTCAGCAGGTCCGTCAGGAAGCAGCCCACCGCGCGGGTGGTCTTGGGTTCAATGGGCCGGCCCGCGAGGAGGTTCGCGAGCGCCGTGTCGAGGTCGCGCGTGGTGGGCGCGGGGCGGTCCACGCCGAAGTCCACGTAGCGATCATCCACGCGGCCACGGTAGACCATCGTGCCGCGGCCGTCGATGACAGCCACTTCCGGGGTCACCGTGGCGCCGGTGTGCCTCACCAGCTCGAAGCGCGTGTCGCGGGCCACCGGCAGGTCCAGGCCGAACTGCGTCACGTGCGCGCGGATCTTCTCTGGCGTATCGCCGGGCACCGGATAGACAATCCAGAACCGCACGCTACGCTCCGCGTAGGCCGCAGCCAGGCGCCTGATCTCGGGCGCGTAGCGATTGGAGATGGGACAGTCCGTGGTGGTGAACACCAGCACGTGCGCGCGTGCGCCGGCAGACACGGTGAGCGGGTTCACGGCGCGGCCGTCCAGGTCCACGACGCCCTGGGGGGCCGCAGCCGCCACAACCGCCCCCATCGCGAGGGCAAGAGCGAACGCTGTACAGCCGCGCAAGGACAGAGCGCTCACCCGCCCAGTATAGAGTCCGGCGGGTGCTGCCGGGAGGGGCCAGGAACCGCGTCGGAGAGAACGGCGGCGGGAGGGTCACGAACCGCGTCCGGAGCGGACCGCGCCGGGAGGGGTGCGGGACGCTGTCGGGAGTGACAAAGCGACGGGAGGGAGTTGCGCCGGGAGGGAACCGCGACGGGATTCGCCCACGCGGTCGTTCCAGACATCCGGCCCCTCCCGTCCGACCGAAGGCCCTCCCGGAAACAGGAAAGGGCGGTCCCCCGAAGGAAGCCGCCCTTTGCTGTCCGTCCCGTCGATCGGCCCCGGGAGATCCCGGGGGCCGCTACCAGGTCATGTCCACGCCGACCCGGATGATCCGGCCCTGCAGGATGACCGACGGCCGGTTGTAGGCCGCCGCGCCGAACTGCATGGTCGAGACCGATGAGTAGTCGTCCGAGTTCAGCGCGTTGAAGAAGTCGACCTTCGGCAGTAGGCTGAACCGGGCCGCCTGGATGCGCTTGCTGAACGAGATGTCCAGCTGGTTGAGGCGCGGCGTGTACTCCGTCTCCGGCGCCACGAGCGGGATGCTGATGCTGGCCTGGCCAGCGGCCGTCAGCGCGGCGCGCAGGCTGGCCGGAGCGGCCGCCGTCGCCGGCGTGACGAGCCAGAAGGTGCCCAGGCCGCGGGGGCTGTCGAAGCCCGTGCCCGCGGTGAATCCACCGTAGGCCTGCGCGGCGCTGCCCGTCAGGTAGCCGTTCAGGCTCTGGAAGGCCACGCTTGTGGAGATGCCCCACACCGGCCACGGATAGACGACCGTGGCCTTGAACTGCTTCTGCCACGGGACGCCGCTCTCGCTCTGGTCGCAGTAGAGCGAGCGGTTCGGATCGCTCTGCGCCGCCACGCAGGTGTTGTTGATGGTGCGCTCCAGGTTGAAGCCGCCGAACGCGCGGACGCCGCGCGGCATTCGCGCGTTGAAGTTGATGTCCACACCGTTGTAGTCGCGCTTCATGTCCTTGTTGGTGCTGTCCACGTTGGCCACCTGGCCGCGGAACTCGGGCTTGATCACCCAGGCCGGGATCACGCTGCCGTCGAGCGGGCTCGTGACCTCGAAGCGGTTGTAGCTGTTCTCGTCGAGCAACGAGTTCAGGCGCATCGTGATGTCCCTGAACCAGATGTGGTAGTACTCCGCCGCCACCGAGAAGCCCGAGAACAGCTCGTGCGTGAAGCCGATGTTGAGCGGCAGTGAATAGGGCCGCTGGATGTTTGGATCGAACTGCGCCAGCGAGCGGCGGCCGAAGTTGGCCGCCAGGTTCGCGAAGTTGATTTCACACCCCGGCGTCAGGTAGGTGCAGCCCCGCTCGCCTTGGGCGATGTCGTCCCCGTTCAGGTCCCGCCACGGCAGGTTCTGCGTCGTCAGCGCCGTCGGGTTGTAGAGCTGCGAGAATCCCGTGGTCTGCGCCGTCATGAACCGGTTGAACCCGACCCGCACGGCCGTCTTGCCGTTGCCCGACAAGTCGTAGACCATCGACAGGCGCGGCGAGAAGTCCTTCCACGAGGGGAACTCGATGTCGTCGTAGGCGGGCACGTTCGCGAAGCGGCCGATCTGATTGGGCTGCCCGACGATGCGCTGCTTGTTCATGTCCCAGCGCAGGCCGTAGTTCAGCGTGAGCCGGTCCAGCGACCAGGTGTCCTGGACGTAGAGGCCCAGGTTGGCGTCCAGGTCTTCCTGCACCGTCAGCGGGGTGTTCAGCACCGTGACCTGGAGCGGCGCGCCGTTCTGATAGGTCTGGTAGAGATCGGCGTTGGCGTTGTTCCAGCGGTAGTACCGCCCCCACTGATACTGGTAGCCCACCTTGATGTTGTGGGTGCCGGTGACGTACGACATCGCGCCCTGGATGTTGTAGCGATCCGGGTAGTTGCCCAGCTGCGCGCCCGAGGCGTTCCACAAGAGCTGGGTGCTCAGGTCGTTCTTCCGGACGTTGCGGTGCCAGGCGTCGGTTCCCCGCTCGGCCGCGATGCCGGGCTGGTACAGGTTGTCGTAGCGCTCGCGGTTGAACGAGAACCCGCTCTCGACCAGCAGCCTCGATGACATCGTCGACGTCCACTTCACCGAGCCGGTGCCGAAGATGGGCGTGTTCCAGATCACCGAGGCGGTGTTCTGTTCCGTGAGGGCCCCCATGGCGTGGCCACGCAGGCGCAGCGCGCGATCCGCGTGGACGGTGAGCTTGTTCCGCTCCGACATCTGCCAGGTGAGGCGGATGATCGGGTTGTCCATCTTCTCGTCCGAGGTGCCCTGCTCGCAGCTCCCCGGATTGGCGCGGCAGGCCGCGAAGGCCGCGGGAACATCCGGCGTGCCGAGCGGGATGGCGAAGGTATTGGCGATGGGCCGGTCGTAGCGCGCCTTGCGGAACGCGCCGAAGAACCACAGCTTGTTCGGGATGATGGGCCCGCCCTGCTCGATGTTCCACTCGTAGAAGTTCGAGATCTTGTCCACGCCCGTCACGCCGAGCGACCGCAGGTCGTCGGTGAGGTTATCGCCCTGCCACGACGATGGCGACTTGAACGCCTTGAACCCGCCGCGGAACTGGTTGCCGCCGTCCTTCGGGATCAGGTTCATGTTGACGCCGCCGGTCAGCGTCTCGGCGTTGCCGCCCGCCGTCTGGTACACGGCCTCCTGCGTCATCGACTCGTTGTGATACGCCTGCACGGCCCCGTCGCCCATCAGGCCGTTGGTCATCATGCTGTCCACCAGCACCACCGTCTGCGCGCCGCCCTGGCCGCGCACCGCGAAGTAGGTCTGCTGCATCGCGCGCGAGCCGCCCACGTCCGGCACGTTCAGCGTCACGCCCACCACCAGCTGCCCCAGGCCCTGGATGGTGCCCGCCGTCGGCACCGCGCTCAGCACATCGCGCGTCAGCACCTGCTGCTTGGCGTTGCTCGACACGTCCACCACCGGCGCCGACCCGGACACCGTCACGCTCTCCTGGAGCGTCCCGACCGACAGGTCGATGTTGATGGTCGCGGTGAAGTTGGCGGGGAGCTCGACGCCGTCGCGGATCTGGGTGTTGAACCCCGTCAGCGAGAAGGTCAGGGTGTAGGTGCCGGGCCGCAGATCGACGACGCGATAGGCCCCGTTCTCGTCGGTCACCGCCGAGCGCACCTTCTCGATGAGCACGGGGCTCGCGGCTTCCACGGTCACCCCGGGCATCACGGCGCCAGAGGTGTCTCGGACGACTCCAGCAAAGGCACTCTGTGCCCTTGCTGCGGACGGCAGCGCGGCGATACACGCCAACGCAAACGTCGCAGCGATGATGCTGCGTTTCACGGTCATTCGCGCCTCCAGAACTTGCGGTATTGCAAGAGAGCCGGTGCGGAATGCGAGGTGTTGCCACACACCCCTCGCCACGGCTGAACTCGCAAAGGCTACGCAGGAAGCCCGACCGTGTCAAACACTTGCCGCGTCATGCGCCTGCCATATGGAGACCACAATGAGGACACATGCACCCCGCTCACATTTCCGGGCGGCCGGTGCGCCCGGATACCATGTGGTCCGCATGATGGCGGTCGCCCTGTTCGTCGTCGCGATGGCGGTCCGCCTGGTGCACGTCTGGGCCATCCGCGACACGCCCCTGTTCGACACCCTGATGGGCGATGCCCGCGCCTACGACGCCTGGGCCCGGCGCATCGCCGGCGGCGACTGGATGGGCACCGATGTCTTCTACCAGGCGCCGCTCTATCCCTATTTCCTGGGCGCGCTGTACGCTCTCGCCGGTCGCGACCTCCTCATCGTCCGGATCGTGCAGGCCGCCATTGGATCGGCGGCCACGCTGCTGCTGGCCGACGCGGGCACTCGACTCTTCGCGCGCCGCGTGGGCCTGCTGGCGGGGTTCGGCCTCGCGCTCTACGCCCCGGCGGTCTTCTTCGACGGCCTGCTGCAGAAATCGGTGCTGGACGTCTTCTTCGTCTGCCTGTCGATCTGGTGCGCCAGCCGGCTGGTGGACCGCCCCCGGGCGGTGGCCTGGTGGCTGGGCCTCGGCCTCGCGCTGGGCGCCCTGAGCCTCACGCGCGAAAACGCGCTGGCGCTCGTGCTGGTCGCCGTCGCGTGGGCGGCCCTGATCCCGCGCAAGAACCCGCCACACGAAGAACCCGAAGGGCACGAAGAACCACACGACGAACAGCCAGGCCTGCGGAAGGCAGTGAATCGAGGAGCCAGCCGTCGTCCGCGGCCGGAGGGTGAGCGGTCGGTTTCCCGTGCCCCTTCCGACGTTCGTGGCTTCCTTCGTGCCCTTCGTGTCCTTCGTGTGCCCGTGATCGCACTCCTACTGGGGCTCGTGGTTGTGCTCCTCCCGGTCGTCGGGCGCAACTATGCGGTGACGGGCGGGATCTACCTCACCACCTCGCAGTTCGGGCCGAACTTCTACATCGGCAACAACCCCGCGTCCGACGGCACCTACATGTCGCTCCGGCCGGGACGGGGCGCGCCCGAGTACGAGCGGCAGGACGCCACCGAGCTGGCCGAGCAGGCCCTCCAGCGCACGCTGACGCCCGCCGAGGTGTCGTCGTACTGGACCGACCGGGCCCTGGCCTTCATCGCCGATCGCCCCCGCGACTGGCTGGCGCTCACGGCCCGCAAGGTGGCGCTGCTGTGGAACACCGGCGAGATGCTGGATACCGAGAGCCAGGAGTCCTACGAGGACCACTCGCCGCTGCTCCGCGTGCTGGCCGTCGTCGGTCACTTCGGCGTGATCGTGCCGCTGGCGCTCGTCGGCCTGGTCGCCGCATGGCCGGATCGCCGGCGCCTCTGGCCCCTGCTGGCGATGTTCGCGGCGTATGCGGCCAGCGTGGTGATGTTCTACGTGTTCGCGCGCTACCGCTTCCCGCTGGTGCCGTTCCTGCTGCTCTTCGCCGCGCGTGGCGCCATCTCGGCGCGGGCGCTGTTCACCGCTGCCGCCACGCGGCGGCGCGCGCTGCTCGCCGCCGCGGTGGCGATCGTCGCGGTGGCGGTGAACTGGCCGATGCTCTCGCCGACCCGCATGCGGGCCATCACCGAGACCAATCTCGGATCGGCCTTCCACGAGGCGGGACGCTACGACGAAGCGGTGGCCCACTACGAGAAGGCCGCGGCGCTCGAGCCCGACTACGCGCCGGCCTACAACAACCTGGGCGTCACGCTCCGCGCACAGGGGCGCGTGGATGCGGCGATCGCGGCCTACGAGAAGGGCCTGGCGCTCGAGGACGACTACCCCGACCTGCACTACAACCTGGCCAACGCGCTGCTCGAGCAGAACCGGGCGGACGAGGCCGCCGCGCACCTGCGGCAATCGCTGACCGGCGAACCGGCGTCGGCCGCCACCCACAACAACCTCGGGATGGCGCTGGCCGCGAAGGGGCAGCACGAGCAGGCGGCCGCGGAGTTCCGCGCAGCCATTGCCTTCGAGCCCGGCTCGGTGCTCGCACACCGCAACCTGGGCAACGTCCTGGCGTCGATGGGCCGCGGCGCCGAGGCGCTGGCGGCGCTCGAGCGAGCCGTGACCCTGGACCCGAAGGACGCGCAGGCCGCGTACGACCTGGGGAGTCTCCTGCTCGAGGCTGGTCGCTTCCCGGAGGCGGCCACCCGTTTCGAGGCCGCGCTCGCCGTCAACCCCCGATCGGTGGAGACGCTCAACAACCTCGGCATCGCGCTCGCCTCGCAGGGCCGCCTCCGCGAGGCCGCCGCCCTCTTCGAGCGCGCGCTCGCCATTCAGCCCGACTTCGCGGACGCGCAGCGGAACCTCGCGACGGCGAAAGACGCACTGAAGATCACCAGGTAGGAGATCAACGGACTCGCGAATGAAAAAAGTCCCGGGGGGCAGGCGCGAGCGCACCCCCGGGACATCAGGCGGCGCTGGCACGCGCCGCCGAAACTACCGCTGTCCGGCTACCACCGCAGCTGCAGCCCGACGCGCATGGTGCGGCCGTTCAGGATGCCGTTCGGCTGGTTGTAGGCCCCTGTCCCGTAGTTGACCGACTGCACGCCGAGAATCGGGTTCGCGTTGAAGATGTTGAAGATGTCCAGCTGCCCCTGCAGGCGGCGCGCGCCGCCGAGGCCGAACCACTTCGCGAAGCTCAGGTCGAACTGGTTGATGCGATCCAGGAACTCGGTGCCCGGCGCCACCAGCGGCACCGCGATCGAGGCTTCGGTCATGCCCGGCACCACGAGTGCGCCCGGCGTGCAGGGACCCGTGCAGCCGGCGGCATACCGCGTCGTGCGCCCGATGTTCCACTGTGTCCCCACGGGGCTGCCCGTGTCCCCGTACCCGGGGCCGCTGATCTTGTTGCCGGCCGTCGTGTAACTGCCCAGGGCGCGGCCCGCCAGGCTCTGCAGGGCGCCGCTGATCTGGATGCCCCAGAACAAGGGATAGGTACCCGAGATCTTCAGCTGGGGCCGCCACGGGATGTCGTTGTCCGCATCGTCACAGAACCGCAGCGCGTTCGGGTTGTCCGGCTCGCCGCACACGACGCGCATCGTCCGCTCGGTGGTGAAGCCCCCGAACATCGTCCCGCCCCGCGGCAGGCGCGCGTTGAAGGTGAAGTCGAACCCGTTGTAGGTCTGCTCGAAGCCCTCGGTCGCGTTGGTGTCGTAGTTGTCGATGAGGGCGACCACGGCGGGGTTCACGGTGTACACCGGGAACACCGACCCGTCGAGCGGGCTCACCACGTCCACCGCCCGGTAGTCGCTCATCGAGCGCAGCAGGTTGTCGGTGACCCGGATGTCGTGGAACGTCCGGCGATACCAGGTGGCCGACACCGACACGCGCGGGAACAGCTCGTGCTGCACGCCGACGGTGGTCTCCCAGTTGTGCGTGCGCTGGAAGTCGGGGTCAACGGTGTTCAGCGACCGGTTGCCGAAGTTGCGCGGCATCTGCGCGTAGTTGATCTCGCAGCCCGCGGTCAGGTACGTGCAGCCGACATTGCCCTCGGCGATGTCGTCGCCGTCGAGGTCGGTCCAGCTGAGGCTGGCGCTGGTCAGCGCCAGCGGGTTGTAGCGGTTGGCGAAGAAGGTGGTCCGCGACTCGTTGTAGCGGTTGAACCCGAACTTCATGGCGGTCTTCGCGTTGCCGAACAGGTCGTAGACCACGCCGAAACGCGGGGCGAAGTCCTTCCAGACGGGCATCTGGATCGCGTCGAAGGTGCGTTCCGGGACGAAGCGGCCCTGCCCCGACGTCGAAGCCGACACTTCCGAGCTCAGGTACTCCCACCGGAGGCCGGCGTTGACCGTGAGCCGGTCGACCGTCCAGGTGTCCTGCGCATAGATCCCGATGTCCGCCTTCAGCGTGTCCTTGTAGCGGAGCGGGGTGTTATAGATGGTCACCGAGAACGGCCGGCCCGTCCGGTAGACCTGCTGAAGGTCGGCGTTGGCTTCGCGGGTGTTGACGTAGGGACCCCAGTTGTCCTGGATCCCCACCTTGAAGTTGTGCGACCCGGTCACGTACGAGAGTGATGCGGACGTGTTGAAGCGATCCGGATAGCGGCCGCCCCAGTTCGCCAGGCCGTTCCGGAGCGTCACCAGGTCCGAGTCACGCCGGCTCGCACCCGCATACCACTCCGGGCTGAACGGCGTCTGGTTCACCCCGTCCTGGTTCGTGATGACGTACTCCTCGTAGTTGAAGGAGTAGCCGGCCTCCAGCAGGAGGCTGCTGCTGAGCGTGCCCGTGTACTTCAGCGCCGCCGAGTTATAACGCGGCGACGTCCAGATCTGCGACGCCGTCCGTGGGTCGTCGCCCGCGTTCATCCCGTGCCCGCGATACTTGTTGATCTCGTCGTAATAGGCCGAGATCTTGTGCGACGCGCTCACCTGCCACGTGAGACGGAGCAGCGCGCTCTCGATACTCTGGTCGTCGATGCCCTGCTCACAATTGGTGGCGCCGCCCTGGCACTGCGCGAAGCCCTCGGGATAGGGCAGGTTCTCCGGCGTGTAGAACGTGTTGGCGATGGGCGCGTCCACCGACCAGGCGCGCGCCGACCCGAAGAACCAGAGCTTGTCGCGCTTGATCGGCCCGCCGAGCCCGGCGTTGATGTCGTAGATGCGGTCAATGCCCCCCGCCCGCCGCAGGCCGCGGTCGATCAGGTCCTGGCTCAGGTTGTTCGACATCCAGTCGCCATTGGTGAACCCGGCGAAGACCGAGCCGTTGAACTGGTTGCCCCCGTCCCTGGCGACGATCGCCATGCGGACGCCGCCCGGCGAGACGTCGGCCCCCGCGCCGCTCGTCTGGTACGACATCTCCTGCACCATCGCCTGGTTGAAGTACTGCTGCACGGCCCCGTCCCCGTCCAGCCCGTTCACCATCAGTCCGTCCACGGTGACGATGTTGTTGGCCGAGGTGAGGCCGCGCGTCGACATGTAGGTCTGCTGCATGCCCCGCGAGCCGCCCACGTCCGGCACGTTCAGGCTGACGCCGCTCACCAGCTGCGCGTACGCCTGGATAGTCCGCCCCGTCGGCACCTGGTCCAGTACCTCGCGCGTCAGCACCTCGACCTTCGCGTTGCTCGACACGTCCACCACCGGTGAGGCGCCGGTTACCGTGACCGACTCCTCCAGCGCGCCGACTTCGAGGTTGGCGTTGAACGTGGCCGTGAAGTCCGTGCGCAGTTCCACGCCCTCGAAGCGGGCCGTCTTGAACCCCGGCAGCGAGAACGCGATGGTGTACGTGCCCGGCCGCAGGTCGACGATGCGGTAGGCGCCGGAGGCGTCGGTCGTCGCGCTCCTGGTCCCCTCGATGAGCACCGGGCTCTGCGCTTCCACCGTCACCCCGGGCAACACCCCGCCACTGGTGTCGCGTACCACCCCCGTGAACGCGCTCTGGGCCTGGGCCGTGGCCGCCCACCCGACGATCACCACCGCGATCAGGCCGATAATCGACGACCTCTTGTCTGTCATGCGCGCCTCCTCAAACCAGGTGCATTCGATCCGCGGCCCCGCTTCCCCAAGCCACGGCCACGGATCCACTCAGTGGACGAGGCAGCTTGTAACGCGAAGTAACGGACCGCGCAATACAGCCGAGCCGGAGGAGGAACTACAGTGTCGGGTGTAGAGAAGGGAGAGGGGAATCGGTTGATCTGGTGAGGTGTTGAAGTGGTGATCGATCGGGGCGATCTCGGGACCTTGCGATCTATCTGGCGAATCTGTGGACCTGGTACAGAAAAAAGGTCCCGGAGACGACAGGCGCGGCCCCCTCCGGGACATCAACACGAGACGTTCGGTTTTCACTCCCTCGCCTCAGCCGGGCGGCGATCCGCTGCCGCCCCTGAGGTCGCGGCCCATCACCACCGCAACTGCATGCCGACGCGCACCGTGCGGCCGTTCAGGATGCCGTTCGGCTGGTTGTAGGCGGCGGTCCCGAAGTTCACCGACTGCACGCCGAGCACCGGGTTCGCATTGAACACGTTGAAGATGTCCACCTGACCCTGCAGCCGCCGCGATCCGCCCAGGCCAAACCACTTCGCGAAGCTCAGGTCGAACTGGGTGATCCGGTCCAGGAACTCGGTGCCCGGCGCCACGAGCGGCACCGTGAGGGAGGCCTCGGTGAGGCTGGGCACCACGAGCCCGCCAGGCACGCACGGGTTGCTGCACGGCGTGTTCGGGTAGCGGGTCGTGCGGGTGATGAGCCACGAGGTGCCGGCCGGGCTGCCCACGTCGCCGTAGCCGGGGCCGCTGATCTTGTTCACCGGGGTGGTCACGTAGCCGCCGAGCGCGCGGCCCGCCAGGCTCTGGAAGGCGCCGCTGATCTGGATGCCCCAGAACAGCGGATAGGTGCCCGACACTTTCATCTGCGGCCGCCACGGAATGTCGTTGTCCGCATCGTCACAGAACCGGAGCATGTTGGGGTCGTCCGGCTCGCCGCACACCACGCGCGTCGTGCGCTCGGTGGTGAAACCGCCGAACATGCTGCCGCCGCGCGGCAGGCGCGCGTTGAACGTGACATCGAAGCCGTTGTAGACCTGCTCGAAGCCGTCGTCGGCGTTGGTGTCGAAGTTGTCCACCAGCGCCACCGCGCTGGGGTTGACGGTGTACACCGTGAACACCGATCCGTCGAGCGGGCTCAGGACATCCACGCCGCGGTAGTCGCTCATCGAGCGGAGCAGATTGTCGGTCACGCGCAGGTCGTAGAACTTGCGGCGATACCAGGTGGCGGACACCGACACGCGCGGGAACAGCTCGTGCTGGATGCCCGCCGTCGTTTCCCAGTTGAAGGTGCGCTGGAACTCCGGGTCCACCGTGTTGAGCGAGCGGATGCCGAAGTTGCGCGGCATCTGCGCGAAGTTGATCTCGCAACCGGCCGTCAGGTACGTGCAGCCGACGTTGCCGTCGGCGACGTCGTTGCCGTTCAGGTCCGTCCAGTTCAGGTTCGCGCTCTGCAGCGTCAGCGGGTTGTAACGGCCCGCGAACTGCGTAGTCCGCGACTCGTTGTAGCGATTGACGCCGAACTTGACCGCCGTCTTGGCGTTGCCGAACAGGTCGTACACCACGCCCAGGCGCGGGGCGAAGTCCTTCCAGACCGGCATGGGGATCGCCTCGAACGTCCGCTCCGGCACGAAGCGGCCCTGCCCCGAGGTCGAGGCGGAGACTTCCGCGTCCATGTACTCCCACCGGATGCCGGCGTTCACGGTCAGCCGATCGATGGTCCACGTGTCCTGCGCGTAGATGCCGATGTCGGCCACCAGGCTGTCCTTGTAGCGCAGCGGCGTGTTGTAAATCGTCACCGAGTTGGGCACGCCCGAGAGGTACACCTGCTGGAGGTCCGCGTTGGCCTCGCGGGTGTTGATATAGGGGCCCCAGTTGTCCTGGATCCCCACCTTGACGTTGTGCGAGCCCGTGACGTACGAGAGCGACCCGGACAGCGCGAACCGATCGGGGTAGCGGCCGCCCCAGTTGGCCAGCCCGTTGTACAGAGTGGCCCGGTTCGCGTCGCGGCGGCTGGCGCCTGCGTACCACTCCGGCGAGAACGCCGTCTTGTTCACCCCGTCCTGGTTCGTGATGACGTACTCCTCGTAGTTGAACGAGTAGCCGCCTTCGAGCAGGAGGCTGCTGCTGAGCGTGCCCGTGTACTTCAGCGCCGCCGAGTTGTAGCGCGGCGACGTCCAGATCTGCGACGCCGTCCGCGGGTCGTCCCCGGCGTTCATGCCGTGGCCGCGGTACTTGTTGATTTCGTCGTAGTAGGCAGAAATCTTGTGCTTCGCGCTCACCTGCCACGTCAGCCGCAGCAGCGCGCTCTCGATGCTCTGGTCGTCGAGGCCCTGCTCGCAGTCGATGGTGCCGCTCTGGCACGCCGCGAAGCCCTGCGCGTAGGACAGGTTCTCGGGGGTGAAGAAGGTGTTGGCGATGGGCGCGTCGACCGCCCAGGCGCGGGCCGACCCGAAGAACCAGAGCTTGTCGCGCTTGATCGGACCGCCCAGCCCCGCGTTGATGTCGTAGATGCGGTCGATACCGCCCGCCCGACGGAGCCCCCGGTCGATCAGGTCCTGGCTCAGGTTCTTCGACATCCAGTCGCCAGTCGTGTACCCGGCGAAGACCGACCCGTTGAACTGGTTGCCCCCGTCCCTGGCGACGATCGCCATGCGGACGCCGCCCGGCGAGACGTCGGCCCCCGCGCCGCTCGTCTGGTACGACATCTCCTGCACCATCGCCTGGTTGAAGTACTGCTGCACGGCCCCGTCCCCGTCCAGCCCGTTCACCATCAGTCCGTCCACGGTGACGATGTTGTTGGCCGAGGTGAGGCCGCGCGTCGACATGTAGGTCTGCTGCATGCCCCGCGAGCCGCCCACGTCCGGCACGTTCAGGCTGACGCCGCTCACCAGCTGCGCGTAGGCCTGGATGTTCCGGCCCGTCGGCACCTGGTCCAGCACCTCGCGCGTCAGCACCTCGACCTTCGCGTTGCTCGACACGTCCACCACCGGCGAGGCGCCGGTCACCGTGACCGACTCCTCCAGCGCGCCGACCTCGAGGTTGGCGTTGAACGTGGCGGTGAAGTCCGTGCGCAGTTCCACACCCTCGAAGCGCGCGGTCTTGAAGCCGGGCAGCGAGAACGTAACGGTGTAGGTGCCCGGGCGCAGATCGACGATGCGATAGGCGCCGGACGAATCGGTGGTCGCGCTCCTGGTCCCCTCAATGAGCACCGGGCTCGAGCAATCGACGGTCACACCGGGCAGCACGGCGCCGCTGGTGTCGCGCGCCACCCCGGTGAATGCACTCTGTGCGTACGCGGCCGGGGCGAGGGCCACGAAGGCCACCGCCGCGACGATCCCACTGACAATGCCCCCAACACGTCTGACAACTGACATCGCGCCTCCTCCTGCTTCAAACACAACCGGTGCGAACAGACGACACGCCGATCGGCAGAACACGCCAAAAAGCCAGACGGACTGGGGGTATGACACGTCCCGGTTTCCCGGTATCCCAGCTATAGACGAGGCGGAATGTAACGCCTCGTCATCAATTCGTCAACGATTGTCAACGATGAGAATTGCGCATGGAGCGCATGACGGGGGAGGATGAGGGGAAACGACGGACCCGTCGCGTGTGGAGTAGTCTGGCCGCATGGGCGTAGACGATCTCGAGCTCGACCGTGATGGCACCTCCCCGCCCCCCCTCACCCCGCAGACCACGACAAACCGCGCGTGGATCATTGGCGGCGTCATCGTGCTCGCCGTCATCATCGGCGGTGCAGCACGCTGGTGGAGCATGCGAAGCGCAGAGCCCGCGCCGCCGGCCGCAGCCGCACCCGCCGCTGGCACCGAGGTGCCGCTGCCCGCCGACACCGTCGTGTTGCCGCCGCTCGACCAGATGGACCCGTTCCTGCGCGGCCTGCTGGGCGCGCTCTCCACGCGCCCGGAACTGGCGCGCTGGCTGGCTACCGAGGGCCTCATCCAGCAGATGGCGGCCGTCATCGACCGGGTGTCGCGTGGCGCCTCGCCGGCCAACGATCTGCGTGTGCTGACACCCGACGACGAGTTCGTCACGGCTCGCCGGGGCCGCGCGCGCGAGATCGACCCGGCCTCCTACCGGCGCTACGACGGCATCGCCGACACCCTCGCGGGCGTGGACCCGGCGGCCGTTGCGCGCGCCTACCAGACCATCCGGCCCCGGCTGGACGACGCCTACAAGGCGATGGGCCGCGCCGACTCGGACGTCGACGTGGCCGTGCAACGGGCGCTCGAGGTGCTGATCGCCACGCCCATCCCCCAGGGGCCACTCCGCGTGATCGAGGGCCGCGGCGCCACATGGGCGTTTGCGGATCCCGCGTTGGAAGCGCTCGACCCTGCGCAGAAGCAGCTCCTGCGCATGGGCCCCGAGCACGCCGCGCGCGTGATCGAGACGCTGAAACGCGTCCAGCAGCAGCTCGGGTCGTGAGCCGTCCCGGCACCGACCCGAAGCGGGCGCGGCTCGATCTGCTCCACGCCGAGCGCGACCTGATCGTCGTGAACAAGCCCGCGGGCCTGCTCAGCATCCCGTCGGCGCCCGGGCGGCTCGATTACGAGGATTCGGTCCTGAGACGGGCGCGCGCGTATGCCGCGCACAAACGGGGCCGCCAGGGGTATGCGGGCATGCTGCACCGACTCGATCGGGGCACCTCAGGGGCGCTCGCCGTGGCGCTGTCGCGCCCGGTCCACGAGGCGGGCCGGCTGCTCTTCAAGGCCCACGAGTTCGACCGCACCTACCTCGCCATCGTCGAGGGCGTGCCGGTGCCCGGGGAGGGGACGATCGACTTGCCCATTGCCTCGGAGTACGAAGGCGGCCGTCGCGACGTGGCCGCTCGCGGAGAGCCGTCGCTGCCGGCGCGCACCCACTACCGCGTGCGCGAGGCCTTCGGCCAGCGCGCGGCGCTGGTGGAGCTGACGCTCGAGACCGGGCGGCAGCACCAGATTCGCATCCACCTCGCGTCGATCGGTCACCCGGTGACGGGCGACCGCGTCTACGGCCGCGCGAGAGAGAGCGCGAAGCGCACCGACCGCCCGCTCCTGCACGCCTGGCGGCTCGGCTTCCCGCACCCTCTCACCGGGCAGCGGGTGGAGGTGGAGGCTCCGCTGCCTCCGGATTTCACCGCCCGCCTCCGGCAGCTCCGCTCGGATTGACGATTGGCGATTGCAGATTGGCGATTGATTGAGGATTGGGAGATTGCGGCATCGGGTGATCAATCAGGCGATTGAGCGATTGCGGCATCGAGCGATTCAGGCAGTCGCGCCGGCCGCGCTAGGGCGCCAGCATGCCTCGTTGCTGCGGGAGCGACTTCCACAGCGCGACGGGCGTCAGCGAATCACTCAATCACTCAATCCCCCAATCGCTCGATTGATCGCCCAATCCCCCCAATCCACCAATCCCTCAATCAATCGCTCAATCTGCAATCACC
>DAIRFN010000069.1:0-2310 GCA_036795065.1 Vicinamibacterales bacterium
GGACCGCATCGGCGATCAGTGGGACGCGGCGATCGGCCGCCTGAAGGCATTCGTGGAGGAGGAGCGATGAGCACGACCGTCCGACCGTTTCTGATGTTCGCGGGGCAGGCCGAGGCCGCGATGCAGCTGTACGTGTCGGTAGTGCCCGACAGCGAGATCCTCGACATCAAGCGCTACCCGGCCGGCGGGCCCGGCCCGGAGGGCTCCGTGATGCTGGCCGCCTTTTCGGTGGCCGGACAGGTGGTGCACTGCACCGACAGCCCGATCAAGCACGCCTTCACCTTCACGCCGTCGTTCTCGTTCTTCGTTGACTGCGCGTCGGACGAGCAGCTCGAGAAGCTCTGGGCGGCGCTCTCCGAAGGGGGCCAGGCCATGATGCCGCTCGACAACTACGGCTTCAGCAAACGCTTCGGGTGGCTGAGTGATCGATTCGGCGTGTCGTGGCAGCTGAACCTGCCATAGCGCTCCCTCATGGCGGGCAACGATCTGAGTGGGATGAGCCTGCCCCGGCCGGGAGAGAACGCGGTAGTATCGAGGCATAGGAGCCTCACATGCGCCGATGCTTGTTCCTGGCCTGTGTCCTGGCCCTGCTTCCCACCACTGGCCTTGCCGACGAAGTCTTCCTGAAGGGCGGCGGCAGGATTTCAGGACAGATTCTGTCGCGCACCGAGACCTCGGTGGCGGTAAACGTCGGCGCCGGCGTCATCACCGTGCCGATGAGCAGCGTTCTCCGCATCGAAGAAACGCGATCGGTGCTCGACGACTACGACGAACGCGTCGCGAGTGTGCGTGCGGATCGTGCCGCGGACTGGCTCGAGCTGGCCAGGTGGGCCGCGAGCGAGGGCCTCGGCACCCAGGCCCGCCGCGCGTACGAGAGGGTTGTGGCCCTCGATCCGCAGAACGTCGAAGCGAACGTGGCGCTCGACCGCGTGCTGCTCGACGATCGCTGGATGACCGAGCAGGAGAGCTACCGCGCCCGGGGCTACGTGTCGTTCGAGGGCGAGTGGATGGCGCCCGCCCAGCGGGATGCTCTTCTGCACGAACGCGAGGCGGCCCGCCAGGCGGAGATCGCGAGGCTCGACGCTGAGTGGCGCGCACGAGAGGCCGAGGCCCGCGCGGCCGAAGCCGAGGCGCGCGCACGCGAGGCGCAAGCCGCGGCAGGCTGGAACTCGGTGGTCATCCCGTACTGGTGGGGCGCGTGGGGTCAAGCGCCCCCGGGCCGCCATTATCCGAGCCGGACGTCACCATACTCGACGGGCGGCTGGCCGTTTCAGCCGATGTCGCCCTGGTTATCTCAGCCGCTGGGCGTGTGGCCGTCTCAATCGCTGGGCCTGTGGCCCTCCCAGACTCTCGGCGTGTGGGCATCCCCACCGCCGAGCCAGGGCAGGAGCCCGAAGCCCTCGAGGCCGCCAGGCCACTCCCCGTCCGGGCCGCCGGCTCGCCCGGCGCCGCGATCGCGCCCGCGATAGACATCGCATATCCAGCGCTCCCAGGCTGAGCTGGCTGCGGAAATCGTCCCAGGGGTTCGTACGCCCGCGTCGTGACTGAACCTCGTCGGGTGTATAAGAGTCCCCTACGTTGCGCCGCGCGGAGGTCCCCCCGGCCCCACGAGCACACAACGCCGTCAGGAGGGGACCGTGAGCACGCCTGCGCTCTTCGATCGGCTGCGGCAAGTCACGGGGCGACTGACCGCTGCCCCTGGCGCTCCCGAGGACGAGCTCGCACGCTTCGAGCGCGCGCTCGTCGAGCACCTTCGCGAACACCCCGACCTCTCCATTCACGGCAACCGGTTGGTCTTCGACGCGAGTGAACCTGCCGCGGAGACACAGGCCACCAGCGCGGAGGCCGTTCGCGTCGGACCATCGCTGACGATCCCCGCGGTCGAATCGGGAAGGACGCCGGGCGTACGGGTCTTCCGGCGAGAGACCGCGTTCCGCTCCACGCTCCTCGGCAACTCGGTGCCCGAGTGGGGCGTCGGCATGGCGCCATCGACCACGTTCGGTCCGTTCGTGGACGAGCACGGCCTGCCGTTCTGGTTCGATCTTTTCCTGCCACTCACGCTCGCAACCGTCGCCTTCAGCGGTGTGTCCGCGCCCGTCCTCCGCGTGCCCATCCGGGGATCCCTGACCGCCCGCACCTCCTATCGCATCGAGGCAGGCAGCGCCTGGATTGCCGCCGACGCAATCGCGGGCGTGGCGGCGCTGCAAGGCGCCTACACCGGGCTTCGCATCTCGGGCGGCACGCTCGACCTCTCGCATCCGCCGGCCATCGTCAACAGCGGCATCGTGCTGGCGCCGATGACAACGGTGT
>DAIRFN010000069.1:2320-9656 GCA_036795065.1 Vicinamibacterales bacterium
CGGTGTCATTGCACCTGGATCTGCAGCAGCAGCCGGCGCCGCCCGTGACCGGGCCTGCCGGCAGCGATGCCGCGGCGGCGGTCGTGGCGCTGCCGAGCGCACTGGACCTGCAGTTCAGTCTCAGCACCAGCCGGCTGGACGTCGGTGGGTCGTCGTGCACGGCGTTCGGCTGCACCGCGACGCTGGCGCGCACGAGCCAGGCGCCTCTCTGGTTGGGAGTGATCAACCAGATCCTGGTGCCCTGCCGGGCGCACGTGGAGGGCCGCGAGCCGGGCCGCTTCCACGTGTCCTCGTCGACATCGTCGCTCTGCACGGCTGAAGGGGCCGGCGACATCGATCCGGCATTCACCGGCTGGTTGCTGCCCGTCACCAGGGCCGACGCGCAGACGCTGGGCACGGCCGCGGGAACGGGCGCGCTGTGCCTGACGATGAAGCCGGGCCTGTCGGCGCGGTGGTCGGGGCTCACGGGCTCTCGCACGTCGCTCATGCACCCGTCGGTCATCGTCGAGCCCGGACTGCTGACGATGCTGGACTTCACCGCGTCGAATGTGTCGGGCCGCCAGCGGTGGAAGCTGTGGCGAAACCTGACCAATCGCCACGCCTCCGAGATCGAGCTCACCTTCGGCGCCGTCTTTCCGTTCTCCTTCGTCTCCTCGGTGGCCAACAGCGAGGGCGTCTTCTGTTTCTGTGGGCACCACGCGAAGATCGATCGGCCCGTGGATGCCGCGGGCCGGCCGTTCCGCGTGGAGTCGTCGGTGGCCTTCGCGGCGATGCTGCTGACGGGCGAGACGCTGCGCGCCATGCTGCTCGACAACGACCTGCGGCAGGACACGCCCCCGGGTGCGGCCGAGCCATCGCATTCGGTGGCGCTTCGGAACGCGGTGTTCACGGTAAGCGCCCCGCGCAGCCTGGTGCTCATCGGCGAACTGGACGGGAACCGCATCACGAATGGCGCGCTGGCCCTCAGTCATGACATCAGGCGGTATCTCCCCACGCTTCCCGACCCCTACGTGGCGAGCTACACGTTCTACCTGCGCGAGCTTGGCGCATCGGGCGACACGCGGTTGCCGCAGTCGCTCACTGGCGTCGTGAGATGGCCTGATACGTCGCCGCTGCCCGCGGACGCGCCGGATCCACAGGACCCGCGCGGCCTGGTGTATTTCAAGCTGACGCCGGCGTTGCCGCTTCCCTCCCGCGCGCAGGCGTCGCGGCCGCAGACGCCCGGGTTCCAGACGGGCGTCGCCACGTTCCACCAGGATCTGACGACACCACCCTCCATCGCCGCGGCGTGGGCGCCGGCCTTGCCGGGGGTGGCGGCAATGGGCGCCCGCTGCCAGGATGTCACGCGGGCGAGCGCCCCGGCACGTGTCGAGCACGCCATGCACACCGGCGCGCTCGACGCGGCCATGACCGAGCTCGCGGGCCATCCGCTGCTCTCGCAGGTGCCGCGCGAACATCTGGCGCGACTGCTGGAGACCACCCTTCACGCGCGCGCGGCGGCGGACCCCGCTGACGTGATGATGTCGGCGGCCGCTCAATCGTCGTCGGCCGCGTTTGGACGGTCGGCGCTTCGCGGCGACACGCTGATGCTGCTCGATGTGTCCACCCGGGCAGACCAGATGGGCGTGACGGTGGGCCCGGCGCTGGCGGTGAGACCCGACGACCGCGGCGCCGCCCTGCAGGCAGGCACCAGCCCCCTCGCAGTGTCGCTGGTGAACCAGGGCCTCCCGCTGCAGGTCATGAACATGGACGTCGTGACCACGGCGCAGCACGTGCGGGCGGCGACCCTGCCGCAGA
This sequence comes from Vicinamibacterales bacterium, assembly GCA_036795065.1. GTDB lineage: Bacteria > Acidobacteriota > Vicinamibacteria > Vicinamibacterales > UBA2999 > VFZN01. Next base: position 4,118 of record DAIRFN010000069.1, read on the forward strand.
TCTCGTGGGAGCCGGTGTTCAACATCCCGCTGCCCATCGAGGGCTCGCCGGATCCTGCAGACACCATCACCGTGACGCCCGGGCTGGTGGTCTACGACAACGACGGCATCCCGACGCGGCTGTTCTCGGAGAGTCCGTACCCGGTGCCGATTGCGCCGCTTCCCGTGACGCGGCACCTGCTCAAGGAGTTCAACGACGCGCAGACGCCGCGGGCCCTGCACTCGGTCTTCACGCTGCCGTTCGGCATCGTGGCGATGGCCCACTTCAATCGCTCGCTGGCGGCGCCCGAGGCAAAGAACACGCGGCTCGAAGCCAACATGCCGCACTTCGGGCAGCTGCGCGGCGGGCTCCAGGTCAAGGCGCGCGCGCCCGAATCGGCCCTGCCGGCCAAGATCAGCCCGTTCTTTCCCGGCTGGACCCTGCAGCTCGACAACCTCCGCTGGAGCCTGTTCGGCGTCCCGCTCACGGGCACGACCCTCGGGAAGACCGTGGCGACGGTCTTCAACAATATCTTCACCACGTTTCAACCCAAGGTGCCCCTCGAGCGCATCGAGTTCTCGGGCTACGGCGCGTCGATCTTCAGCAACTGGCTCAATGGGACGGCCGCGGTCGCCGACGTCAGCCAGGCGCAGTTCGACGTGGTGGTCGGCCGCACCGCGCACGAGGTGGTGCAGATCCGGAGCATCCTCTATCCCTTCGGCGTGCACGTGGTCAGGACCATCACGCTGATGCGCTCGAACAACGGCTACGTCTTCCGGTCGGATTCCGGCTGGAAGGCCGAGAGCGATGGGTTCTACGACTTCAGCTACACGGTGGTCATCGGAGGAGTGGAGAAGCCCGTCGCCAATCCGTACGAGTTCCACGCGCAGCCCGTGAAGGGCGTCTCACGGGTGCGAGAGATCCGCGATTTTCCCGACGCGGGGCCCTTCAGCTCGTCGTTCAAGCTGAACGACCCCGACCTGCCGCCGGAGCTCCTCGCGCTCGGCGTCCCGCAGTGGCAGACCCTCTTCAAGGATGCGAACAGCCTCGACTTCACGCTCGGCGTGAACATGCAGGCGGTGGTGTTCGACGCCGACGTGCACCTCGATCACGTCGCGAGCGGGGGAACCGCGCGCGGCGGCCAGACCATCGTGCCCTCGCGGAAGATGCTCGGCTACGTCCAGCTGGCGCCCTCCTTCATCCTGGTGCCCGCCCGCGTCTTCGCCGATCTGCTGCGGTCCCAGAACGGCTCGCTCGGCGGGCCCGTGGACTGCATCCTCGACGTGGCCGCGTCGAAGCAGCGCATGCGCGTGCAGCGCGTGGACGTGAATCCGGCGAGGAACGCGGCCGGCAAGAGCGTGTTCGTGACGGCCGCCCGCGGGTCCCTGATCCTGCCAGCCGACGGATCGTGGTCGGTCGTCAGGCAGCAGACCAATACCGGCGACGTGACGCCGGTGACGCCGGCGGAGGGCGTTCCGCTGGTCAAGCCGAACGCGAGCCCGGACTTCAAGCTCGCGCACCCGGCCGACGTGTACGTGCCTGCATCCAACGTCCACTACGGCGTGGTGCAGTCCACGGGCACGCAGAAACTGCTGTTCGACGTGCCCCACTTCTCGCCCGGCGTCGCGAAGCTCAAGAGCGAGCAGACCTACTTCGCCGATGCCTACAAGCTGCTGAACTCCAAGGGGGTCTTCCCGAACGTCGCCAATGCGCTGGGCCTCACCGCCGCCGAGCGCGAGGTAGAGGTCCTCGGCGAAGGGCTCATGCGGATGGCCGAGCGCACGCTGAAGCTCGATACGCTGCTGCCGGCAAACTACATCTACCCCTTCATCGACGAGCCGGGCGTCCTCCGTATCTACGCCCAGTACAAGGCCACCGACAACACGAGCGGCGAGCTGAAGCTGGGGCTGGATTCGGCCGCCGCGCTGGCCGACCGCTGGAAGGCCGCCCTCTCGAACATGCGCGTGGTGGTGGACCTGGGGCCGTTCACCGAGCTGATGTGGGTGGACGGGAAGTTCGACGCCGCCAGCGGCGCCGCGCCGAAGTACGACAAGCCTCATCTGCAGTTCGGGCCGGTGCTGGAGCCGGTGGTCGAGATCCTGCAGGTGCTCGCCACGCTGACGGGCGAGGACTTCGACCGCGGCATGACGGTCGGCATGAGCAACACGGCCGGCAGCTGGGAATACAAGTTCAACTGCTCCAAGGAGATTCCGGTCATCAAGTTCCCGTCGCCGCAGCAGCTCACCATCAACCCGAACCCGCCGCTCAAGCTCGAGGCGGGGCTCAAGGTGGGCTTCTACTTCAACGAGAAGATCTCGCTCCCGACCGACCTGAAGCAGCTGGTGCCCGCCTGCGGCGCCTTCGTGGAGTTCTACGGCGGTCTCCAGGTGCAGTGTTTCACGCTGGCGGTGGCCAGCGTGTACGCGGTGGGGCAGGTGACGCTCGGCATTGCCGCCGACAGCAAGGCCGGCATCGCGCTGCGCATGAAGTTCGGCTTCGGCGCCGAGGTCGTCGTCGGGCTGCCGGTCGTGGCCAACGTGTCGGTGCTCTACATGGTGGAAGTCGAGGTCACCATTGCCGACACGGTGCTCGACGTCGCGGGCTTGCTGCTCTTCCGCGGCTCGGCGGAGATCTGCGGCGGCCTGGTGGCCATCTGCATCCAGATCGAAGCCGGCGGCTCGGTGCACCGCGAGAACGACGAGACGAGCCTGACGGCGCAGGTGACCTTCTCGATCGACGTGTGCGTGCTCTGGGTCATCGACATCAACGTGACCGAGCACTGGGAAGAGCAGCGGCAGATCGCCTGACGCGCTGTCTGGAGACCACCCATGCCACTGGCCATCGAGAAGCTCCGCATCCTCACCTTCCCGCAGCGCATCGACGGCGCCACGCTCGATCTGCGCGTGCTGGTGCTGCCCACCGAGCGGCTGCTGAACACGCTGGCGCCGTTCCCGAGCCAGCAGAATCCGGGCACGACGGTGCAGCTCCCGTCGTTCCTGTCCGCCGAGCTGGCGCTCGAGGTGCAGGCCATCCGCGGGCTTGCGGGATATCCCTTCTCGGACCCGACGGTGCTGGCCGCTCACGGCGCCACGCTCGAGCCCTTCCCCACCGACGCCGCCTTCCCGCCGGGTCTGCCCGCGCTGTTCGAGGGGCTGAAGTCGCAGTTCACCGTGGTGCCCGCCGGCCAGGGCGCGCCGGCGGCCGCCGCCGATGCGGACGGCATCCGCAAGTACCTGCCCGTGTCGTACCGCACGGCCTTCAACTTCACCACGCCGCGGACGCCGTTCGCGAAGACCGACGACAGCTATCACTGCGCCATCAAGCGCTCGTCGAAGCCGAATCCCGCGTTCCAGCAGTCGGGCAACGACGTCACGTGGGGACGGGTCATCGCCTTCTGCCTGCGCCAGCCGCTGCTGGCCGCACGCATCGGCCTGGTCCACCCGCTGCGCATCGACCTGCAGGACGCCGACTTCTTCAGGGACGGAGGCTGGGTCTGGTGCCGCCTCACGTCGGCCCTCGCCGGCTTCGACATCGTCAACGCCGACACCGAGCTGCGGCTCTACGCCGCGCGCATCCCGGCGATCGAGCAGCCGCGCCCGCTCTTCGGCGCCGTGCTCTTCCCGGTGGTCCCGGGGCCGGCGCAGCCCACCGGCAACTTCGACACGCTCAAGATCGAAGCCGCCGACTATGACGACGGGTTCGCGAAGGTGGTGCACGCGACACAGCCCGTGAGCTCGAACCTGCTGAGCGAGTCCTTCGACGGCATGCACGTCCAGAAGGACGTCGGCGTGCGCCTGGCGTGGGACGACGAGCAGATCCTCATCTGGCAGAACCGGCAGCTGCTGGCGGATCCAGCGACCCCGGGCAAGCGCATCGAGGCGCCGCTCGGCGTCTTCTCTTATCGCGTGGACGTGCGCGAGGCGGGCGACGCGGCGTGGCATTCCCTCGTCCGCAACCGGAGCAGGGCCGCGCTCACGCTCGCCGGTGAGCAGATCGCGCATGGCAGGACCGAGCTCGAGCCCCGCGTCCAGGTGTTCCCGTCCACCGTGAACGGCGATCTCGGCGCGACGTACTGGCTACCCAGCTACTTCACGCAGTGGTATGGCGCCTCGTTATCGCTGCCGGACGGGCGTGCCGCCGAGCTGGACAAGTCGGGTGCCCTGGCCGCACCTGGCACGTTCCACAGTCCGACCATTCCCGCGAACCCGCAGCAGGTTGGTGGTCTGTACGAAGCGATGCTCCCGGAAGACTGCGAGCTCAAGTACGGGCACGAGTACCAGTTCCGCGTGCGCCTGGCGGACCTGACCGGCGGCGGCCCGGTCGAGACCGATACGGAGCTGAACGATGCCCCGGCCCCGAGCGCCTCGCTGATCTTCCACAGGTACGTTGCGCCCAAGGCCGTCGCGCTGACGCCCGAGGCGCCGCAGCCGGCCAGCGAGGCAGGTTCCGCGCATCTCTACCAGGGCCACCTGTTCCAGATCGCGCGCCCGCGCCTGGGCTATCCCGCGCTGCTCTTCACCGAGCTCGACACGGCGATGGCGTTCCAGCTGCTGCGCGATGATGCCGACGCATTGCACCAGGCAAAGCCTCCCGGCCAGCACATCAACGAGTACCGCGGCGTCGGGTCCTTCGATCCGGACGTGGACCGCTTGCTGGTGGTCGTCGAAGTGCGCACGCTGGCGATGGACAACGGCGCCTCGGCCTCGTCGCGCGAGCCGTTCATCCCGCTCTACACCACGACGCGCGCGTTCGATCCCGATCCCGCCGAGCCCTTCGAGCTCGAGCTGGAATACCGGAACGCCAACGTCATCGACTTCGGCAACGAGAACACGCTCGGTGACCTCGGCCTGTCGAAGATCGACATCGACCAGGGCGACACCCTGGTGCTGCCGCGGTCGCGCGACATTCGCATCACGTTGTACCCGCTGTGCTCGGACAAGCCCGCGCTGCCCGAGTATTTCGGGTGGGGCAAGACCCGCTTCGGCGAGGAGACCAGGCGCGTCGGCGAGCCCCTGCAGTTCTTCGTGCGAGAGGACGCGGAGGACGAGACGACGTTCTTCCTGGAGAGTCTCGAATCCCGCCAGCTGCGCGGGCTGTACTTGCGCCCCGACGAGCGCCCGGTGAACAACCCCGACACGCTCGTGGCCACCCTGGTGGCGGGCGCCGAGCGCTCGCAGAGCACGTTGATAGCGCGGCTGGCCGCCGAGCTCGACCTGGATTTCAAGGGCCTGACGCTGATTGGCAGGCCCGGCCGCCGCATCCACTTCGGGTGCAGCAATCGAATCCGTCACACCCTGGCGCCCGACCACTCGTCGCTGACCTTCGCCACCGAGGACGACCTCATCGATCACTGGCTGGTGGCGGTGACGCTGGACATCGGGCGCGACTGGACGTGGGACGGCCTCGCCCTCGAAAGCATCGAGGTGTGGCGGAGCCGTCACTTCACGGGCGAGCCTGCCACCCACGAAGAGGGCATCGTGGGCTACGTCGAGTGTCCGCGGACGGCGAGCCTGCTGGCCACCGACGAACCGGACCGGAGCACCACGCGCGTCCTGTTCCT
>DAIRFN010000069.1:9756-18995 GCA_036795065.1 Vicinamibacterales bacterium
CGAGCCTGCTGGCCACCGACGAACCGGACCGGAGCACCACGCGCGTCCTGTTCCTGGACGCGGTCGAGCCGAAGAAGGACCTCGGCCACCCCGCGACCGCGGCCAACCCCTTCCCGAACACGATCGACGTGTCGTACATCGCCACGCCGCGCTTCATCGCCAGCGTGCCACCCGAGGTGTCGGAGCGCGAGGCCTGGACCTCGTCGATGCCGCTGCCGGCCACCACGGTGCCCGCGCAGGTACCGAATATCGTAGGCGCCGGCTACGCGCTCTCGCCCTACGTCCGCGATCACGAGTACTCAGCCACCGCGGTGCGCGAGCGCTGCCTGTGGCTGGAGTTCGACGAGCCCGTGAAGGATCCGAACGACGCGATCTTCGCCCGCGTGCTGGCCTATGCGCCGGATCCGCTGCTGGCCTTCCCCAATCCCGACCAGGTGCTGGTGCGGCAGGACGACCCACCGCTGGCGATCGACCCCGAGCTCGTGCGTGTCATCACCGTCGGGCACGGCAACGACAACGCGGGCCTCGACGCCATGCAGCCGATGGTGCCGGAGACGGCCGATCCATCCACGCCCCTCGTGCAGGTGACGCCGACGCACTTCCTGCTGCCGCTCCCGCCGGGCCTCCACGCCGAGTCGCCGGAGCTCTTCGGCTTCTTCACCTACGAGTTCCGGGTCGGCCATACCGCGCGTATCTGGTGCACGGCGCAGGGCCGCTTCGGACATCCCCTGCGGCTGAGCGGCGTGCAGCACCCCGCCCCGCCGCTGAAGGTCCTGGTCGAACGGACGCCTGGCGGGATGACGGTGACGGCGCCGCACGCGGTGGCCGTCTTCGAGGGCCGAAACGTCACCAGCCGGCCGCCGAAGACCGAGCTGTGGTGCATGCTCTACGCGCAGGTGCACCAGGCCGATGCGCGCGAGGCGCGGAACCTGTTGTTGGCTGAGGGCCGGCTCGAGCTCGCGAAGGACCGGCAGATCGATGTCCGTACCTTCCTGGCCGAACGCGCCGAGATGCCGATCAAGGCCTTCAACAGCCTGGCCCTGAACCTGGATCACGCGGCGACGGGCCGGTTCAGGTGGAGCGAGCACGAGATCCGGCACTTCCTCGAGCTGTTCGACCTTCCAGCCGACACGCCCCTGAGCGTGCTGGCCGTGGAGATGATGCCCCGATACGACCGCTTCATCCTGTTCAGCGACGAGTCCGACCAGGTGGTGCGGCCCCTGTCGCGGGAGCTCGGGCAGTACCGGATCCTGCGGAGCTCTCCGCTCGTGGCCGCCCCCGAGGTGTGCTGCGAGAACTGCTGAGCGGACCAGTCCCGCAGTAAGTAAGATCGCCGTCTGTTGGAATGTCGGTCCGGGGATGTCGAGAACCCGCCGCGTGCTCCGACTTACCCATGAACGCGCCAATCGGGCGCGCGAAGCGAGAGGACCAGACGATGAAGTTCATGCTGATGATGCACGCGCCGAAGGCGGGGTGGACCGACGCGGGAATTGGCTCCTGGCCCATGGACGACATCAAGGCCCACATCGGGTTCATGAAGCAGTTCAGCCAGGACCTGTCCGCGTCGGGCGTACTGGTGGGGGCCGAGGGGCTGGCCGGGCCGGAGGAGGCGCGCGTGGTGCGCGCGCAGGGCAACGGATCGCCGGCGGTGACCGACGGGCCGTTTGCCGAGGCGAAGGAGTTCCTGGCGGGTTACTGGATCGTCGACGTCGAGAGCCCCGAACAGGCCTACGAGATCGCGGGGCGCGCGTCGGCCGCGCCGGGCAAGGGCGGCGTATCGCTGAACATGCCCATCGAGGTGCGCCAGGTGATGAGCGCGCCGCCGGTGGAAGCCTGATCGCGTGACCGATTCCGTCGCGTTTCCCTGGGAGGACCTGCTGCGCGATCTTGCGCCGCAGGTCCTCGGCGCCGTCGTCCGGCGCTACGGGGACTTCGCGGCCGCGGAAGACGCGGTGCAGGAGGCGCTGGTGGCCGCCACCCTGCAGTGGCCGAAGGACGGCCTGCCCGACAACCCGCGCGGGTGGCTCATCCACGTGGCGCTTCGGCGCATGTCGGATCACCACCGGGCGGAGCTGGCGCGCAAGCGCCGCGAGTTCATCGTGGTGTCGATGGTTCCCGAGCCGCCTCGACTCGACCCGCCTTCGCTCGGCGCATTCACCTCGTGCGACGGCGAGGCGAGCCCCGCAGACCTGGCTAGCCAGGACGACACCCTGGTGCTGCTCTTCATGTGCTGCCACCCGGCGCTGACCTCCCCGTCGGCCATCGCGCTCACGCTGCGGGCAGTGGGCGGACTCACCACCACGGAGATCGCCCGCGCCTACCTCGTCCCCGAGGCGACGATGGCGCAGCGGATCAGCCGGGCGAAACAGAAGATCAAGACCTCGGGCGTGCCGTTCGAGCTGCCCGATACGGCCGAGCGCAACCAGCGGCTGGGCGCGGTCCTCCACGTCCTCTATCTGATCTTCAACGAGGGCTACGCCAGCAGCGGAGGCGCCACGCTGCAGCGGCGCGACCTGGCGGTGGAGGCCATCCGCCTGACGCGCGCGGTGCACGCGCTGCTGCCCAACGAAGCGGAGGTGGCGGGCCTGCTGGCCCTGATGCTGCTGACCGACGCGCGCCGCCACGCCCGCACCGGGCCACAGGGCGAGCTCATCCCGCTGGACGAGCAGGATCGGTCCCTGTGGAATCGCGACGAGATCGCGGTGGGCACGGCGCTGGTGTCCGCCGCGCTGTCCAGGGGCGCGGCCGGTCCGTATCAGCTGCAGGCCGCCATCGCGGCGCTGCACGACGAGGCGCCGACCGCCGCCGACACCGACTGGCCGCAGATCCTGGCGTTGTACGGCGTGCTGAAGCGTATGGCCGACAACCCGGTGGTCGCGCTCAACGATGCGATTGCCACGGCGATGGTGCACGGACCGTCCGCCGGCCTCGAGCTGTTGAACGCGCTGGACGCGGACGAGCGGATCGCCGGGCACTACCGCCTGGACGCCGTGCGCGGGCACCTCCTCGAGAAGCTGGGCGACCGCACGAGCGCGGTGCGTCACTACCTGGTGGCGGCGGGCAAGACGGCGAGCGTGCCCGAGCGCGACTATCTCACGCTGAAGGCGGCGCGGTTGGGCGACGCGCGATGAAGATCTCGACCAGCGTGTGCTCGCCAAGGTCCACCGTGACGGAGCGCGCGTCGAAGCCCAGCTCGCCGAACACCTGCCGCCACTCGTCGCGGCCGAAGAGGCCCTCGATGTGCCGGTCATGCTCCACGCTGACGCTCCCGTCCACGTCGCGCAGCATGTAAGCGTAGTCCGCGATGCAGGTGCTGTCTGACGGGTCTGGATCCCACGTCCATTCCAGGTAGCGCAGCCCGCGCCCCTCCCCGTCGTGCCCGCCATGTTCCGTTCCCGGCCGGAACGTCTCGCGCACGAAGTCGGGCGCCACCACCACGCCGCCACCGGGGCGCACGTGAACGAAGGCCGTCTCGAGCGCACGCCGCAGGTCGTCGTGCGAGGTCATGTAGCAGACGGCGTCGTGGATGAAGACACGGTCGAAAGTCCGCCCGAGGCGGACCGTGCGCATGTCGCCCAGGTGATGCGCGCACTCGGGGTTGATGCGCCGGCTGTGCGCCTGCATGCCGGCCGAGAGATCCACCAGCGTCATGTCGAAGTGCTGTTTCAGGTGCGACGCGTTGTTGCCGCCGCCCGAACCCAGCTCGAGCAGCGTGCGCGCGGGCGCGTCACCGGCCTCGACCAGGCACCGGTGCCAGACGGCCGCTTCCTCGGTGTACTCGGAGGGCGGGGACAGCAGGGGCCACCACTCGGCCAGGGCGTCGTAGAGCTTCGGCATTGGAATACTATGGCCTGCTAACGGGGGGAACGACCATGCCGGATGACAATCAGAGAGAAGAGCTCACGCGGCGCGACTTCGTGGCGATGTCGGTGGCGGCGGGCCTGGCCGCGGCGGCCGGCTCCGCGGCTGGCGCACAAGGGTCGGTGGTGGAAACCAACGTCGATGTCAAGACACCGGACGGCACCTGCGACGCGGCGTTCATCCACCCTGCCAGCGGCAGCCACCCGGCGGTGATCATCTGGCCTGACGCCTTCGGCCTGCGTCCCGCCATGCGCGACATGGGCAAGCGCCTGGCCGCGGACGGCTACGCGGTGCTGGTGCCGAACCCCTACTACCGCGTCACGAAGGCGCCGGGGATCAAGATGGAGGGCTTCAGCTTCCAGAATGCCGAGAACATGGCGGAGCTGCGCAAGCTGATGGGCGGGATCAACGCATCCGGCGCGGCCGAGCGCGATGCCACCGCCTACGTCGCATGGCTCGACACGCAGAAGCCGGTGGACCGGACGAAGAAGGTGGGCGTGCAGGGCTACTGCATGGGCGGCCCGCTGACGTTCCGCACCGCGGCGGCCGTGCCCGATCGCGTGGGCGCCGGCGCGTCGTTCCATGGCGGCGGCCTGGTGACCCAGGCGCCCGACAGCCCGCACACGATGATCCCGAAGATGAAGGCGCGCCTCCTCGTCGCGGTCGCCTCCAACGACGATGCGCGGCAGCCGGAGGCGAAGGACGTGCTGAAGAAGGCCTTCGCCGACGCGAAGGTGCCCGCGGAGGTGGAGGTCTACCAGAGCCTGCACGGCTGGTGCGTGCCCGACATGCCGGCCGAGCAGGGGAAGCCCATCTACAACAAGCCGGATGCGGAGCGCGCGTGGGCGAAGCTCCTCGCGCTGTACAAGGCGGCGCTCGCATAGCGCGCGGACACGCTGGACGGTTACCGGTTCGAGGTTCAAAGTGGTGCCCCCACCGCTGGATCGTGGGAGGTGAACAATGAAGATGAACGAGCTGTTCCTGTCTGCGCTCGATCGCGAGGTGGAGCGCAGCCGCCGCGCCCTCGAGCAGGTGCCGGAAGGCAAGCGCGATTGGAAGCCTCACGACAAGTCGATGGCCTTTGGCTACTTGTGCGACATGGTGGCGACGATGCCGTCGTGGATGGCGATGATGGTGAACATGGACGAGCTCGACATTGCGCCAAAGGAGGGCCAGCAGTTTCGGCCGCCCCAGAGCAAGACCAGCGCCGAGTTCATCACGGCGCTCGACAAGGCCGCGGACGAGGGGCGTGCAGCGCTGCGGGGCACCACAGAGGAGCACCTGAAGACCCACTGGCAGCTGCTGGCGGCCGGGAAGGTCGTGGCCGACGCGACGCGCCACGAGTTCATCCAGGACACCATCGCGCACTGGGCGCATCATCGCGGACAGATGACGGTGTACCTGCGGCTGATGGGCGCAAAGGTCCCGGCGCTCTACGGGCCATCGGCGGACGACCAGCGCTTCTGAGTGGCAGGGCCGCCGGAGGGATGGCTGCCCGTTCGCGGGGACGATCCACGCTGGTCCAGTTCTTGCTCTGTCTTTGCGCAGGGGGAGCAGGACATGCGCAAGATCGCCACCGCAGTCGTCATGATGGGAGTGTTGACCGTTCCGCTGGGCGCGCAGGGGCGCGGCGGATGGGGCGGAGATAACCGCGCCCAGGGCATCCCACCGGGACACATGCCGCCCGCGGGCGAATGTCGCGTGTGGTACGACGGTCGTCCGCCGGGGCGGCAGCCGGGGCCGATGAGCTGCCGTGAGGCGGAACGCATCGCCTCGCGTGACCGCAACGCGCGGATCATCTACGGCACGCGGAGCGGCGCGGGTTATCCGGATCGCTACCCCGATCGCTATCCGGACCGCGACCGCTACCCGGACAACTCGCGGCGGGGCCCGTACGACAACCAGTATCCGGGCGGGGGCGGGTACGGCGTGAACTCCGCGCCGTACCAGAACGGCTACCGCGATGGTCTCGAGAAGGGCCACGAGGACGCGCGCGATCGTGACTCGTACGATCCGGTGCGTCACAGCCGCTACCGTTCCGCCGACCGCGGCTACGACCGTCGCTACGGCTCGAAGGATCAGTACAAGCTGGTCTACCGCGACGGCTTCGAGGCCGGCTACGACGCGGGCTTCCGCGAGTCACGAGGGGATCGGCGAGGGGGCACGGGCCGGCTCCCGTGGCGGTTCTAGCAGAGCTGCCGAGCGACACGATCTCTCGCGAGTATCGACCGCGAGAGGCGCAGGACCGGGATGGCGGGGAATCGCCGCGTCCCGGTCCGTTTTGTTCAGCGCTCCGATCTTCCTATCTGGCCGCGCCGCTCGAGCGGGCCTCCGCGAGTTCGGGCCGGCCTGGCGTGTCCGCCTTCGCGGCAATCTCCAGCAGCTCGGCGTAGTACTTCGCCGCGCGCGGGTCGTTCAGCATCTTCGCGGTCCTGGCCGCCCCGTAGACGCCGCGGAACCGGCGCGGCTCCTGCTTCGCGGACGCCTCAAAGGCGGCCAGCGCCTCGGGCAGCTTCTTCGCCTCGAGCAGCATCTCGGCGTAGAGCTCGCGCGCCGGTGCGATGGGGCCGGGCGAGACGGCGGACTTCTCGGTCTTGTCCTGCATCGCTGCGGCCTCCTGCATCTGGACCAGTGCCGCGTCCTTGTTCCCTTCCGCGAATGCAATCCAGGCCGACACGGACCGCTTCAGGATGTCGATCTGCTCGGCGTCGTAGGTCTGGTTGGCCGCGGTCGCGGCCTTGTGCGCGGCGGCGAGTCTGTCCACTTCGGCGCGAGCCCTCGCCACGTCACCGCCGCCCCGGGCCAGGCCCAGGCCACGCGCGAAGTACGTCATCGCCTGGATGGTGGGCGGTGCACCGGGCACGTCCGTCAGCGCGGCAGCCTCGGCCCACTGGCCGCGTTCGAGGGCGTAGCGCGCGGGCATCGCCGTCAGTGCGTAGGCACCGGCCCCGCCGCCAGGAGGCGCGGGCAGGTTGCCCTGCCCCATCCCGGTGGGCGCGGCCCTGGCGGCCACTTCCTGTGCCGCGCCGATCACGCGCTTCGCGTCGGCGTCCCGTCCGCTCTGCAGGTAGGCGTAGGCCAGGTAGTCGTAGGCGTGCAGCTCGTCGCCCAGCGACTTCGCCTTGCGCGCGGCCGCAGCGGAGGCGATGTTCGTCTCGATCGACTCGTCCCAGTAGCCGAGCCGCGTGAACGTATGCGAGGGCATGTGGAGCGCGTGCGGCGCGTCGGGCGCAATCTTCGCGTAGGCGCGTGCGGCCTCCAGCGCGCGCGGGGCCAGCGGCGGCACATCGTAGGCGTGGATGATGTAGTGCGCCAGGCCGGGATGATCCGGCATCTTCGCGAAGAGCGGGTCGAGCAGGGTCGCGGCCTTCAGGAGGTTCGCGTAGCTCTTGTCGGCGGGCGACTGCGTACCGGACAGCGCCATCGCGTAGAAGATGGTGGCCTCGCTGTCGTCCGGATACTTCGTCGCGAGCCGCTCCATCGCCTTTTCATACGCCACCTTGCGTGTGCGCGCGTCCTTCTCGGGCGCGCCGTTGTAGAACGCGGTGACCGCCTCGAGGTAATCGCGCTCGCGCTGGGAACCGGTGCCCATCTGGCGTCCCTTCTCGATCGCGGCGAGCGCGTTCGTGATTCCTGGCAGTTGTGGGCCGGTGGCGAGCACGTTGCCCCACATCGCGAGCGCGACGCCCCACTGTGAGATGCCACACGTCGGGTCCTTCGCGGCGACGTCGTTGAAGGTGCGGATCGCCTCGTCGAACCAGAACGAGTGCAGCAGCGCGACGCCGCGGTTCACCTGCGGCTTCACGGCCTCGGCGCACGTGTTCGGGAAGGTGACGTTTCCAAGCCTGTCGGCCGGCGCGCCGTGGCCCGCGTGGTCCTGGGCGAAGCCGGCGCCGCTCGTGGCGAGGCCGAGGGAGGCGACTCCGAGCAGTACGAGCACGATGCTTCTCATCACCGGATTCTCCTGTCACTGATGGCGCCCTTACTGCACCTTGTTGACCGCCGTCCGGCGCGCCTGATACATGTATATGCATCCATCTGCCCATGTCAAGGACTCATAAAACTCCATCTCGCTGCGCATCGAACGCGCTTCCGGACTCGGGCGACCTGCTGCCTCTGCCGTGCGCGTGCGCGAACATCAGGCGCCTCTCGCGCCTGGTCACCCGGCTCTACGATGCGGAGCTTCGCGACTCGGAGCTCGAGGTCACGCAATTCGGCGTGCTGAGCGCGCTCAACAGGCTCGGCGAGGCCACGCACGGCCGGCTCGCGCGCGGGTTCGGGATGGATAGCACGACGATGACGCGGGTGGTGGGCGTGCTGGAGCGGCGGGGCTGGGTGGTGCGGCGGGCCGGGACCGACCGGCGCCAGCGGATCTACCGGATCACTCGCGAGGGTCGCCGGCAGCTGGACGGCGCTCGTGCGGGCTGGCGACGGGCGCAGGACCGCCTGGCCACGATCCTGGGCGCCCAGGCCCTCGCAGCCCTGACCGACGCCACCACCAGGATGCGTGCGGCCAGGTAGCCGGACTACACTCCCGTCACAATCCGGAGCCTCACATGAAGCGAAGCTGTCGGCTGCCGCGCGCTGCGTGATCCTCGTCGGCGTCCAGATGCCCGCACAGCCGTTCCCGCCGGGCTACGTGGACCCTGCACCCCTGCTGGCGGCCGCCGCACTCGAGATTGGCGAAGCCAACCTCACCTGCATCACGTTCTCGGGCACCGGCTACGGCGCCGCGGTCGGACAGACGTTCGAGAACGCCGTCAACATCGACTGGCCGCGCATCGATGCGCTGGCCAACTACACCCGTACCATCAACTGGGAGGCCGGCACCAGCGTCGAGACCTTCGACCGCAAGCCGGGCCTGAACCCCGCGTCGTGGAAGTACGGTCTGGGATGGCAGGACGGCACGCCCATCCAGAAGGCCCTGCGACAGACGCACATCGTCAACGGCCGGCACGCGTGGCACATCGACGGCGACGGTCCGCCGGTGGCCGTGCCGCCCGAACTGGCGGAGCTCTATCAACTGGATCTCTGGCTCAATCCGCCGGGCTTCCTCAAGGCCGCGCGGCTACCCGGCGCCAATCCCGTCGCGCTGTGGCGGTGGGAGCAGCTCGAAAAGGGCCGCGACGGCAACGTCGTCTCGCCGGAGAAGGTGCACGTGGTGGCCATCACCATGCTCGGCAAGTACCGCGTGGACGCCACCATCAACTCGAAGAACCAGATCACCCGTATCAAAACCACGGTGAACGAGCCGGCGCTGGGCGACTTCAACATCGAGCACGAGTCCACCGAGCAGATGACCTTCGGCGGCGTGAAGTGGCCAATCGCGTGGCACTCGCATCACGGCTGGGACGACAACTGGCAGTTCTATCGCCAGA
>DAIRFN010000330.1:0-5704 GCA_036795065.1 Vicinamibacterales bacterium
GTGGATACCCGACCGAAAACCAAGCGTGCGGCAGTATACTTCGCGGCCTTCCGCGCCGGCGCCGTGGCCTTCCGACTGCGCTAGCGACGATCCGCCGCGCGGCGCTCGGCCAGGTCTTTCAGGGCCGCCAGCGCCTTCGGCCAGATGGCCTCGAACATCGGCTGCTGCTCTTCGGCGGTGTCCATGTCGATGGTGAGCACCACGTGGCCGCCGTTCTCGCGCAGCGTGTAGTTCTCGCGCGCGCCAGCCCACTTCAGCACCTCGGTGCTCGTGGTGTCCTCGACGCCGTTCTTCACGATGCCGATGTGCTCGAGCGAGAGGTACTCGTTGGGCCGGTGCTCGGCGATGCGGCTCACCATGCCGCTGCCGTCCGGCGCGAGGAAGAGCGCCTTGCTGCCCGGTTTCCAGTCGGTCACCGCGTACGAGCCCTCCTGGAACGCGCTGGTCCACCGGCGGTAGGTCTCGTCCTCGAGCATCGTGCGCCAGACGACATCCTTCGGGGCGTTGATCGTGGTCGAAAACGTCAGCCTGGTCATCGTCGCTCCTCGAGCCTGATGCGGCCCTGGCCGTTGCTCAGCCGGACGTCCGCCTCACACGATGCTAGCCCGATTCGTCCCGGCGTGCGACCGCCAGGCGATGAGCCAGGCTCGCGCCCGAGCGACCGGAACCACTCCGCCGCGCGCGGGACACCATGCCCGTGGCCACCGTCGGCCGGGCGGCCCGGTTTCGGTGCCGGATCGCGTAATCCGGACTGGGGAGGACAGTGGGCCTCGCGTTGGGGGTACGATGCGGGCGAGAGGGCCATGCAGACGCGCGACGAGAGGCATGCCACCATCCACGGCTTCGCGGGTGCCGGCTTCGAGGCCGTGCGCGAGGCATTCTCCGAGAACTTCACCCGCCGCCACGAGCTGGGCGCCGCGTGCTGCATCTACCGGCACGGCGAGAAGGTGGTGGACCTCTGGGGCGGGATCCGCAACAAGGCCACGGGCGAGCCGTGGGAAGAGGACACGATGGTCCTCGTCCACTCGGCTACCAAGGGCCTTGCGGCGATGACCCTCGCGCTGGCCCACTCGCGCGGCTGGCTGGATTACGACGAGCGCGTGTGCACGTACTGGCCGGAGTTCGCCCAGCAGGGGAAGGAGCAGGTCACCGTCCGGCAGCTGCTCGCCCACCAGGCGGGCCTCTTCGCCTTCGGCGAGCCGGTGGACAAGGCGGTGGTCGCGGACCTCGACCAGCTGGCGGTCGTCCTCGCCCGCCAGAAGCCGGAGTGGGAACCGGGGAGCCGGCAGGCCTACCACGCCATCACGCTGGGCTTCTACGAAGGCGAGCTGCTGCGCCGCGTGGACCCGAAACACCGCAGCCTCGGGCAGTTCTTCCAGGAAGAGATCGCGTCACCGCTGGGACTGGACTTCTACATCGGCCTCCCGGAGCCGATCCCGGACGCGCGGCTCGCGGTACTCGACACCAACCTGTTCACGATGCTGCGGGGGATGCCGGTGCCCCTGATGCTCGCGGCGATGAACCCGCGCTCGCACATCTTCAGGGCGCTGATGGTCAATCCGGGCGACCGGGTGTACATCGACGAGGCACGCGTCTACGCGCGCAACCTCGAGGTGCCATCCGGTGGCGGGGTCGGCACGGCCCGGGCCATGGCGCGCGCGTACAGCGTCTTCGCGACCGGTGGCCGAGAGCTGGGCCTGCGGCCGGAGACGCTGGAGGCGCTCCGCGCGCCGGCCATTCCCTCCACGAACGGCTTCTACGACGAGGCGCTCAAGGGCGAGGTCGAGTACTCCCTCGGCTTCATGAAGAACTGCCCGAACTGGCGCTTCGGTCATGCGGGCGCGTACGGCTCGCCTGGCGCGGGTGGCTCGCTGGCGTATGCCGATCCGGAGGCCGGCCTCGCCTACGCCTACGTGACCAATCGCATGCGGAGCGTGGTGGACGACCCGCGCGATCTGGCGCTGAGGCGGGCCATCCCTCCGCGGCCCTCGCAGGCGGGGACGGCCGCCGGCTAGACGCGGTCCACGCGGTAGGCGGTGCCGTAGCGGCCGTAGTCGTGACTCGTCACGCCGTTGCGGACGGAGCCCTGGTAGGCGGCAAGCGGCGGCATCACCGTCACGCGAACCACCGCGGTTTCGCCGGCCTTCACAGCGCCCGCATGCACGGCCGCCGTGGCCAGCACCGAGTCGCCCGTGTAGATGTCCGTGCCCCACAGCGACCCGTCGGTGGCGCCGGTCACACGAAAGTAGAAGGTGGTGCCCGGCGTGTCGCACAGATCCTGGATCCGCGACGGCGCGGCGGCGGCGAGAAAGCCCTGATCGAGCAGGGCCCTGATCTCGTCGGGCGACAGCTTGTTCTGGCGCTCGAAGTGCGCCACCAGTTCCTGGATGACCTTCATCGCGCTTCCTGCTCCGTGTCCATGACGACCACCCGGCCGTACGGTGGCTGGAAGGCGGCCGATCGTCCGGGGGGCAGCACCCACAGGACGGAGTACGGCATGGCCTCCTTCGGGTACTCGATCTCACCATCCGTGATGATGGCGGCGGCCCGCACCTGCGGGTCGGCGGCCAGCCGCTCCATGGCAGGAGTGAGATCGCTTCCACCGTAGCCGGTGATTTGATACTCCGCCAGCTCCGTGGGCGACAGCAGCTCGTCGCTCGTGACCGTCACGTCGCACTGGAGCAGCCGGACCTGGTCCACGGCCACCGCGTCGCAGAAGTCGGCGATGGCGCCGAGCGCGCGCGGGATCTCCTCGGCCATCGATCCGCTGGTGTCGACGACAACGTTCAGCATCCAGCCTTCGCGCCGCCGTCCGGGCAGGACGACATCGTCACGGTCCGCGCCGCGTCGTGACGGGCGCACGAACGTGCGCTCCCCCGGCGCCACCGATTCCATCCAGCGCTGCAGCGCGACCTCCCACGGCGTGCGATAGATGCCGCGAAGCGCCGTGACCACCTGGGACACCGCGCCGGGGGCGTCGCCCCGAAGGCCCCGGAGCGCGCCGACGGCCCTGGCCATCGCGAGCCCTGCCGACGCCGCTTCCCTGATCCTCGCGGCCTCTTCCGCCTGGGCCGCGACGTCGTCGGGGAACATCTCCTTCTCGCGCTGGGTGTCGAGCACATCGCCCGCGTCGGCCCGTTCGTCGCCTTCAGCGCCCGCGTGGCCCCGGCCGCGCGGACCGAACACGCGGCCAATGGTCGTCTCCTGCCCCTCGAAGACCGACGTCTTCGAGGGCATGTCGGCGGCGTTGCGGCGCATCTCGAGGACGATCTCCTCGGCCGACCGCTTGCTCGCGCCAGGCAGGTCGAGCCCATCGGCCGGCACGCGCTCGACGCCCAGCTCGATGCGGAGGATGTCGTTGATGATGTAGTCGTGCGCGTAGTTGAACTCGAGGTGGTGGCTGCCGCGCGCGCGATCGTGCGTCCTGAGCGCGAGGTGCAGCAGCTCGTGCGCCAGCACGAAGATCAGATCGTTCTCCTTGAGCCGCTCGGTGAAGGCCGGATTGACGACGAGGCGCCCGGAGGCGAACACGCCCATGGTGGGCACGCGGTCGTCGAGAGAGACGCGGACCCTGGCGGCAAGCCCGGAGAGGTACGGGAGCGGCACGGTCAGCAGCCGGAGACCGCGCTGGACACGCTGCAACTGATGCTGATCGGCGCCGGGCGCCCGCGGCGCCTCGGGGGTCGAGATCGGCGTCACAGGCGGGTCACCTGCTTGAGGAGCGCCAGCATGGCGGGGTCGGCGCCGAGCTCGCTCCAGTGGCCGACGAGATCCGCGACGAGCGTGAGCTGATGCTCGGGCGGCAGGCTGGCCAGGAAGCGATTGACCGTGTCCGGTGGCAGGCCCTGGAGGCGGCCATCACGCACGTGCTGGCGGATGCAGTTCAGGATGAACCATCGCGCCGCGTCGCCCGACGGCAGGCTCGAAGGGTGTTCGATGTAGTGCGTGAGCGGCTGCATGCGCTGAATGGACTCTTCGGCCAGCGCGCAGAACACCGCGGCGTCCTCGGCCGACACGCGCCCGAACGCCAGCGCCCGCCTCAACTCGGGCGTGAGGATGCCGGCGGCCTCCCCCAGGTCGAGCCCGCGCGACAGAAGCGTCCAGGCGCGTGGCGTCGAGAACGGCTGCGGGTCGGCCGGCACCGGGCGCATCAGGGCATCCGGCATGTAGGAGATGAAGTTCAGCACGTCGGCGCGCACACCGTTGGCCGTGGCCCAGTCGAGCCATTCCTGCACGTCGACACGCACGTTCAGGATGCTCACGCGGTTGACCAGCGCCGAGCTCAGCGCGCGCACCAGCGCGCGATCCTGCACGCGGTTCCCGGCCGCCACCACCCATGTGCCAGGCGGCAGCGAATGCTCGCCGAGCCGCCGCTCGAGCAGGAGCGAGTAGAACGCCTTCTGCACGTCCGGCGCGCACGCGGGCAACTCGTCCAGGAACAGGCAGAACGGCTCGGGGTGCTCCGGCAGCAGGACGCGTGGCGGGCAGAATACCGACCGCTCCCCCACGATCCGCGGAATCCCGCTGACGTCTTCGGGCGCGATCTGCGTGCCGAGCAGCGACCGGCACGGAAGACCGGCCTCGGCCGCCGCCTGGTAGACCATCTCCGACTTGCCGACCCCGGGCGGTGAGAGCAGCAGGAAGCTCTGCTCCTGGGCCATGCACTTGATGAGTGTCTTCGCCTGGCTGAGCGTGATGGTTTCTTCCAGCGGACCGGCGGCGGTAGTGCCGAGAGTCGCAGGCATGGGCGTGGCCGTCTGGGAGGTCATGGCTACCATCCTGACGCCACGGCCACAGGGGTTACCAGTAGAAAGTTGGACCGTGGGCGTGATGGCCCGGTGCGCGCGTGTTCAGCGGCCTTATCATCGGACGGGGCGGGCCAATCGGTGGCGACGCACCGTGCCGAGAGGTACACCATGCACGTGCTCACGATTTACGCGCATCCCAATCCGCAGTCGTTCTGTCATGCGGTGCTCGAGCACTTCACGGCGGGCCTGCGGGAGGCCGGACACTCCAACGAAGTCGTCGACCTGTATGCCATCGGGTTCGACCCGGTGCTCCGGCAACGGGACACTCCGAGCTGGCTCACCGAGAGCATCCCGGACGATCTCCTCGACAGGATGCGGTTGCGGGAGTCGCTGCTCGAGGGAGCCGCCGGGCCGCTGCGGCGGCTCGCGCTGAAGCGGCTGATCGGCGACCGCGACGCACGCGGCATCATCCGCCTGCTGCGCGAGCGCTTTCAGCCGAAGGACGTGCTCGAGCAGCAGGAGAAGGTGGCGCGGGCCCAGGCGCTGGCATTCGTCGCGCCCGTGCACTTCCTGAGCTTTCCGGCCATCCTCAAGGGATGGCTCGATCGCGTCTGGACGCCCGGCTTCGCCTACGACCTGACCGCGGACGCGTGGCGAGGTGACATCAACGGCCGCCGGCCACGGCTCACGCACGAGAAGGCGTTGATCATCCAGACGACGATCTTCGACGAGCGCGCCTACGACACCGGGCTCCGCGACGCGATGCGCACGGTGATCGACCAGTTCACCTTGACGTATCCGGGAATCAGGAAGGTGGAGCACGAGTTCTTCTACGCCGTCCATGGCGTCGACGATGAGATGAGGCAGCGCTACCTCGAACGGGCTCGGGCGGTCGGGAGGAGCTTCTAGCGTCCCCGGTCAGTCGCGTTCCGGCTCTGCCCGTTGAAACCGGGGAC
>DAIRFN010000331.1:0-5684 GCA_036795065.1 Vicinamibacterales bacterium
TGCTGACCGCGTCCACGATACGAGGCAGGAGGGTGTACGAGCCGATGCCTTCGAACCGCGCCAGTCGGTCGGCGATTGCGCGATTGCTGTCGTCGCGCAGCGCGAACGCCGACAACACCTGCCGGATGGCGGCCGCCACTTCGGCGTCCGTCACATCCGCGCTTGCCGCGATCAGGGCCCGATCGAGCGCGGCCTCGATCTTCGCGAGGTCCGCGTCAGGAGCGGCGCTGATGCCGATGGCGTGGAGCCCGGGATACTCCGGGAGCTCCACCTCGCTCGAGACGCCGTACGCCAGGCCCGTGGCCACGAGCGCGCGCTGCAGGCGGCTGCCCGATCGCGCCGCCGCGCGGCCTTCGGCCTTGCCGCCGGCGAGCACCGCGTCCAGCACGAGGAGTGCGGGGTAACGGGCGTCGCCCACCGCCGGCGCGTGGACCAGCAGTTCGAGGTGGCTGGCGGAGCCAGGACCGCGGTGGACGATGCGGCGCGGCCCCGACTGTTCGGGCTCGACCGTGCCCAGCCGCGTCGGTCGCCCATCGCCCGGGGCGTCGTCGAAATGCTTGCGGACCAGCGCGAGCGCCTCTGCCTCGTCGAACCGCCCGACGATGGCCAGCACGAGGTTGTTGGCCGCGTAGTAGTCGCGATAGAAGCGCTCGAGATCGGCCGGTGTGACCGTCTGCAGGTCCGAAACCCAACCCATGATGGGCGAGCCGTAGGGGTGCGCGACCATCGCCGCGCGCCGCAACCGGTGCTCGGCCATCGTGTACGAGGGGGAGTTCTCGTACTGGCGCAGCTCGGAGATGACGCTGGTGCGTTCCAGTTCCACGCTCTCGGCGTCGAACAGCACGTGGCGCATCCGCTGTCGTTCGGTGAAGATCAACCAGTCGAGATACGCGCTCGGCGCGTGCTGGTTGTAGACCGTCTGGTCGTACGAGGTGTAGCCGCTCCACCGCCCGCCCCACCGGAGCACCTGGCTGGTGAGATCGCCCTTGTTGATGCGCTCGGTCCGCCGGAAGGCCATGTGCTCGATGTAGTGTGCCGAGCCGGTGATGCCCGGCCGCTCGTTGCGGCTGCCCACCCTGTAGAGCGCCTGCACCGAGACGATGGGCAGCGTGCCGCGCTGGAGCATCAGCACGGTCAGGCCGTTGTCGAGCGTCACGCGCTTCACCTGCGACGTCCACTGGGGCCCCGCTGAACCCTGCTGGCCCGGCTGCGCATCGTTGCGCGCGACCAGCGCCCGAGTGGGCACGAGCGTCAGGACGAGCAGGCTGGTGAGGGTGACCATTACGGATCGCATACGAGCCATTATCCCTCCGGCGCGGTGGCTCTCCTGGCGACGCGACGGATCATCCCGCCGAAGATCAGCTGGTGCATGGGATACAGCGCGTACCAATACATGAGGCCCCAGAGGCCTCGCGGCGCGAAGAAGGCGGTCTGTGACAGCAGGGTCCGGCCGTCGCCCTGCGGGCGTGCCTGGAACTGCAGCCACGCACGGCCCGGTACTTTCATCTCGGCGCGCAGGCGGAGCGACGAGTCTGGCTCGACCGCCTCCACGCGCCAGAAGTCCAGCGCGTCGCCGACGCGCACGTGCTGGGGATCGCGCCGGCCGCGACGCATCCCGACGCCGCCCGCGAGCCGATCCATGAGGCCGCGCACCTGCCAGGCCCAGTTCATGTAGAGCCAGCCGGTATCGCCGCCAAGCCCGATGAAGGCTCGATAGACGCGGGCCGGCGGGGCCGCGACCACGATCTGCCGGTGCTCGATCACCATGCCGTCCTGCGTGCTGAGCACGACGGGGGGAACGTCGCCCTGGCTCGTCACAAGGGCGTCGGTCCAGGCGGTCTCCACCGATCCGGCCTCGAGGTGCTCGAGGGCCGCGGACACCGCCGCGTCGTAGCCGATGGGGCGAATATCGGGGAACATCGCGCGGGCCCGCGGGACGCGCACGATGACCTCGTTGCGCAGCCCTTCGATGAGCGGTTGCGCAATGGACGAGGGAATGGGCGTGACGAGGTGCACCCAGTACGAGCTGAGACGAGGCGTCAGCACCGGCACGGGCACCAGCAGGCGCCGCAGGCCGCGCAACCGCGCGTAGCGCGTCATCATCTCGCCGTAGGTGATGACATCCTCGCCGCCGATCTCGATCACCTCGCCCGTGCTCGCACTGACGTCGAGGGCCGCGACCAGGTAGTCGAGCACGTCGCCGACGGCAATGGGCTGGATGCGGGTGTAGACCCAGCTGGGACACACCATGATCGGCACGCGCTCGGTGAGGTAGCGGATCATCTCGAACGAGAGCGACCCGGCGCCGACGATGACGGCGGCGCGGAACTCGGTGACGGGGACACCGGCCTCCCGAAGGGCATCGCCGGTCTGCTGCCGGGAACGCAGGTGCTCGGAGAGGTCGGCCGATGGATCGCCGAGGCCGCCGAGATAGATCAGGCGCCGCACGCCGGCGCCGTGCGCCGCGTGCCCGAACGCGCGGGCGGCCCGCGCGTCGCGCGCATGGAAGTCGTGACCGCTCCCCAGGCTGTGCACCAGATAGTAGGCCACCTCCACGCCGGCCAGGGCTGGAGCCAGACTCGATTCATCCAGCACGTCGCCCCGGACGACCTCGACGCGGCCGACCCACGGCCGGCCCTGCAGGCGCGCAGGGTCCCGCACCATGCATCGGACCTGGTGCCCCGCGTCGAGCAGACGCGGCACGAGTCGTCCGCCGACATAGCCGGTCGCCCCGGTCACGAGCACGTTCACGTCGTTTTCCTCTGCCTATCTGACGCTCTTTCCTCTCCAGAGGTGACGAACGGCAGCGCCGACCCTGTCAGTGCGTGCCCGACAATAGCGCGGCGACGACGTCGGCCGCCGTGTAATCGGTGGCGCCGGGCGGGATGAACCGCGTCACCCCCGGCAGGTCGTCACCCGCCGTGATGATGCCCTTCTCGACGTACTTACCCGCGCGCACCTGGGGATAGCCGGCGCTCGCCACAAGCGCATTGCACAGGCATTTCCGCCCGCGGGTGTCGTCGAATGCGCCCCCTTTCGACACATAGACGTTCACCGGCTCCGACGGGCATCGGAAGCCGATCGACCCATCGTCCAGGCGATAGGCCTCCCGAAGGAACCCCAGGTCGCAAATGCGGGGCCGGGCGTCGACCACGTCCGGCTCCGACATCGTGTCCGGCAGCTGCGCCACCTTGAACGGGAACCCCGTTGGTGAGGCGTGCGGGTCGGTGAAGACATGCGCGTGTCCGGCGATGACCTGCTGGAGCAACGCCACGCGATAGTCCTCGCGCAGGCCGGAATCGGCGCACATTGCGAAGGCGGTGCCGACCTGGACGCCCGCGGCGCCGGCCTCGAGCGCTTCGCGCAGGCGCTCCGGCGTGCCGTATCCGCCGGCCAGCCAGAAGGGCAGGCCGATGGCGCGCAGCCTCGCCAGGTCCACCATGTCGCGTTCGCCGTAGACGGGCTCGCCGCGCTCGCTCAACTGAAGCTTGCCCCGTGGCGGTGCGTTGTGGCCGCCGGCCTCGGGCAGCTCCACGACAAAGCCGTCCACTCGGCCGGTGGCCCGTCGCTGCATTGTCTGGGCCAGGGTGTCCGACGCCACGATCGCGAGAAACGCCGGGCGCTCGAGCGGCGTGCCGTCGCCGATGGCCAGGTCCGCGGGGTCGAACGACACCGCGGTGTCGTCGCCCGGCTGCGCGCCTGTGACGACCAGGGGATAGGTCACCGCCTCGTGGCGGGCCAGGCGGTCGAGGACCCCGGGGATCTTGAGGGGAATGCCCGCGCCCATCAGGACGTAATCGACGCCCGCGAGCATGGCCCCGTAGATGGAGGAGAGGTGCGGAATCTGGATCTTCTCGAGGTAGTTGATCCCGACCAGCCCGTCGTGGCCCTCCCTGGCCAGGAACACCTCGACGAAGTTGGCGACGACGCGCAGCTCCACGAGCGGGCGGGGGTCGTCCTTCTCCTGTATCGGCGGCAGGCGATAGGCCTGTCGCGCGCCGCGGCCCCCCGGAATGTAGTAGGCGTCCCAGAGGCGCTCGGCCATTGCCCGGTCGGGAAACCGGTCCAGCGCCCGGCGCATGTGACCGCCGGGGTCGCCGTCCTGCAGCCGCCGAGCGAGGAGCTGGTCCAGCGCCGTGCCGCTGACCACGCCAAGCTGGCCGAGGCGAGACACCGTGCGCGCGAGCCGCCAGTTCGAGATGCCGACGCCCATCCCGCCCTGGATGATCACGGGCGGGGCCGGGCGGGCGGAGTCGAGAGCACGAGAATCCACAGTGCCTCCAGGTTCCTCGAATCGTATCAATCTCCCTGTCACGGGGTGTCTACCGGACGAGGGTGTCGAGCGTCACCGACGCCAGCGTGGCGCGGATGCCTTCGTCCACCTCGTCGAACAGCCGCCGCAGTGCGACGGCGTTCGGCTTCGCCGTCGAGGCGTTGGCGCGGTCGTGCAGCAGATCGTCACCGGGCGTGCGCAAGGGATCGAAGACCGACACCACGTCCAGGACGGTGATCTCGCTGCGGGGCCTGGCGAGGCGGTACCCACCACCGATGCCGCGCGTGCCCACGGCGAGGCCCGCGCGTACCAACTGCTGAAAGACCTTGGCCAGCGCCGTGGGCGGGATGCCGTGTGGTTCCGCCACCTGCGCCACGGTGACCGGTTCGTCACCTGCCCGAGCCATCTCGACGGCCGCGTAGAGCGCGTAACGCGAGAACTTGCTGAGCGTCATCGGTCGGCCCTGGCCCGGGCGGCCTGGAGATCGAGGTCGAGGCACAACCGCTGGGCCATCACGAACCCCTCGTGGCGAAAGAAGGCTAGCAGGTCGTGACTGTCCCAGCCCGCTTCGGTGCGCAGGGTAGCGATGCCGAGGCCGATCAGGTTGGTCCGCAGCTGGGCGAGCAGCGACGCTGCCACGTGGTGGCCGCGGAAGTCGGGATTGACGTCGATCACGTCGAGCACGGCCACGCGCTCGGTGACGCCGAATTCGCCGTAGAAGACTCGCGCGAGCAGAAAGCCCACGAACGCGCCCTGCAGTTCGGCCGCCAGCGACACGGTGATGCCCGTGTCCGAGAGGGCCTGCTTGAGCTTGAGCTTGAAGAACTCGTCACGCCGCCGGCCCACGTTCTTCGCGTCGAGCCGGATGACGGCCTCCAGGTCCGACGGCCGCAGGTTGCGCACGACGATGTCGGCGGTCAGTGGGTCGATCGTGTCCATAGCACTCTCCAGGGTGCCCGCCGCCGCTCATGCGGCACTCGGCGGAAGGGCGCGGCCGAGCCCGGCGAGGCGGCGCGCGCGGAAGGCGCCCCACAGTCCGGCGCCGATGGCGCCGGCGAGCGCCGACTGCGGGTGGGTGCGGAACTCGACGGCCGTCTTCTGCGCGGCCGCGGCCTCGGTGAGCGCGGCCATCAGTCCTTCGTCTGCCGCGAGGCCGCCGGTGACGAGCACCACGCCCGATACGCCAGACGAGGTGACCAGCTTCAGGTAGCGGCCGGCCATCGACTGGTGGATGCCCCGGAGGATGTTGGGGATGGTGATGCCGCGCGACACCATGTTGATGACGTCGGTCTCCGCCAGCACCGCACAGATGGACGAACAGGCCTCGGGCTGGTCGCCCGTCTTCGACAACCGTCCAATCTCCTCCAGCGTGACGCCGAGGTAGCGCGCGATGTTCTCGAGGAACTGGCCG
>DAIRFN010000332.1:0-3684 GCA_036795065.1 Vicinamibacterales bacterium
GACGCGACGACGGCGGCGCGGCCGGTGGCGCTGGTCCCGAAGGCGGCGGTCAGGACCGAGAACGGCGCCAGCTACGTGTTCCTCGTGCAGCAGGACACGGTGCAGCGGCGGGCCGTTCAGACCGGTGGCACCGACGGGGATCGACTCGAAGTGACGGCGGGACTGAACGGCGGCGAACGCATCGTGGTGTCGCCGCCGGCGGAGCTCGCCGAGGGAACGCCGATCGTCATCAAGTAGGAGGCAGCGCGCATGGAGTCACTCGTCCGGATCAGCGGCGTCCACAAGTACTTCACCCGTGGCAGCGAGCGGATCGACGTGCTCAAGGGCGTCAATCTCGACATTCCCACGGGCGACTTCCTCGCCCTCATGGGACCGTCGGGGTCGGGCAAGACGACGCTCCTGAACCTGATGGGCGGGCTCGACCAGCCGTCGGGCGGCTCGGTGGAGATTGCGGGCACGGACATCGCGGGACTCTCGGGCAGCCGGCTCTCGCGCTGGCGCGCTCACCACATCGGGTTCGTGTTCCAGCTCTACAACCTCTTGCCGGTGCTCACGGCCGAGCGAAACGTCGAGCTGCCGCTCCTGTTGACGAACCTCTCCAGGGCCGAGCGGCAGAAGCGCGTCGCCATCGCGCTGAAGGTGGTCGGCCTGGCCGACCGGGCGAAGCACTACCCCCGTCAGCTCTCGGGCGGCCAGGAGCAGCGCGTCGGCATTGCGCGCGCCATCGTCACCGATCCGACCCTGCTGCTCTGCGACGAGCCCACCGGGGACCTGGACCGCAAGGCGGGCGACGAGATCCTCGACCTGCTGCACCGGCTCAATGCCGAGCACGGGAAGACCATCGTGATGGTCACCCACGACCCACGCGCGGCCAACCGTGCCCGGCACACGCTGCACCTCGAGAAGGGCGTGCTCCTCGAGGCCGAGGCGGTGCCGGCATGAAGTTCGTGCCCCTGCTCTGGAGCAGCCTCTGGCGGAAGAAGACGCGCACCATCTTCACGCTGCTGTCCATCTTCGTCGCATTCGTGCTGTTCGGCCTGCTCATGGCCATCCGCACGGCGTTCACCTTCGGGGTAGACATCGCCGGGCTGGATCGCCTCGTGCTGATCCACAAGGTGAGCCTCATCATGCCGCTGCCGGTGTCCTATCTCGAACGGCTCAAGGCCACCGAGGGCGTCGAGATGGCCACGCACAACACGTGGTTCGGCGGCGTGTACCAGGACCCATCCAACTTCTTCGCGCAGATCGTTGTCGAGCCCGAGCCGTTCATGAGGCTGTACCCCGAGTACCGCCTGCCGGCGGATCAGATGAGCGCGTGGCTGGCCGATCGGCAAGGCGCCGTGGTCGGCGTGGACCTGGCCAACCGATTCGGATGGAGGCTGGGCGACCGCGTGCCCATCCAGGGCACCATCTGGCAGCCGAAACAGGGCTCGGTCTGGGAGTTCAACATCGTCGGCATCTACGATGCCGATCCCGGCGTGGACAAGACGCAGTTCTTCTTCCGCTACGACTACCTCGACGAGAACCGCCGGCAGGGGGAGGGGTTCGTCGGATGGTACGTCGTCAAGATCGCCGATGCCTCACAGGCCCAGCAGATGGGTGCGCGTTTCGACGACATGTTCGCCAACTCCTCCGCGGAGACCAAGACCACCACCGAGAAGGGCTTCGTGGAGGGCTTTGCCAAGCAGGTGGGCGACATCGGCGCCATCATGGTCGCCATTCTCGTGGCGGTGCTCTTCACGATGCTGCTGGTGGCGGCCAACACCATGGCGCAATCCGTGCGCGAGCGGACCAGCGAGATGGGCGTCCTCAAGACGCTGGGGTTCTCGAACCTCTCCATCCTCGCGCTGGTGATTGGCGAGTCGCTGCTCATCACGCTGATCGGAGGCGGGCTCGGCCTGCTGGCGGCCTGGCTGTTCATCCGGCAGGGGGACCCGACGGGCGGGATGCTGCCGATCTTCATGCTCCCGACGCGGGATCTCGTCCTGGGCGGGGCGCTGGTGGCCCTGCTGGGCGTCGCCGCCGGCCTGCTGCCGGCCATCAGCGCGATGCAGCTCAAGATCACCGATGCCCTGCGGCGGGCCTGACGGAACTGGAGGCCTCACGTGTTCAACTGGATCTCGCAGACGATAGCGGTGACCGCGCTCAACCTGCGCACCATTCCCCGCCGACTCGGCTCGTCCGGCGTCGCCATCGTCGGCATCGCGGGTGTCGTGGTGGTGTTCGTGTCGGTGCTCTCCATCGCGGCCGGATTCACCGCGGCGATGAGCGACGCCGGGTCGCCGTCACGCGCCATCGTGATGCGCAGCGGCGCCGACAGCGAGATGACGAGTGGGCTGACCGGCCCCGAGGTCGACATCATCAAGCAGGCGCCCGGATTGCGGCGCGATGGACAGGCCGCCCTTGCCTCGTCCGAGCTGTACGTGATCATCGACCTGCCCAAGAAGTCCACGGGCAGCAGCGCCAACGTCCCCATGCGCGGCGTGGAACCAGTCACGCCCAGGGTGCGCGACGAGGTGAACGTGGTGGAGGGCCGGATGTTCCAGTTCGGCAGCAACGAGGTCGTGGTCGGCCGAGGCGCCAGCGCCAACTTCGCGGGGTTGGAGGTGGGCAGCGAGATCCGCTCGGGCCAGACCACGTGGAAGGTCGTCGGCATGTTCGAGGCCGACGGCGGCGTCGCCGAGACCGAGGTCTGGTGCGACGCGCGCGTGCTGCAGGGGGCCTACCGGCGCGGTAACACCTACCAGCTCGTGATGGCACAACTCGATTCGGCCGACAGCCTCACGACCTTCAGGGACTGGCTCACGTCGAACCCCCAGCTGAACGTGCAGGTGCAGCGCGAGACCGAGTACTACGCCGAGAAGTCGCAGGCACTCGGAGGGCTCATCCAGGGCGTGGGGTTCGGCATTGCCGCGCTCATGGGCATTGGCGCGGTATTTGGCGCCATCCTCACGATGTACACCGCGGTCTCGACCAGGGCGCGCGAGATCGCGACGCTCCGCGCGCTCGGCTTCGACGCCACCTCGGTCGTGGTGTCGGTGCTCATCGAGTCGCTGGCCCTCGGCGCGCTCGGCGGCGTCATCGGCGGCCTGCTCGCCTACCTCGCCTTCAACGGCTACCAGACCTCGACGATGAACTTCCAGACGTTCAGCCAGGTGGCGTTCGCGTTCAAAGTGACGCCGGCGCTGCTCGTGATGGGACTGGTGTACGCGTTGCTGATGGGACTGGTCGGCGGGCTCTTCCCCGCCATTCGCGCGGCACGGCTGCCGATACCGACGGCGCTCCGGGAGCTATAAGTGAAAAGAGAAAAGTGAGAAGTGAGAGCCGCGGAGGACCGCCCGCGCGCGTCCAGCCTCTCGCTTCTAGCTTTCACTTCTCACTTCTCACTTTTCACTTCTCACTTCTCACTGGAGCTGGCACGAGGGGCCGGCCCTCGGCGGCTTCGGCGTAGATTCGCGCGGGCTCGGGCTGCAGGTTCCAGGCGAGGCCGACGGCTGCCATGGCGCGGATGACGTAATAGGTTACGTCGATCTCCCACCAGTAGAAGCCGTTCCGCGCCGCGCGCTGGTCGCGGTGGTGGTGGTTGTGCCAGCCCTCGCCCACGGCGAAGAACGCGGTGAGCGGGTGGTTCGTCGAATCGTCCCGCGTCGCGAAGCGGCGGGTGCCCCACAGGTGGTTCACCGT
>DAIRFN010000332.1:3694-5673 GCA_036795065.1 Vicinamibacterales bacterium
GTGGCGTGTGCCAGCGTAACGGTCGGCAGGCAGACGCCCCACGCCAGCCAGGGCCAGCCGCCCATGGCGAACATCGCGGCGGCCAGCGTCAGGGGCGGCACCCAGTGGTACGTGTCGAGGAACCGCAGCTCGGGCGCGGCGCCGAAGTCGCGGACCACCGGGTTGGTGGCCGGCACGCGCTTCCACCGCGTGTCGTCCAGGAACCATCCGATGTGCGCGTGGTAGAAGCCGCTCATCGACGGGCGGTGGGGGTCGCCCTCGCGATCCGCGTACTTGTGATGATCGACGTGGTTGCCGGCCCACCAGAGCGGGCCCTTCTGCATGGCTGCCGTGCCGGCAAGCGCCCAGATGGAGCGCGCGCCGCGCGTCATCTGGAACGCGCGATGCGCGAAGTAGCGGTGGAAGGCGAGAGTGAGGCCGATGGCCCGGAGGACGGTGATGGCCGAGCCCTGGACCAGCCAGAACACCGCGGTCGCCACCGCCGCCAACACGCGCCTAGCCTTCTTCTTCGAACTCTTCTTCGCCGATGGGGCCGAGGCGCGTGGATGGACGCAGCGCTTCGCGGTAGTCGTAGAGCGGGAGCCCGGAGACGTGACGGGGGTTCACGCAGCCAGGGGCTTTGGCCTCGAGCATGACGAGCACGGGGCTGCCCGCAGAGCCCTCGCGAAACGCGAGACGGCACCCACAGGACAAACGAGCGGAGGTGAAGCCCTTCAGCATGACGCTGAAAGGATCATACTACAGGAGCGCCTTGATCTCCTTCTCGAACACGGCCTTCGGCGCGATGCCCATGTGCTTCTTGCACACCTTGCCGTCCTTCGAGATGAGGAACGATGCGGGGATGCCCCAGATGGGGCCGTACGCGTCCTGCACGTCCTCGCGGCCGAGGCCGAGGAGGACGGGATAGTTGATCTTGTATTCCTTCGCGAACGCTGCCGCCTTGTCCGCGGTGTCGTCCACGGAGTAGCCGACGACCACGAGGTCGTTCTTGTACTGTTCCTGCAACTCGACGAAGCCGGGGATCTCGGCCTTGCACGGGCCGCACCACGTGGCCCAGAAGTTGAGCAGCACGACCTTGCCCTTGTAATCGCTCAGCTTCACGTCCTTGCCATCGAGGTGCTTGATGGTGAAGTCCATGTTGGCCGGCTTCGCATCGGCGTCGCACGCCGCGCCCTGGGTCTCGCCCGCCGCCGCGTCGTCGTGAGAGGCCAGCGGCGCCATCATGACGCCGGGCGTCGGCTCCGCCGCGGCGCTGCGCTCCGCTTCGACATCGTGCTGCCACACGAACGGCACGCTGATCGCCAGCAGCGCGATGACCGTGGCCGCGAACGCCGCGAACCGGACCTTGGAGCTGGGCTGGTGTTCCATGGGGTTATTCTGCACCATTCTGCAGGTTGGATGCCATGCGCATCAGGCGGTTCCGCTCCCCCGCCGATCCGACCAGCAGGTAGGTGCGCCCGTCCGAGGTCCACACCACCTCGTCGTGGCCCAGCATCGTCAGCGACTGGGCGGGCCGCTCGAGCCCCGGGAGGATGAAGAGCGAAACGGCCGCCCCGTTCACCCGGTACAGCAGATGCGCGGCCCGGCCGTCGCCGTACAGGCAGCGGCGCACCGCCACCAGCCGTCCGCCCTCGCCCAGCGTTTCGGGCACGTCCAGTTGCCAGCCGTACTCGCGCAGCAGTGCGGCCTCGGCTTCGGAATCGGTGATGGGGGCGTCGTGCTCGTGCCCGTCGATGGTGAAGCACTTCAGATGGTCGAGCGCCATTTGCGCCGCAAGCACCACGGTGGACCGTTCCGTCACGACGGGCAGCGCCACGGCTCCGACCGTCAGCACCACCAGGGCCGCCGCGGAAAACGCCGAGAGGCGCGTCCGCCAGCCCACCTCGAGGGTCGGTGACGGCTGGGCGGACAGGCGTGCCGCCAGTCGGGTCCGCAGGCCCGGCGGGGCCGTATCGGCCAGACGCCCGCGCTGGGACGCA
>DAIRFN010000070.1:0-18856 GCA_036795065.1 Vicinamibacterales bacterium
GCACCCATGGCGGCCCCGACGGGCGCGTCAGCGTGTGAAGGTGAAGACGACATCTTTCGATTCCTTCGGCCCGACGGTCACCTGGCTGGCCTGTACCCCCAGCCGCTCGTGCCACGCCTCGATCGTATACGTCCCGGGCGGCAGGTTCGGCAGGCTGAACGTGCCCGCTTCGCCGGTCACGGCGAAGTATGGATGCTCGAGCACGCCAAGATAGGCGTTCATCCAGGCGTGCACGTCGCACTTCATCGGCACCATCACCTCGCGCGTGGTGAAGGTGTGCGAGAACGTCATGCCCTGCACGGGCTGGCCCTGGTTGAAGGGCTGGTTGATGTCGCCCTCGGATCGCACGTTGTGCAGCAACGGGTCGCTGTTCAGGATCTCGAGCGGCTGCCCCACGCGCACGCCCAGCACGCGCGGCACGTAGCGGCACTTCTGCTGGTCCAATACCACCGGTGCGGAGGGAATGGGGAACGTGTGCTTCTCGAGGCCGTCCTTCACGTAGACGAACACGTTCTGCAGGGCGTCGCCTTCACCAAGGACGATGAACTCCGCGGGCCGCTGGTCGGAACCCGTGAGCGTGACGCAGTCCTTGTCGGCGTCGATGCGCACGAGCTCCGCGGGAGGCGCGGGGCCGTCGAAGCGCACGCGGCCAGAGATGGTGGCGGTGGTGGCCGGATCGGGGCCGGCCGAGGCCGATGGCGCCGGGGCAGGCGATCCGCCGCACGCTACCGTCAGCAGGGTCGCGGTGGCCACGAGGAGCCGACGAACCGGGCGCATCTGACCATTATGGCATCCGGCTGGCCTTGACCCGGCTGGCGCGCGCCCGCTAACATTAGAGGTTCGTTGCCCCTCAGTGCCGGTATCGTCTAGGGGTCAGGACACGTGGTTCTCAGCCACGGGACCGGGGTTCGAATCCCCGTACCGGTACCATCCTTCGCCCACTCGCTTCGCTCCGGGCTTCGGATGGCAAACCGTCGCCAGCAATCGTCGCTCCGGGCTTCCCCCTGCTCCGTTCGTGGCCGCGGCTTTGGCTCAGTGCACCCGCTCGTCGCGCGTGAAGAGCATGCGCCCTGAGACAGGTGCCTCCTTCGTGACACTCGTGTTCTCGGCACAGGGCCGCTGTCGCGTTAGCTCGCAATCGGCAGGTTGAATCGAAGGGTCCTCGGGGACATGGCGTGCCGATGATATCGTGGGCGCCTTGGGAATCCTGTGCCTCCTGTCGATCAAACCGGACGCAACCGGCTTCGCCGCCTGCTGATTGGCGCGGCCTTCGGCATCGGGGCGGCGGCTCTCGCGCTGCTCCTCGGGCTCACACCGCTTCTCCGCACCGCGGAACTGAAGCTGTACGACTGGCGCATCCGCGCGACCACGTCGGTACGCGCCGCATCGGCCCCGGCGCTCGAGGACGACGCCATCGTCCTCGTCCAAATCGACGATGACAGCCTGAAGCGGATGGAGCCGCTGGTGGGACGCTGGCCCTGGCCGCGGCTGGTGCACGCCGCGCTCATCGACTACCTCGCGGCTGCCGGCGCGAAGGCGGTGGTGTACGACGTGCTGTTCGCCGAGGCCGATCGCTCGAAGTTCATGGTGGGCGACACCGAATGGACAGGCGAGGAATCGGACCAGGCCCTGGTCGATTCGACGGCGCGGGCGGGCAACGTGATTCACGTGGCCGAGGCCGCCAGCGCCGAGCTCATCGATCCCACGAAGGCCGTGGTCGCGTCGCTCGAAGGCCTGCCGGCCTTCAACCAGCCTTTCCTCGTGGACGCGTGCGTGGAGCGCCGCCCGCAGGTGACGCCTCCTTTCTCCGCGCTGGCGAAGGCCGCGCACGCCATCGGCCACTCGTTGGTGGTGTACGACGCCGACGGGCCGCTGAGGCGGGTGGTGCCCTTCGTTCGAGTCGGGAGTCGGGAGTCCCCCGACCGGGCTCGGGACAGGTCGGGAGACGGGAGTCGGGCCGAAACGGAGCGGGTCATCCCGTCACTACCTCTCGCGGCGATGATGATGGCACACGGGCTGGGGTCCGAGGCGATCCGGGTGCGTGACGGGGTGCTGCACATCGGCGAGACGCGCGTCCCGCTGGTCACCGAGCTGGTGCCCGACTACTACGGCCCGCCCACGCCGGCCTGCCGGGCGCTGCTGCCGTGGCGCGGGCCGACGCGCCAGCGGGATGGCACACCCACGTTCAGGTCGTTCAGCTTCTACGACCTGTTCTACTCGCAGCAGCAGGCGCTCGAGGGCATGGCGCCCCAGGTGCCGCCCGACACCTTCCGCGACCGCATTGTCGTGGTCGGCGTGGCGGGCGAGGGGCTGCGCGACGTGTTCGTGACGCCGTTTGCCGAAGGCCGGATGCCGGGCGCGGAGATTCACGCCAACACCGTCGACGCGTGGCGCGCCGGGCGCACGCTCACCCCCGTGTCGGCCGGGCAGGGCGGCGTCGCGACACTCGCGCTGTCGCTCGCCGTCGGCGTGACGGGCGCGTTCCTCTCGGCGTGGCTCACGGGTGTGGCGGCCGTCGTGCTCGTGGGGGGCTGGGTGTGGACCAACGTGTGGCTGTTCGGCGAGGGCCGCTGGTGGCCCCTCGCGGGGCCCCTCGTGGCGATGGCCCTGGCCTTCGTCGGGAACCTGGCGTGGGAGTATTTCGTCGAGGGACGAGAGAAGCGGAAGGTGAAGCAGCTGTTCTCGCGCTATGTCGCGAAGGACGTGTACGACCAGCTGCTCGCCGACCCCTCCCGCGCGCGGCTGGGCGGGACGCGCCGCCACATGACCGTCCTCTTCTCGGACATGCGCGGCTTCACGGCGCTCACCGAGAAGGGCGCGCCCGAAGACATCGTGGCGCAGCTGAACGAGTACTTCACCCGCATGGTGAAGGTGCTCTTCGAGAACCAGGGCACGCTGGACAAGTTCGTGGGCGACATGGTCATGGCGCTCTTCGGCGCGCCGCTCGAAGACGAGGATCACGCGGAGCACGCGGTGCAGGCGGCCCTGGCCATGGTGCGGGCGCTGGACGTGCTCAACGCCGAGTGGGAGTCGTTCGGACAGCCGCGACTGGACATCGGCATCGGCATCAACACCGGCGACATGGTGGCTGGCAACATCGGCTCGGCCAGCATCATGAGCTATACGGTGATTGGGGATGCGGTGAACCTGGGGGCGCGGCTCGAGTCGTTGAACAAGGAGTACGGCACCCGGATCATCATCAGCGAGGCCACCCGGTCCCGGCTGAAGGGGCAGTATGATATCCGTCCACTGGGCTCGGTGACGGTGAAGGGCAAGAGCCAGGCCGTGGCGATTTTCGAGGTCAGACCATCATGATGCGCACAACTGCATGCTTCCTGGCCGCAGGGCTCCTGCTGGGGACGGCCACAACCGCCCGTGGCGGCGATCAGCTCGGGCAGATCGGCAAGATCGGCGGGGCCGTGAAGAAGGCCAACGACGTGCGCGACCTGCAGGTCACGGATGCCGAGGAGGCGCAGCTCGGCGCGGCGGTGAGCGAGCGCATCCGCGCCCGGTACGGCGTGGTGCAGGACGCGGCGGTCCACCGCTATGTCGCGCTCGTGGGCGGGGCCCTGACGCAGGCCAGCACGCGACCGGCGCTGCCATGGACCTTCATCGTGCTCGACACCGACGGTGTCAACGCCTTCGCGGCGCCGGGCGGCTACGTGCACATCACGCGCGGCGCGCTGGCGCTGCTGCAGGACGAAGCCGAGCTCGCGGGCGTGCTGGGCCACGAGATCATCCACGTCACCGAGAAGCACACGATCGCGTCCATCCAGAAGAGCAAGGCCGTGCAGATGGGGGCCTCCGAGACGCTTTCCGGCAGCGCCGCGCTGCTGGAGCGCGCCGTCACGGCCACCTACGACAACATCGTCGAGAAGGGATTCGGCCGCGCGGAGGAGAACGAGTCGGACGAGAAGGGCATCGAGCTGGCCAACCGGATCGGGTACGCGCCCGGTGGGCTGAGCGGGTTCCTCACGCGGCTGAAGGATCGCAACAAGGACTCCCAGGAGAAGCGCGGTCTGTTCGCGTCCCACCCCGAGATGCAGTCGCGCCTCGACAACATCAAGAAGGAGATCGCGTCGAGGAAGATGGCGTCCACGGCGACGCTGGCCGACCGCTACAAGAAGTTCATCGCCTACACGCCGAAGCCGGTCACCGAGATTGCGACCGTCGCGGCTGGGTCCGCCGGGCTGACCGGCAGCGAAACCAAGACCGAGCCGAAGAAGGAAGAGCCGAAGAAGAAGAGCGGGTTCGGGCTCAGCCGGATGATGCCGACCGGCGGCGGGGAGAAGCAGCAGGCCCAGGTGTCCGGATCGGGCTCGGCCCGCGGGGTAGATCCCGAGAAGGACGCGCGCGGGGGCGGCAACCCGAAACCCGTGCCGGTGAAGATCGCGGCCGCCGACATCGCCGCGTTCAAGAAGGAAGGCGGACTCAAGTAGCCCCGGGCTCCGCGTGAACGTCTCGAACCTCATCCTGGCCGGCGCGGTCGCGCTCGTCCTGACGCTGGCGTTGCTGGCGGCGGTGCGCAGCCGGTTCGTCCGCGGACGGTTGACCTTCAGCGCCTGGCTGTTCCTGGCCTTCATCGGCCTCGAGCTGGCCGTGGCCCAGGGTCTGGGCGACACCACGGTGGTGCCCGCCATTGCGCGGCTCGCCTTCGTCCTGGCGCTGGTCAACCTGGTGATTGCGCTGCTGGTGAACCCGTGGCGCGAGAACCGGCCCTCGGATCGATTCCCCGCCATCGTGCAGGACGTGACGGTCCTCGCGCTCTTCCTGGTGATCGCCACGGTGCTCATGCGCGAGCAGCTGCTGGCCACCTCCGCGGTGGGGGCCGTGGTGGTCGGCTTCGCCCTGCAGGACACCCTCGGGAACTTCTTCGCGGGCCTCGCCATCCAGATTGAGAAGCCCTTCCGTGTGGGGCACTGGATCAAGATCGGCGACAACGAGGGGAAGGTGCAGGAGGTGACGTGGCGGGCCACCAAGCTCCTGACGAAGGACGGCCAGTTCCTGATCCTGCCCAACAGCGTCGTCTCCGGGGAGTCCGTCCTCAACTATTCCGAGCCCACGGTTCCCACGCGCATCGATATCGACGTGGGCACCAGCTACATGACGCCGCCAAACGACGTGCGCGCGGCCATCCGCCGCGCGCTGGCGGACGTGCCGCTGGTGATGCAGAGCATCGAGCCTCAGATCCACCTGAACAATTTCGGCGCTTCGTCGCTCGACTTCAAGGTTCGCTTCTGGATCGAGGACTACGGATTGGAGCTCGAGGCGCGCGACCAGGTGCGGACCAAGATCTGGTACGAGTTCCGGCGACAGAACATCGAGATCCCCTGGCCGATCCAGATCGAGTACTCGCGCGAGGAACAGCCAGCGAGGACCGAGGCACACGTGGTGGCGGCCGCCGAGCAGCTGGCTGGCGTGGACCTGTTCGCCACGCTGTCGTCCGAGGCGCGCCTGTCGCTCAGCCGCTCCGCCTCCGACCACCTGTTCGCGGCTGGCGAGGCCATCGTGCGGCAGGGGGATCACGGCAGCTCGATGTTCGTGGTGCTGAAGGGCGCGGTGAGGGTGGTGCTCGAGCCCTCGGGGCAGGAGGTGGCATCGATTGCCGCGGGCGGCTTCTTCGGTGAGATGTCGATGCTGACCGGCGATGCGCGAACGGCCACCGTTCGCGCGGTCACCGATGCGCAGGTGCTGGAGATCGCGGCGGACGACATGCGCCGGCTGGCGCAGGCCACGCCCGGGCTTCTCGAGCACATCAGCCAGGTGGTGGCGGCGCGCCGGGTCGGTCTCGCGCAGGCGGAAGCCACAGCCGCCGCGGCCGCGACCGCACAGTCGCACGCACCGCAGTCGTTGCTGGCCAGGATTCAGGCCTACCTGCGCCTCTAGTGGGATGTATGGTCGGCAAGTTAAGCGGCCGTTCCGTAGGAACGGCCGGCAACTGCGCCCCGAGCACTCTGCCCGGTACTGAAGAAGTCGTTGATACGCTCCACTAGTCAGTCAACCCAGAGCAACGCTCGTTCTTCCCCCCGGCTCAGGTCGATCACGATGCCGGGGCCGTAGCGCTCGAGATCCGCCGCGGTCAGCGAGATGCGCAACTCGTCCAGGCCGGTCGCATAGGTGCCGAAGCGGATGGGGCCTTCCTTCAGGCGCAGGAACCAGAAGGGCAGATCGAAGCGCGCCAGCCGGTCCTCGTCCGCGTCGAAGGCCAGCACGTGCAGGGTGGTGAGCGTGGTGCGCGCCGCGTCGTCGGCCGGGCGGTTGGTCTTCGGACCAGCCTCGGAGAACTCGATGAGCGGCGGTTTGTCCCGGAACCGCTGCCGGACCTCGTTGAATGCGGCGTCGGCATCCGATGCGCTGGAGGCGGTGATATCGAGATGGTCCCGCACCCAGGAGATGCCGAAGACGGCTGCCCCGAGGATCACGAAGACGACGAACACCGCCACGCCAAAGAGGATGGGCGCCCACCGACGAGCCTTCATAGGTCCTCCAGGCGGAGAACTTGCCGCCGCCCTCCGCAGAGTCTGACGAACGCCTTACAGCGTGAGTTCCACCCCGCTGCTGTTCTCGACGGCCTTGCGCAGGGCCAGGTCGGCTGCCACGACGTCCTCGACGGCCATGCCCAGCGACTTGAAGACCGTCACGTCCGCGTCGCTGATCCGTCCCGGGGCGCGGCCCAGCACCACCTGCCCCAGCTCGCCCACGATGTGCGTCTCGGTGAACCGGCCGTCGCGCATGCCCATCACCACGTCGCCCGACTCCACCAGCGCGGCGGCCCGCGAGTCCACGTAGAGGCGCGCCCGCGTGACCA
The DNA here is from genome assembly GCA_036795065.1 of Vicinamibacterales bacterium. Lineage (GTDB taxonomy): Bacteria > Acidobacteriota > Vicinamibacteria > Vicinamibacterales > UBA2999 > VFZN01. The sequence continues at coordinate 6,809 of DAIRFN010000070.1, forward strand.
GGACGGGATCCATCTCGCGCTGGTCCGGCCGGCATGCACCCACCGAGATGACGTGCGCGCCGGGCGAGACCCAGGCATCGTCGATGACCGGTGTGGGAGACGAGGTGACCAGCACGATGATGTCGGCGCCGCGGACGGCATCCTCCGCGCGCTCGACCGCGCGCAGCCTGCCGGGCAGGTGCGACGCCATCTCCCCGACGAAACGCTCGCGGCTGGCCTGGCGTGGCGACCACACGCGCGCCTCTCCGAGCGTGCGCACTTCGGCGAGGGCCTCCAGGTGGCTCCGGGCCTGCACGCCGGAGCCGATGATGGCCAGCGTGGCGGCATCGGCGCGAGCCAGATGACGTGCCGACACCGCCGATACCGCGGCCGTGCGCGCCTCGGTGATGTAACGGCCGTCGAGCAGCCCGACCAGTGCCCCGGTGTCGGGATCGAGCAGCAGGATGGTCGCCAGGTGGGAGGGCAGTCCGCGCGACTCGTTCTGGCCGAACACCGTCACCAGCTTCGCGCCCATGCGCGCGGGTTGCGGCATGTAGGCCGGCATCAGGCCGAAGAAGGCCCTGGTCGGGCCCACGGTAAGGACGGTGCGGACGGGCTGGAGGACGTCACCCGCCGAGAAGCGGGCCAGCGCGTCCTCCATCGCCTGGATCAGATCGTCCATGGGCAACAGCGATTTCACCTGAGCCTCGTTCAACAGCCGGAAGCGTTGTGACATGTGATCTCCGCGCGTCAGGCCGGCGACCCGCTGGCACACAGGGCCGCGGCCACCGCGATGGTGTTCGCGTGAATCGTGACGATGGCGTCGATGTCGGGGGCATAGCCGCCGCTCATCGAGATCGCCACCGGGAGGCCGAGCGCGCGGCACCGGCCCAGCACCAGCTCGTCGCGCGCGCGGAGGCCGTCGATGGTCATCTTGAGACGGCCCAGGCGGTCGCCCTCGAAGGGATCCGCGCCGGCCAGGTAGAAGACGAAGTCCGGCCGGTGCCGGTCGAGCACGCCATCGAGGTGACGGTCGAGCAGCGGCAGGTAGTCGTCGTCGGCTGCACCGTCCTCCAGCGCCACGTCCAGGTCGCTGGTCTCCTTGCGGAACGGGAAGTTGTGCGCGCCGTGCATCGAGAAGGTGAACACCGACGGATCGTGCTGAAAGATGGCAGCGGTGCCGTTGCCCTGGTGCACGTCGCAATCGACCACCACGATGCGCCGGGCCTTCCCTTCGCGCTGCAGCACGCGCGCGGCCACGGCCACGTCGTTGAAGACGCAGAACCCCTCGCCGCGACCGGCAAACGCGTGATGCGTGCCGCCGGCGAGGTTCGCGGCCAACCCGTCATGGAACGCGGCACGGGCGGCGGCGATGGTGGCGCCCACGGAGCGGCGCGAGCGTTCGACCATCTCGGGCGACCACGGGAAGCCGATGCGGCGCTGGGCCTCGCGCGGCAGCGTGCCCGAACTGACGGCGTCCAGGTACTCGGGCTCGTGCACGAGACGGAGGTCGTCCCAGTCCGCCGCCGGCGCCTCGCATAGCCTGTCCGCCGCCACGACGCCGCGCTCGAGGATCCGCTGGCGCAGGCGCGCGTACTTCGCCATGGGGAACTTGTGATCCGCGGGCAGCGGCAGCACGAAGTGATCGGAGTAGAACGCGAGCACGGAGAACAGCGTACAACAGGACTTCCAAGTTCAAGAGTTCGGACGTCGGGCCCCGGAGCCGCGCCATCACGGTAGCCCCCTTGACTGCAGTGATCTGCGCAATCTGCGGCACGCGTCCTCCGCGCAATCCAACATAATCAGTGTCAATGGTCCACACGATCCGCACCCTCGACGCCCACGCAGCAGGCGAGCCGCTCCGCCTGGTCGTGGACGGCCTCCCTTCGCCGGAGGGGAAGACCATGCTCGACAAGCGCGCGTGGGCGATGAAGCGGCTCGATCACCTCCGCCGATCGCTCATGCTCGAACCGCGCGGGCATGCCGACATGTACGGAGCGCTGCTCACCGAGCCGGTGGCCGGCGACGGCCACGCGGGCGTGCTGTTCATGCACAACGAGGGCTGGAGCACCATGTGCGGGCACGGCATCATCGCGGTGACGACCATCGCGCTCGAGCGCGGGCTCATCGATCCCGGGGGGGACGAGATTCGCTTCGACACACCAGCCGGCCGCGTTGTCGCGCGCGCGAACGTGGTGGAGGGGCGGGACGGCCGGCGGGTGGAGTCGGTGAGCTTCGTGAACGTGCCGTCGTTCGTGTTCGAGGCCGGCCTGCCGGTCACCGTGGGCGGGCGCACGATGCCCGTGGACGTCGCGTTCGGCGGCGCGTTCTACGCCATCGTCGATGCCGAGGCCGCCGGCATCCCGGTGCTGCCGGCACGGCTGCCCGAGCTTCGCGCGCTGGGCATGCGCATCGCGCGCGAGGTGGAGCGCCTGCGGCAGGTGGTCCATCCCGAGGACGTCGGGCTGTCTGGCATCTACGGCACCATCTTCACGGGCCCGGCGCAGGGCGGCGAGGCGCACCTGCGCAACGTCACCGTGTTCGCCGAGGCCGAGGTGGACCGCTCACCGTGCGGCACGGGCACCGCGGCCGTGATGGCCGTGCTCTCCGAGATTGGCCTCCTCGTGGACGAAGTGCCGTTCGTCCACGAGTCCATCGTCGGGACAACGTTCACCGGGCGCGTCGTGGGAAGGCTACGGGTGGGTGAGCGAGCGGCGATCGTGCCGTCGATCGAGGGCAGCGCGTGGATTACGGGCGAGCACGCCTTCCTGATCGACGGCGACGATCCGCTGAGGGCGGGATTCCTACTTCAGTGACGCGAACTTGCCGAAGTCCATCTTGCCGGCCACCTCGTGCAGCACCTTCGTGTCCGAGAGGTCATCGCCCTCGACCGAGACGAGGAAGCGCTTGTTGACGAGGATGTTCAGCTCGCCGCTCTTCGAGCTGCTGTCCCACTTCTCGAACGCGGGCTGGCCGCTCACGGTCACGGCCTTCTCGTAACCGTCGCGGCTTTCGCGGCTGTATCCGCTCGCGAGCATCATCGACCAGGGCGCGATCAGCATCTGCGCGAAGCCCGAGTCGACGACCTTCACCTCGATGCTCGAAGCGCCCTTCGTGTAGGTGGTCTCGGTCGACGAGAACGGGAAGGGCGAGGTCATTCGCTCGCCCTCGGGCGTGCCCATCTCCCATCCCGACACCTGCGGCAGCGTGCCTTCGAGCGCCTGGAAGCTGACGGGCTCCACGGTCTTGCCGTCGCCGCCGGCCATCGCGCTCGCCATGCCCGCCATGGCTTTGCCGAAGTCCTCCATGCCCTTGGCCATGTCCTGGCCTGCCGCCTCGGTCGCCTTCGCCGCGGCCTCCGCGGCCTTCTGCGCCTCGGCAGCGGCCAGCTCGGCCTGCTTCTCGGCCTCGGACTGGCCGCACGCGACCGAGCCCGCCAGGGCGAGGCCCACCACCACTGTGAACAACTTTTGCATTGCTAACGCCTCCAAAGGGGAATGACGAACCATCATACGCTGGTGAAACGATGGCGCCGGGCCGGGGCCCTGCTCTCGATGGTGCTCGCGGCCGGGGTCCTGTCGGTGGCCCAGACGCCCTCGCCGGCCGAGCGCAACGGGCCCCTGCCGGGGCCGCTGCCGCTGTTTCCGCCCGACAACTGGTGGAACCAGGACATCTCGCAGGCGCCAGTGGACGCGCGCTCGGGCGAGTTCATCTCGTTCATCGGGCCGAACGACGGCATGCACCCCGACTTCGGCGGCACCGAGTCACCGGGCAGCCAGTACATCTACGGCATGCCCTACGTGGTGGTGGGCGCCGATCAGCCCAAGGTGTCGGTGAGGTTCGACTACGACGAACAGAGCGACGGCGTGAACCACCAGACAGGGCAGAGCTACCCCTTCTATCCCATTCCAGTACAGGCGATTACAGAACCGTATTGGATTGAGGGCGGGCCGCCCGGGAACGCGAACATCGGCGGCGACCGCCACATGTTGATCGTCGATCGCGACAACCGGCACCTGTACGAGCTCTTCGCCCTGCGATGGACAGGCACCGCATGGGAGGCCGGGTCGGGCGCGTTCTTCGACATGAACACCAATACGCGCCGGCCCGAAGGCTGGACGTCGGCGGATGCCGCGGGACTGGCCATCCTGCCGGGGCTGGTGCGATACGACGAGGCGTTCGGCGCGGACGAGATCCGCCACGCGTTGCGCGTGACCGTGCACGGCGTGAACGGGTACGTCTGGCCCGCGTCGCACCGCGCGAACACGAACCCGTCGGGACCGCCCCTGGGCGCGCGGCTACGGCTCAAGCCCGGCACGAGCATCAGCGGCTACCCCGCGTACATCCAGAAGATCTTTCGCGCGATGAAGACCTATGGGCTCATCGTCGCCGACACCGGATCGGACATGTACGTCAGCGGCGCGTTCGATACGCGGTGGAACAACGGCCAGTTGAATCCCGCGTTCAGCGCGATCAAGGCCAGCGATTTCGAGTTCATCGAGCTGGGATGGCGCGGCAACCAGGGCCCGTGCACAGCGCCGGGCGTTCCGACCGGGCTCGCGGCGTCGGTCTCTGGCCTGAACGCGTCGTTCGCCTGGTCGGCGCCGACGACGGGTGGGTCCCTCAACGATTACCTGCTCGAGGCCGGAAGCGCGCCGGGGGCGGCGGACCTGGGCACCGTGCCGGTGCCGGCCTCGTCCACCAGTTTCTCGGCGACCGCGCCAGCTGGCACGTACTACGTGCGGGTACGGGCGCGGAACGCCTGCGGCGGCGCAGTGTCGAACGAGGTGGTGGTGACGCTGACGCCACCGTCGTGCACGGCGCCGGGTGTGCCGGGCGAGCCCGTGGCCACGGTGAACGGGTCGTCCGTATCGCTGTCGTGGACGCCGGGGAGTGGTGCGACGAGCCACGTGTTCGAGGCCGGGTCGGTTCCGGGCCAGGCCGACCTGGTGAGCAGCGTGGTGAACACGGCGACCCTGAACGCGCAGGCGCCGCCCGGCGTGTACTACGTGCGCGTGCGCGGACGGAACGCGTGTGGCACCAGCGCGGCGTCACCCGAGGCAGTGGTGACGGTTGGCGGCTGCAGCGCACCGGGATCGGCCTCGCCGCTCGAATCCTCGCTGAACGGACGCCAGGTGACGCTCACCTGGAATGCGGCGGGCAACGCCACGGACTATGTCGTGGAAGCCGGCGCGTCGAGCGGCGCTGGCAACGTGGCGTCGATACCGGTTGGAGGAACGACGCTCAGCGTGGCGGCCCCGCCCGGTACCTACTTCGTGCGCGTGCGGCCACGCAACGCCTGCGGCTCGGGCGCGTGGTCCAACGAGGTGGCGGTGACGGTGCTGTAGGCACCGTCGGTGTCGGGAACCGGGAGTCGGGAGTCGGGAGTCGGGCAGGACAACGTCAGGAGCGAGGATCGCGCGCGGGAATTGGAGCGCGACGAGAGTGGGCCGGATTACCAAGACCGGAGACGGATACCGGCCCGCTTCACCACCCGATCGCGAGACCGTCCTTCCGCAGATCCGAGCCACCCATCAGCACGCCGGTCCTCGGATCGATGAGGATCCCCTGGAAGCCGCCCATCGCGCCGCGGCCGTCGGTGATCGTGTGCCCGCGCGCCTCGAGCGCCTTGCGGACCTCGTCGCCGATGCCGGCCTCGACTGCCAGGCTGCTGGCCATGTGCCGCACGCGCGCCGCCTCGCCGGCCTGCTGGATGCCCATCCCGAAGTCCACCAGGTTGGCCACGACCTGCACGTGCGCCTGCGCCTGGTTGTCGCCGCCCATCACGCCGAACGACACCCACGGCCTGCCGTCCCTCAGGATCATCGCGGGCACCAGCGTGTGCAGCGGGCGCTTGTGCGGTCCGATCCGGTTCGGGTGGTTGGGCGTGAGGTTGAAGCCGGCGCCGCGGTTGTGCAGCGTGATGCCCGTGTCGCCCGCGACGATGCCGGCGCCGAACGAGTCGAAGAGTGACTGGATGAACGAGACGACGTTGCCCTGCCCATCGGCGGCGGTCATGTAGATGGTGTCGCCCAGATCGCGTCCCGCGAAATCGAGCTGCAACGAGGGGCCGCCCGGCGCGCCAGCGGCGTACGTCCCCGCCTTCTGCATCTTGATCTCGGGGCGCCGTCGGACCGCGTAGTCCTTCGACAGCAGCGTCGCCAGGACGCCCTTCGGCATCGCGTCGCGATCCGCGAGATACGCCGCGCGATCGGCGAAGGCCAGCTTCTTCGCCTCGCTCAGCAGGTGCAGGTAGTCGGCCGAGTTGTGCCCCATGGCCTTCACGTCGAAGCCTTCCATCAGGTTCAGCATCTCGAGCGCGACGAATCCCTGCGTGCTGGGTGGCATCTCGAGCACGTCGTACCCGCGATAGGTCGTGCGAATGGGCTCCACCCAGTCGGCCTTGTGATCCGCGAGGTCCCTCATTTCGAGCAGCCCGTCGCGCGCTCTCATGTCGGCAACGATGGCCTCGGCGATGGCGCCTTTGTAGAACGCGTCGCGGCCTTCCTTCGCGATGAGCTCGAGGCTCTTCGCGAGGTTGGGGTTCGCGAAGATTTCACCCTCTCGTGGGGCCTTGCCGCCCGGGAGGAAGGTCCTGGCCGCGGCGGGATCCTCCGCGAGCCGCTTCGCGGCCCCGTCCCACTGCGCGGCCATCAATTGCTGCACGGGGAACCCGTCGCGCGCGTACGCGATGGCGGGCTGGAGGGCCTTTGCGATGGTAATGGTGCCGAACCGCGTGAGCAGCTGGTGCCAGCCTTCGACCACGCCGGGCACGTCCACGGGTAGCGGCCCGTCTTCGGGCATCTCCTGCAGCCCGCGCCTGGCGAGCTCTTCAGGGGTGGCGCGGTACGCGGAGCGCCCGCTCGAATCGAGGCCGTACACCTGCTTGGTCTTCGCGTCGTGCACCAGCGCGAAAAGGTCGCCGCCGATACCGTTCATGGAGGGCTCGACGACGGCCAGCACCGCCGCGGCGGTGACGGCGGCGTCGATGGCGTTGCCGCCCTCCTGCAGCACGCGAAGGCCGGCCGCCGAGGCCAGTGCCTGGCTGGTGGCAATCATCCCGTGCCGCCCTACCGCGGCCGAACGAGTGCTCAGAATGTTGCCCGACGGGCGATCGCCCGGCGGGATGGGCTGCTGTGCGGCAGACGTGGTCATGATGAGTGCTGCTCCCGAGAGCCCCAGAAGGACGTGTCGCATGGGTGGGCCTCCGTGCCGATGGCCGATTGTAGCGGACGTCTGGGCGGGGTTCGGTAGAATCGATCCCATGCGGCAGTTGGTTCGTCGCGCGGCTCTGCTGGGGGCCCTGGCCGCCGCCCTGCCCGCCCATGCCCAGCCGCCTTCGGACGAGGCGTTGCACCGTGCGTTCGTCACGGCCCTCCGCCCCGCCCTGCCGTTCCCTGAGGCCGGCGCCGACGGCACGCCGCTCAACGGGCAGACCGACCCGGTGTGGACGGTGCGATGGCCCGATGCCGGTGACGCCCGGGTCGAGGTGCTGGCCAACCCGTTGAATGCCGGGAATCGCGAGCGCGCGCTGACCGTGGAGAAGGCGATTCAGCAGGCCGCGATGAAGTCGCAGCAGCGCTCGCAGGGCGACTACGAGCAGGCGCTCAGCGACTTCCAGCGCACGGGGCGTGTATCGGGCATTCGGGAGATTTCACTCGACGACGACGGGGTGGCCGGCCAGCGTTACGACGCCGACAGCCATCTCGTCCTGTCGGTCGCGCCCCTGGACGACGACCTGTCGTTCAGCGTGGCCACGGGCGTCGCCCCCGGGGTGGTGACCGGCGTGGCCGGGCCGGCGATGGTGATTCGCGTGCCCGCCAACGTCTACAAGGCCCCGGCGGAGTCGGGCGAGCCGCCCGATGAGCATTACTGTGCAGAACAGGCCTGGGTGGTGTTCGGAGCCTCTGGCCCGCCGACAATCATCCGCCGCGAGGATGGGCCGCAGGTGGACGTGACGGTGCCCGTGGCCGGGGCGTCCGCGGGCCCCCGCAGGGGCCTGGTGGTGACCATGAGCGGGAACCCCGCCCTGGTGGACCAGGCGCTGCGGAATGCCGACTGGTTGGCCCTGCGGACCGTCCTCGGGGGATGAACTCGGCTCGTAGACGGAACAGGGCAGGCGCCGGCGACGTCCAACCTTCTGGAGGGACTACCGATGTTCCGCATTTACGAGTTGAATTTCTCTGCCACCGCCGAAGCCGTGGTTGGTGCGCTGCTCGCGGTCACGCTGATCGCGATGCTGTTTGTGTAATCTTGGGTCGTGGGTCTTGGGTCTTGGGTCTTGAGGGGCTACGAGCGATCGGCCGCCGCCAGATAGCTCTTCCGCGCGCGGACCGTCATCCCCGGACGGTTCACGCGCACCTCGAGTTTGTGCACCTTCCCGTCGAGCGCCGCTGGCGCGAACCCAATCAGGTACTGGCTCCGTAGTTCCTGCGCCACGCGGCTGAACGTCGGCGAGAGCTCCGCCGTCTCCTTCAGCTCGAAGTACCCTCCGCCGGTTTCCTCCGAGATTTTCCGCAGGTCGCGCGTGGGCCGCGATCGCACTACGCGCACGCCATTGAAGTACTCGGACTCGAGGCCGATCGCGTAGACCATCACCTCTTCGTCGCGCGCGCGGTCCAGGACCGTGCCGAAGCGGGTGCGGCTGGCCGTGTCCTCGCCGTCGGTGAAGACCAGGATGACGCGTCGGCCGTCGATGCCCTGCAGCGCGTCGAGGCTGGCCCCGATCGCGTCGTTCAGGCGGGTGGGGTTGCCGAAATAGAGATCGTCCAGCGCGGCGATGAGCTCGTCGCGGTCGTTGGTGAACGTCCCGCTCAGCTGGATCTTGTCGTTGAACGCCCCGACCTGCGCGCGGTCCACCGGCAGAAGGCGGAGGAGGAACTGTTCCGCCGCGCGGTTCAGCAGCTTGAGGTTCGCCGTCATGCTGGCGCTGGTGTCCATCATCACCACGGCGGTGAAGGGCTGGGACTCGCTCGAGAAGAGCGCGACCTCGGCGGGCTTGCCGTTGTCGAACACCGAGAAATTCGACTGCTCGAGATCGGGCACGAGGCGGCCGCCGGCGTCGAGCACCGTGGCGTAGATGGGGACGGTGCGCACGGCCGAGCGGAAGATGGGTTGATCCAGCACGGCGGGCGCGGCGGCGAGCGCCGCCCCGGCCAGGGTCATCGCGAGCACGGGACCGAGCGCCGAGAGCTTCATGCATCCATCTTATTACCTGTCCGCGACAGGGTGTCCACGGGAACACGAAGGACACGAAGGACACACGAAGAAACGTTGGCAGGTCCCACCCTAGTCCCGGCTTCGTGGTCGTCTTCGTGCCTTCGTCTGCTTCGTGTTCCCGTAGACAGGCGTAGGATGGTCGACATGGACGCCGAGCCCGGGCTCTGCTGGCGCTGCCGGCACTGCCAGGTCGTCGACACCGCCCGGTCGCGGTTCTACCTGTGCCGGCGCTCGTTCACCGACCCGCGCTTCCGCAAGTATCCCGTCCTGCCCGTGTGGGCCTGCCCGGGCTACGAACCGGGCGACCCGGTGACGACCTCGCCCCGCGCGGATACGCCATGAGCCGGTCCACGCGCGCCGCCATTCTGTGCCGGGCCCGGTTCTGAGCTATCCTGCTGCGATGCACATCGCACGTCTGAGGGTGATTGTCGTGCTGGCGGCCTCGGTGGCCCTCGGCTGCGGCAACTCGCCGACCGCTGCGCAGTCGCCGGCATCGCCTCCCATCCAGGCGCCCGCGCAGGGTGGGGCCGATCCCGTGGTGGCCGAAGTGGGCGACCGCAAGATCACGTTGAGCGAAGTGGACTCGAAGTGGCAGGAGTTCGACGCCGCCGAGCGCGCCCGCGTCACGCAACTCCTCTACCAGAACCGCCGCAACCTGCTGGACATCATGGTCGGCGACCTGCTGATTGCCGAGGCGGCGACAGCCGCCGGGATCACGCCGGACGCGTACCTCGAGCGTGAGCTGAAGCGGCGCGCGCAGGCCGTGAGCGACGCCGAGATCCAGCGCTTCTACGACGAGAACAAGGAACGCGCCCAGGGGCGCACCCTCGAACAGCTCCGCGGGCCCATCGTGGAGTTCCTGCAGAGTCAGCGGCAGGCCCAGGCGCGCGCGCAGCTCGTGGACGAGCTGCGCAGCAAGGGCGCCAGTGTCCGCGTGCTGCTCGACCCGCCGCGCGTGCAGGTGGCGGTGTCGCCGGACGACCCGGTCCGCGGGGAATCGACGGCGCCCATCACGCTGGTCGAATACTCCGATTATCAATGACCGTTCTGCGCGAGGGTCGGTCCGACTCTCACGAAGGTCCTTGCCACCTACGGCAACAAGGTTCGTGTCGTCTACAAGGATTACGCGCTGCCGAGCCACCCGAACGCCCAGAAGGCCGCCGAAGCCGCGCACTGCGCGGGTGACCAGGGGAAGTACTGGGAGATGCACGACCTGATGTTCACGGACATCAGCGCGCTCTCGGTCCCGCAGCTCAAGCAGGGCGCTGCGAAGCTGGGCCTGAACCAGGCCACGTTCGACCAGTGCCTCGACTCGGGCAAGCACGAAGCGCGCGTGAGGGCGGGCGCCGCCGAGGGCGAGAAGCTGGGCGTGAACTCAACGCCGAGCATGTTCATCAACGGCCGGCCGCTGGTGGGCGCGCAGCCGTTCGAGGTGTTCAAGCAGGTCATCGACGAGGAGTTGGCGCGGCTCGGCACGAAATAGGGGGGCCGAGCCTCGTCTATTGACGATTGGCGATTGCAGATTGAGCGATTCATTGCGTGATTGATGATTGCGGCATTGGTCGACTGGATTGGGTGATTGGACCATTGAGTTGATTGGGCGATTCATCGTCCAACTCTGCGTCACCGCGGCGCGACGTCGTCGAAAATTGGACAATTCCCCGATGACGCAGTCGTCAATTGATCGCCCGATTGCGCAATCCGCCAATCGCTCAATCAATCGCTCAATCTGCAATCGCCAATCGTCAATGGACGCCGCTCCCCTCCTGCCGGCCGAAGGCCGGTCCTAGGTCATCAACACGATCTTCCCCCGCGCCCCCGGCTCGAGCACGAGGCGGTGGGCCACCGCTGCGTCGGCCAGCGGCAGCTCCCGGCCGACGATCGGGCTCAGCGTTCCATCCTCGAAACCCCTCGCCATGTCGGCGTGGATGCGCGCGAGGTCGTTCTCGGCGATGTTCCAGAACGCGGTGCCCCGCACCGTCGCCTCCTTGCTCATGATGCGCCGCGGGTCGATCTCCGTCCGCCCGCGGTTGCCGACGATGACGATGCGGCCGTTCCTGGCGAGGACGGCGAGATCGTTGTCGAGGTTCTGGTTGGCCAGCATCTCGATGATGATGTCCGGCCCGCCGTTGGTGATGAGCCCCAGCTGGTCCAGGTAGCCGGCCTCGCGGTGGTTGAGCACGTGCGCCGCCCCCTGCGCTCGGGCGAGCGCGGCGCCCTCCTCGGTGCCCGCCGTGCCGATGACGGTGAGGCCGGCGGCGTGCGCCATCTGCACCGCGGCCAGGCCCACCGACCCGCTCGCGCCGTGGATGAAGATGGTCTCGCCTCTCTCGGCCTGCGCGCGCTGGAAGACCGCGCGCCACGCCGTCGCGTAGGGGACGTTGATGGCCGCCCCCTGCGCGAACGACAGCCGCTCGGGCAGCGGGTGCACCTGGTGCGGCTTGCACACCACGAGCGAGGCGTAGGCGCCCCATGCACGGCTGGTGGCGGTGCCGCCGATGTAGACGCGGTCGCCGGGACGCATGCCCGAGACATCCTGACCGACCTGGTCGATCACGCCAGCGGCGTCGGCGCCAGGGATGTAGGGCGGCTCCGGCGACAGCGCGTAGCCGCCGGCGCGCATGTAGGTGTCGTAGGGGTTCACGCCCACGGCGTGAACACGGACCCTGACCTGGCCCTTGCCGGCGATTGGGTCCGGGACTTCTTCGAGCTTGAGGACGTCGGGACCGCCGAACTCATGGACGCGGATGGCGCGCACGGCTCAGTCCGCTATCGGACGGGGGGAGCCGGCGATGCGCGCCAGCGCGTCGTCCAGGAGCACCGGATCGCAATCGCAGGTCACGGGCTCGC
>DAIRFN010000003.1:0-38082 GCA_036795065.1 Vicinamibacterales bacterium
GGACGTGATGCTGCTCGCGGCCGACCCCGGGGAGGTGCGGTACTCCACGGTCACCGGGTTCGCGCTCGGCGCGCTCAGCGACAGGGTGAAGCTGGCATTCACCATCTCGCTGTTCCCCTCGGTCACCGACGTGTCGGCAATGGACAGGCCCGGCGGCGGCGTGCCGCCGCAGGCGATCGGCGTGTTGAATCCGTTCAGCGGCGTCAGGCTGTTCGGCCCGCCGCTCTGCGCGTCGACGCCGAGCCCGAAGGCGGCGAACGCCCCCCACAGCCGGCACACGTCGGCGCCGCCATTGATGGCCTGCGCGGCCTGGATGATGCCGTCGCGCACCTGGGTGAACGACGGGCTGCACGCCGTGTTCATCAGGCCCTCGTTGTGGTACAGCATCGCGCGCTGGTTCCCCGCGCCGCCGGTGGCGTCGTAGAGGTCACCGGACCAGCCGTGCTGGTCGACCAGCGCCCAGTACACCTCCCACATCGCCTGCGCCCACACGGCGCCCACGCCGTGAGGGACCGCGGCGCCGTTCACGCTGGCGTAGGTCCACGTGTTGACGGTGGGATCCGTGCTGTATCGCTGCGTGCGGATGCCTTGTCCCGTCGGCGGCTGTCCCATGGCGTAGGTGCCGATGCCGCGTCCCATTGCCGCCGTATCACCGGGCCTTGCGGTGTAGACCAGCGACAGCCAGTCGCTGATGCCCTCACCGGGTTGCTGGGCGTTGGTCAGGCAGCTCACATTGCCGGGCCCGCCCACGAGACGATTCGAGATGCCGTGGCCGTACTCGTGCACGACGATGCCCGCGTCGAGATCGCCATCGTGATTGGGCGTGGTCGTCGTCCAGGTGTACATCTGCATGCGTGGGCGGAAGCCGTCGGGCGGCGTCAGGAAGTTCGCGTTGTTGGCCCCGGCGCCATCCTGGGCTTCGGCGCGCACGCTGTCGTTGCCGAGTCCGCCCTGCCCGTAGTTGTTCACCTGGAAGTTGCCCGCGGCTGCGGTGAACCCATACCGGTGCTGCACATCGTGGACGATGTTGTTCCAGTAGAAGAGGTTCGTCACCGCGGCGGGCTGGTACGAGGCCGGCGCGCCCGCGAGGTTCAGGCCGAAGTCGCATTCGAGCGTCGCCCCGCAGCCGGGGGCGCTGCCCGGATCGGGGATGTCGTCACCGTCGGCGTCCACGTAGGCGTGCGCGTTGTTGCCCTCGGTGGAGGTGAACTCGGCGCCGGCCACGCCGTTGGTGTCGTGCCACCCGAAGGGTGATGCCACCGGGTGCGCGGGATTCGCCACCAGGGCCCGCGCGTCGGCGGGAGGCGCCGGCGTCGCGTGCGCGGGGCTCTCGATCGGCCGCGGGTAGACACGGTACTTGTCGGCCGACACCCAGTCGAAGCGCGTCCACACCTGGCCCGACTCGGCATCCACGGTGTAGTCGAACGCATGCTGCTCGTCCCCGGTCCACACCTGGAAGTTCCACGCGAGGCGCGCCATGCCCTGGCGCACGGGCACGATGACGAGCGCGGCGGTGATCTCCTCCGCGGAGAGGTCAGGCGCCTGGATCCGCGTGCTCCGTCGCGGGCCGGCGTCGGCACTCGTCACCCGCGCCGGCACATCGCGCAGGCCGAGGTGGGCGGCCGCTCGACCGACGCCGCCGACGGCGTCGAGGCCCGGCCGCAACGAGGCCACCGCCGCGGTGACGTTCGGCAGGAACTGGTTGTTCACGCTCAGGATGCGGCCATCACTGGCGATGTTGAAATGGAGCTGCGCGTTATAGACCGGAATGCCGTTCACGCGCTGGCGGAAGTAGAGGTGCGTGACGCCCGACACCGCGGACGATACGCGATCGGTCAGCTCGGCGTCCACCACGTCGGAGGCCATGAGACCGAGCAGCGCCGGGCGCGACCGCATGAAGTCTTCCGCCACGGCCTCCGCGTCCCGCGCGTCGGGCGCCGTCAGGTAGCCGGCCATGTTCCACAGCATCGCAGTGGCACCCGTGGCGTCGTCGACTGCCACGCGCAGGGCGGGTAACGCGCTGCGCAGATCGTCGATGGCCGCCTGCTGCGCGCGCGCGGGCGCCACCTTCGGGCCGCGGGCCAGCACGACCCGCGCGTCGAGATGGTGAGGCGAGCCCGGTTGCCCGGCGGGGCGCGGGCGGGTGTCGGGCTGCGCCACGAGCGCCGTCGTCGCCGCGGCGATGGCCAGCAGCGCAAGCGCGGCGCGGAAGGGGGTGTCACGTGTCACGTATCACGTCTCACTTCGCATGGCGCGCCCGACCGACCCAGGGCGCCAGCCGCACCAGGAAGCGGCCCACCAGGCCGGCCGCGACCAATGGGGCGCCGATCCGCGCGACCCACGACCCGTGCTTCCAGTAATACCGCAGCGCGCTCTGGTGAAAGGCCCACAGCGCGCGAACCGGCGCATGCCGACTGGCCCGCGCGGTGTAGTGTACGACCTCCTCGACCGGCGCATACAACGTCTGCCACCCGGCGTCGGCCGCACGCCGGCAGAAGTCCGCGTCTTCCCAGTAGAGGAAGAAGCCCTCGTCGAACCCGCCCAGGGCGTCGAACGCCTCGCGGCGGACCAGCATGAACGCCCCGCTCACCCAGTCCACACGCGCGATGCCCTCGGACGGAAAGGTGGTGAGGTTCCACCGCGACAGCGGATTGCCGGGGGCCACGCGCGACAGCCACGAGGTGCGCCCGGCAATGGCGGTGGTGACGTTGGGGAACCGGCGGGCCGATGCCTGCACGCCGCCGAGGGGGTCGCGCACGAGCCCTCCCACGATGCCCGCCTCCGGATGTGCCTCGAGCACGGACAGGAGCGGCGCGACGATGGGCCTGACGAGCTCGCAGTCGGGATTCAGCAGCAGCAGGTGGCTGCCCGCCGGCGCCTCGCGCGCGGCACGGTTCACGCCGGCTCCGAACCCCGGGTTGTCGCCGCGCCCGATGTACGCCATCCCTGGGAACTCGGTGACGATGCGCCGGCCCGCGGCCTCGTCTGCCGCGTGGTCCACGACCACCACCCGCACGCCGGGCTCGTGCCGCGCCACCGACCGCAGGCAGCGCTCGAGCTCGTCATACGCCCGGAACCCGACGATGGCGACGGTGATGCTCATTGCGGTGGCCGCGTCAAGTAGCGCGCGAGCGCGTCTTCCCAGGACGGCATCGGGACGCCCGCATCGGCCAGCTTCCGGTTCGAGAGCGCGGCGTACTGCGGGCGCGCGGCCTTCAACCGCACGTCGGCGACCGACACCGGCACGAGCAGCCGCTCGTCGAGGCCCAGCATCCGGGCGATGTGCCTGCCCATCCCGAGCCACGTGGTGGCGCCGGAATTCACGCAGTGGTACACGCCCGGCGCCGCCTGCCGCGCGACGAGCGCATGGGCCGCCTCCGCCACATCGATCACGAAGCTCGGCGTGACGGTGCGGTCGTGGAACAGCTTCGTCTCGCGACCTTTGCGGAGTCCTTCGGCGATGCGGTCGATGGTGCTGCGGCCGCGTGGGCCACCGAACAGGCTCTCGACGCGCAAAGTGTAGTGGCGACGGCAGTCGGCTGCCAGCCACTCGCCCACCAGCTTGGATTGGGCGTAGACGCTCTGCGGTTCGGGCAGGTCGGCCTCAGTCCACGCGCGGTCGTCGCGTCCGGCGAAGACGAAGTCGGTGCTGAAGTGCACCAGCGTCGCGCCGCACACCTCGGTCGCCCGGGCCAGGATGCCCGGGGCGAGGCCGTTGGCGCCCAGGGCCTCGGCCTGCCGCTCCTCGGCGCCGTCCACATCGGTGAAGGCCGCGCAGTTGACGACCAGCGTGGGCGAGGTGCGGGCGAACAGGTCGGCCACCGCCGCGGCGTCGGTGATGTCGAGATCGCGGCGGCCGAGCGCGTGCACCGCGGCCGCACGCCCGAACCGGGCCACGCCGGCGCGGCCCATCTGCCCCTCCGCGCCGGTGACGATCACGGTCGCCCGAACGTCCTGCATCCCTGCCGCCTACCCGCGCCTCGGCGCCGCGATCACTTCGTCGACGACCCGTCCCTGGTCCTCGTCCGACAGCTGGAAGAACAGCGGGAGGCGCACGAGGCGATCGCTCACCTCCTCGGTGACCGGGCACTGCCCGTCGTGTCCACCGAGCCGGCGGCCCATCTCCGAGAGGTGCAGCGGCAGGTAATGGAACACGGCGAGGATGAGCCGCTCGCGCAGGTGCGCGAGCAGCGCCGTGCGCGCCTCGAGCGACGGCATCAGCAGGTAGAAGATGTGCGCCGGGTGCCCGCAGTGCTCCGGCACGATGGGCAGCCGCACGCCGGTGTCGGCGGCCCAGGGCGCCAGCGCCTCCGCATAGCGGTTCCAGATGGCATGGCGGCGGCGCTGGATGCGATCGTGCGCCTCGAGCTGCGCGAGCAGGTAGGCCGCCAGGATGTCGGAGGGCAGGTAGCTGGAGCCGATGTCGCACCAGGTGTACTTGTCCACCTGCCCGCGGAAGAAGCGCGTGCGGTTCGTGCCCTTCTCCCGGATGATCTCCGCGCGCTCGACGTGGGCCGGGTCGTTGATCATCAGCGCGCCGCCCTCGCCACACGACAGGTTCTTGGTGTCGTGGAAACTGAGCGTGGCAAACGTGCCGAACGTGCCGAGGGGCTTCTTCTTGTAGGTGCCGAAGAGCCCGTGGGCGTTGTCTTCCACCACCACCAGGCCGTGCGCCTTCGCAATGGCCATGATCCGGTCCATCTCGCAGGCCACGCCGGCATAGTGCACGATGAGGATGGCCCGCGTGCGGGGTGTGATGGCGGCCTCGATGAGGGTCTCGTCGATGTTCAGGGTGTCGGGACGAATGTCCACGAACACCGGTCGCGCGCCGCGCAGCACGATGGCATTCACCGTGGACACGAAGGTGAACGGCGGGACGATCACCTCGTCGCCCTCCTTCAGCTCGAGGAGGAGCGCCGTCATCTCGAGGGCGTGCGTGCACGAGGTGGTGAGCAGCGCCTTGTGCGAGCCGGTGAGCCGCTCGAGCCACAGGTGGCAGTCCCTGGTGAAGGGGCCGTCGCCGTGGAGCGGCCCCGCGGTGATGGCGCGCGTCACGTAGTCCACTTCCAGGCCCGTGACGGCCGCGCGGTTGAAGGGGATGGGGGTCAACGTCCTCGCTCCTTGACGGCGGCGCGGGTTTCGCGATCCGCTTCACGCCGCCGGATGGTCTCGCGCTTGTCGTGCGCCTGCTTGCCCTTCGCCAGGGCGAGCGCGACCTTCACCTTGCCGTCCTTGAAATACAGCTTCGTCGGCACCAGGGTGAGGCCCTTTTCGACGGTCTTGCCAATCAGCTTCCGGATCTCGTGCTTGTGCAGCAGCAGCCGGCGTTTCCGCCTGGGGTCGTGATCCACGTAGCCGCGGTGCGAGTAGGGGTTGATGTGCACGTTGTACAGCCACACCTCGCCCCTCTCCACCTGGGCGTAGCTGTCGCGCAGGTTCGCCCGCCCCTCGCGGATGCCCTTCACCTCGGTGCCGAGCAGCGCGATGCCGGCCTCGAAAGTCTCGAGGATGTGGTAATCGTGAAACGCCTTGCGGTTGTCGGCGATCACCGACTCGGCGGCTTCGTCCGGCTTGGCCATCACGCCCGCGCCTCCGCCAGCCGCGCCGCCAGCCGCACCGCGGCCACGAGGCTCCCGTGGTCGGCCACCTCGCGGCCCGCGATGTCGAAGGCCGTGCCGTGATCCACGGACGTCCGGATGATCGGCAGTCCGATGGTGACGTTCACCGCCTCGCCGAAGGCGAGCAGCTTCACCGGGATCAGGCCCTGGTCGTGGTAGCACGCGACGACCGCGTCGAACTCGCCGCGCGCGGCACGGACGAACACCGTGTCGGCGGGCCACGGCCCGCTGGCGTCCACGCCCTGCGCCCGGGCTGCCTCCACGGCGGGCCGCAGCACCTCGTCGTCCTCGCGGCCCAGCAGCCCGCCCTCGCCCGCGTGCGGGTTCAGCCCCGCCATCGCCACGCGCGGAGCGGTGCTGCCGATGCCACGCAGCCACTCCGCCGTCATGAGGATGCTGCGTGTGACCTCGGGCGTGGAGAGCAGGCGCGGGACGTCGGCGAGCGGGACGTGCACGGTGGCGAGGGTTACGCAGAGCGGTGCGCGTCCGCGGGCACCCGCGACGTCGCTCCGGTCGGCATAGAACAACATGCGGACGTGCTCGACCCCGCACAGGTGCGCCAGCAGATCGGTGTGGCCCTTCCACGGAATGCCCGCCAGGGCAAAGGCGCGCTTGCTGAGGGGCGCCGTGGCAATGGCGTCGATCTCGCCGCGGCGCGCCGCGGCGACCGCGCGCACCAGGGTATCGTAGGCCGCGCGGCCGCCCGCCGCGCTCTCTTCACCGACGTGGATGCCGTCGAGCGATGTTGCCGCGAAGATCACGGGCTCGCACACCGCCTGCACCCGGGCGTCCAGCCGCGCCTTCTCGGCGATCTCCGGGCCGATGCCGGCCGGATCGCCCTCGGTGATGCCCACCCGCACCCGACGCATTGAGTCAGTATCTCTCACAGGCCCTGTCACCGGGAACACGAAGCACACGAGGAGCACGAAGAAGGAACACGAAGGCCAATTTCTCTCTCAGTGCTCCCTTCGTGCCGGCCTTTCGTGTCCCTCGTATCCTTCGTGTTCCCGTGGACTCTAGATCTGCATCGACAGCCACTCGGCGACCACCTTCGGTCCCGCGTTGCGGTCGAGGGCGAAGAGTGCGCGGTCGACCGCGACGAAGGCGTCGCGCGCCCGATCGCCGGCGAAGTCGCGGGCAATGGCCTGCAGGTCGGTGGCGACGATGGGGTTGGCCAGCACGCGCGGGTCGGCGCCGCTGTTGATGGCTTCGATGTCGCGCAGCATCGACGCGGTGAGGCGCAGCAGCACGGCCAGGTCCTCGCGCGAGCGATCCTTCTTCGCCGGACCGCTCACCACCGCGCCGGCCACCTGCAGCCGGCCCTGCACGTCGGCCCGGCTCGCCGTCTGCGTCAACAGCAGCAGCGCCGTCTCGCGGAGGACCGCGACGTCGGTAGACCCCAGCGACAGCGCCTGGCCCACCGAGCCGTCGGCCAGCGCCGCCACCGCCCGGGCGTCGGCCTCGGTGTGCTCGTGGTCACGCACCAGCACCGCCGACACCTCGCCTGCCGTCAGCCGCCCGAACCGCAGCGTCATCGACCGCGACCGGACCGTCGGCAGCAGCGCTCCCGGCACCGCCGTCGTCATGATGAAGACGGTGGCGGGAGGCGGCTCCTCCAGCGACTTGAGCAACGCGTTCTGTGACTGCGGCTCGAGCGTGTCGGCTTCGCGGACGAGCACCACGCGGCGCCTGCCCTCGAACGGACGATACGCCGTGCGCGACAGCACGTCACGGACGACGTCGATCTTGATCGACGCCTTCTCGTCGGGCTCGACGACGATGACGTCCACGTGCATGCCGCGGGCGATGCGATCGCACGCCCGGCAGCGCCCGCAGGCGTCGACGGCCAGCTGCTCCTCGACGCCGCGCCGTGGCTCCAGGCAGTTGAGCGCCTGGGCCGTGGCGAGGGCAACGCGCCACTTGCCGACGCCCATGGGACCGGCGAAGAGCAGCGTCGGTGGCAGCGTCCCCCGCCCGATGGCGCGCGACAGCAGCGTCGTCAGACGACGATGGCCGACGATGGCGTCGAAGGGCATGAGGCCCGAGGGGTGGGGTTCTATGTGGATGTGCGCCGGACGTTCTCTGCCCTGGGGCCCTTGGGGCCCTCGCCGACCTCGAACTCCACGCTGTCGCCCTCGCGCAGGTTGTCGATGCTTTCGCCGTACACGGCGCTCTGATGGAAGAAGTATTCCTTCCCCTTGTCGTCCTTGATGAACCCGAATCCCTTGTCCACTCGCAATGTTCGAATCGTACCCGTCATCGTCGCCTCCGCTGTGCTGACCTTCTTCGTGATGGACTGCCGGGGCGCCAACGCGGCGCCCGGGGTGATCTTACTGCGGCGGGCCGCCCATCGAACGGGCCCCCGCGATGGCCACTGGCGCACGCCGACCGGATGGAAACTGGAAGGGATGCTGGCGGGGTGGACGGGACTCGAACCCGCGGCCTCCGGCGTGACAGGCCGGCGTTCTAACCAGCTGAACTACCACCCCCTGGGGAAACCGTCGATCTACTGACGTGTTGATCTGGTATCGGGCGCGTTGTCAGGGCGCCCTCAGGCCAACAGATAGATCGACAGTTCATTACATCACAAGATCGATCGCCGGTTCACCAGTTCCCCACATCAACAGATTCGCTGAGGCAGTTGCATTGGTGGGCGGTACAGGGCTCGAACCTGTGACAGCCGGCGTGTAAAGCCGGTGCTCTACCAACTGAGCTAACCGCCCTACCCCCGGCAAAGGATCTAATTGTAGTCAGTCGTCGTCCAAATCGTCAATATTGGAGCCCGATGTCCGACAGTCACCGCCTGATCGTCGCCCTTACCGGCGCCTCGGGCTCCCTCTACGGCATCCGGGTGCTCCAGCTGCTCCGGCAGACCGGCGTCGAAGCGCACCTGGTGCTGAGCAAGTGGGGCGCGCGCACGCTGGTGCACGAGACGCCCTACTCGGTGAAGGACGTGCAGGCGCTGGCCCACACCGTCTACAGCGCCAACGACGAGGGCGCCGCCATCTCGAGCGGATCGTTCCGCACCCGCGGCATGCTGATCGCACCCTGCAGCGCGCGCTCGCTGGCGTCCATCGCGCACGGCCTGGGCGATTCCCTGGTCCACCGCGCGGCGGACGTCATTCTGAAGGAGCGCCGGCGGCTGGTGCTCGCGGTCCGCGAGGCGCCGTTCAGCGAGATCCACCTCGAGAACATGCTCAAGCTCTCGCGCATGGGCGTGGTCATCTGCCCGCCCGTGCCGGCGTTCTACACGAAGCCCGCCACCATCGACGACCTCGTCACTTACACCGCCATCCGGTTGCTGGACCAGTTCGACATCCACATCGACGCGCCGCGGTGGGACGGGGAGATGAGGGTGTCGGGAGGCGGGAGGCGGGAGTCCGGAGAGGGATAGCGGCGGGAGGCCGGTTCTGGGGTTCTCGGGGTCTCGCTCGTCGGAGACCGGAGACCGGACACCGGTCATCCGATCTTGAGCGCGAGCAGGGCGAAGCCGGCCACCAGGCCTGCGATGGTGTGGTGCTCGCGGTTGCGGAGCGCGCGCGCCCACGAGCAGCGGCGTTCCATCGGCGCCGTCCGCTTCTCGGCGTACGCGGCGTAGGCATCGCCGAACTTCTCGCGCAGGTGCGCCTCCTCGCTGCGGCGGGCGGCCGAGAGCGTGAGGCCGAGGTACAGGCCGATGATGGCGGCCACCACGAAGCTGGCGGAAGCCACGGCCAGCCCGATGCCAATCAGCGTGGAGCCCATGTAGAGCGGATGCCGCGTGTAACGGTACGGGCCCGAATTGGTCACCTCGCGGCTCTTCTCGAGGTGGCCCGCCGCCCACAGGCGCAGCAGCTCGCCTCCGAGCGCGATGGACGCGCCCGCCATCCACGTGGGCCACTCCGGCGTGGCCAGCCACACGACCAGCGCCGCCAGCGCGAAGCCCAGGGCGACACGGAACCTCGTCAGCAGCCGCGTCACGGTCCGCGTCGCTCCTTCGCGAGGCGGCGGCCCGCAGCTGCCACCACTTCGTCCAGCGTGATGTCCTCGATGCACGGCGCGCCAATCTGGCACTGCCGCTTGTGGTGGCACCGGCACTGCCCCGCCCGCGAGATCACCTCATCGTCAGGATTCCAGGGCCCGTTGCGCTCGGGCCACGTGGGACCGTAGAGCCCCACGATAGGCGCCCCCATCGCGGCCGCGATGTGCAGGGGCCCCGTGTCGCCCGCGACCACGAGCGAGGCGCCGCGCATGAGCGCGGTGAGATCCGCGATGTCCGTCGGCGGCGCCAGGTGGGCCGCACCGCCCGATGCCTGCACGATGCCCTCCGCGAGCGCGCGCTCGGAAGTCCCCCAGGTGACGAACGACGCCAGTCCATGACGATGGAGCAGCGCCTCGGCCAGCGCGGCGAAGCGCTCGGGCGGCCAGCGCTTGTTGGGCCACGCCGCTCCAGGATTGAGCACCGCGTAGCGCGCGGGACCGATGGCCTCCTCGACCGCCCGCTGGAGCTCGGGACGGGGGCCCACATCGAGCGCCGTTTCGAACGGGATCACCGGGGCGCCCAGGTGGGCGGCCACCGAGAGATTCTTCCGGATGACGTGCGAGTCGTCGGGCGGCGTCACCGTCTCGGTGTAGAGCCACGCCGCCTGCGGCTCGCGGAGGTGCGCCCGGGCAAAGCCCACCACGCGCCGCGCCCCCGAGACGCGTGCCCACACCGCCGACTTGATGAGGCCCTGCAGGTCGAGTGCGACGTCGTAGTGCTGCCGGCGCAGGTCGGCCACCGCCCGTAGATAGCCGAAGCCACCGGGGAAGAGGACCTCGGCCGGGACCGGACTTCGGGCCGTGGGAACGGCCTTCGGCCGGGAGGACCCGCCTTCGGCGGAGGGGACCGCGCGCTGCGCGGGGGGCAGGGCGCGCGCGCGGACGATCACGCGGCGATGGAGGCCATGCACGAGCGATAGCACGGGCGCGTAGGCCTCCTCCACCAGCCAGTCGATCTCGGCCGCCGGATCGTGCCGCCGCAGCGCCGACAAGACCGGCACCGCGTGCACGATGTCGCCGAGCGCGCTGAGGCGCACGATCAGAATTCGGGTGGGCAAGACCTATACAGCTTACCGGGAGCCGAGCCCGGTCACCCGCCGAGGCGCGTCAAGAGGTCCGTCGTCGAGTGATCCTTCGGGTCGCCGACGATGGCGATGCGGCCGCCGTAGGCCTTGACGGTCTCGCGTTCGGGGACCGTGTCCACGGTGTAGTC
Source organism: Vicinamibacterales bacterium (assembly GCA_036795065.1). Classification (GTDB taxonomy): domain Bacteria; phylum Acidobacteriota; class Vicinamibacteria; order Vicinamibacterales; family UBA2999; genus VFZN01. Next base: position 10,852 of record DAIRFN010000003.1, read on the forward strand.
GGTCCCCTTGCAGTGCACGTCGGGCTTCAGCAGCTCGAGGAGCGGGGTCACGGTGGGCTCGGAGAAGATCACCACGTAGTCCACGGCGCGCAGCGCCGCCACCAGCTCGGCCCGATCCTCGGCGGGCAGCACCGGGCGGTTGGGGCCCTTCAGTCCGCGAATCGACTGATCGTCGTTCACGGCGACGATCAGCCGGTCGGCCTCCTGGCGCGCGGCCTCCAGGTAGCGGATGTGGCCCACATGCAGCAGGTCGAAGGCGCCGTTGGCAAACGCGAAGGTGAGGCCCCGCGCGCGCCCGCGCCGCACGCGCTCCACCAGTTCGTCCCTCGTCACGATCTCAGCCACTGGGCCCTCGATCCGCCGGTGCCGTCCAGTCAGGCGGACCGGAGCGCGCGGGTGAGCTCGGCAGCCGCCACCGTCGCGGTGCCACGCTTCATCACCACCAGCCCGCCCGCCACGTTGGCGAGGCGCGCGGCCTGCTCCACCGTCGCGCCCGCCGCGAGCGCCAGCGTCAGAGTGGCCATGACGGTGTCGCCCGCGCCGGTGACGTCGGCGATCTGGTCCGACCCGAAGATCGGAATGTGCACCGTCTTCTTCCCGGGTTCGAAGACCGCCATGCCGCGGCTGCCCCGCGTGACGATGACGGCGGCCATCTTCGTGCGATCCAGCATCCGCCGCCCGGCGCGCTCGAGCACGCGGAGATTGTCATCGATGCGCACGCCGAGCGCCTGCTCCACCTCCGACTCGTTCGGGGCGCAGGCCGTGAGCCCGTGGTACTTCGTCAGCGCGTAGCGCGAATCGACCAGCACGGGCACGTCGCGCCGGCGGACGCGGTCGGCGATATCCCGCGCGAGCGCCGGGGTCACCAGGCCGGAGCCGTAGTCCGAGATGAGCACCGCATCGGCATCCCGCACCGCGGCGTGCGCCGCGCGCGCGACGGCGCCGCGCTCGGCGTCGGTCACCGCGCGTGACGACAGGCGATCGATGCGCACCACCTGCTGCTTGGCCGAGTGGATGCCGCCCGCGAGGATGCGGGTCTTCACCGGCGTGCGGAAGCCGGCGGGCCGCACCAGCCCGCGGCGGTCGACGCGCTTCGGCAGCACGCGCTGCACCCGGCGCCCGGGCTCGTCGCGGCCGACGAGCGAGACGAGGCGCACCTGCCCCCCGAGCGCCGCCACGTTGTTGGCCGCGTTGCCCGCGCCGCCCGGCACCACTTCCGTGGAGCCGTACTCGAGGATCAGCACCGGCGCCTCGCGCGACACGCGCGCCACGCGGCCGTACACGTACTCATCCGCGATCAGATCGCCGATGACGACGACGGTGGCGGCCTTGAACTTCCGGACGATCTCGATCATCAGCTCCCAGAATCCCCACCGAGCGCCACGAGGCCCGTTCGACGCGAGGCCCACCCGCCACCGGCGCGCCTACCTGCCATCTGCCAGAATGAACGCGGTGGCGGCCATCAGGTTATCGCAGATGGCCTCCACGCGCTGTCCTTCGGGCCGCCACTTCTCCTGGTCGCGGCCATGTCCGGTGCGCAGCAGCACCGCGCGCGCGCCCACCGCATGCCCCATCTGCACGTCGCGCCAGTGATCCCCGATCACCCACGAGCGCGCGAGGTCGAGCCCGTGCCGTGCCGTGGCCTCGAGGGGCATGGCGGTTCCCGGCTTCCGGCACGGGCACGGGGTGGAGAGCCCCGGCACCACGGCCTCGGGATGATGGGGGCAATAGAACCAGTCGTCCACCTGCGCGCCCGCGCGATCGAGCCGCGCGGCCAGGCGCCGGTGCGTGTCTTCCACGAACGCCGCCGTCATCAGTCCCCGCGCGATGCCGCCCTGGTTGGTGACGACAATGATGGCGAAGCCGGCGCGCCGCAGCAGCCGGATGGCATCGGGCGCGAACGGGTAGATGCGCAGCGCCGCCACGTCGGTCAGGTAGCCGACGTCCTCGTTGATGGTGCCGTCGCGATCCAGGAACACGGCGGCCCGCGTGGTCGGCTGCATGTGCGTCCTCCGTGCCTACTCCCCGAGCGCCGCGAGAACGTCCCTCGCGCCGATCCCGGTCATGCACCGGTGATCGATCGGGCACTCGCGCAGCATGCATGGCCGGCACCAGACGTCGGTCGCCAGGATGCGGGGGGCGGGCGAGCCCGGCCCGCGCGTCAGCGGCGACGTGCGCCGTTCGTTCGTGGCGCCGAAGATGGCCACCACCGGCGTGCCCACGGCGCCGGCCAGGTGCATGGCGCCCGAGTCGTTCGACACCACCGCGCGGGCGCCGGCGAGCACCGCCACGAGCTCCGCGAGGCTGGTGCGGCCGCTCAGGTCGACAATCCCCGCCGGTGAGCCGGCGACGGAGCGGGTCGCCAGGGCCGCGATCCGGCCGCACACGCGCGCGTCGGCGCGGCTCCCCACCAGCACCACGGACCAGTGGCGCTCGACCATCGCGAGGGCCGCCACCTCGGCGAAGCGCTCGGGAGGCCACTGCTTGGCCTTGCCGTAGGCGGCACCCGGCGCCAGCACGACGAAGGGGCCAGGCGGCGCCGGCGATGCGTCGCGCGGGGGCACCTCCACGCGCGCGTGCCGCGGTCCGTTCTCGACGCCGAGGGCCTTGACCAGCGCCTGGTAATAGTCCGCCTGGTGGGCGTACCCGCGCGGCCGCAGCGCGGTGCGCGTCAGTAGCCGCCTCCGCCCGTCGGTGGCCAGCCCCCAGCGCTCGGCGATGCCGGCCCGCGACACCACCAGCGCGGACGCGAACGAGTTGGGGAAGAGCAGCGCCGTGTCGAACCCGCCAGCCGCAAGCGCGGCCGCGTCCTGCCTCCACGACGTCAGCGCCGCCAGGCCTCCCCGCCCGGGGAGCGTGAGCACCTCGTCCACGCCCGGCACCATCCGGAACAGCGCCGCCACCGACGCGCGCGCGGCCACGGTGAGTCGCGCGCCCGAGAAGTGTCGGCGCACGTCCGCCAGCGCGGGCAGCGCCATCACGGCGTCACCCAGCCAGTTGGGCGAGAGCACGACGAGGTTACGGGTGACGGGGGTCAAAGCACGTTGGGTTCAAAGCACGGAGGTTCAAAACACAGAGGGTCGTCGTCACGGTTGGGCTGTCGGGAAGATACCCCGGGTGGCGGGCGTTGGGGCATCGCGCCAGCGGCGATGCATCCAGAGCCACAAATCGGGGTGGCGGCGGACGTACATCTCGAGCACGTCGGTGCACCGCTGCGTGAACTCGTGGATGCTCTCGGGGCCCTCCCCCGTTGGCGGCTCCACAGGCGACTCGTACACGAACTTGAAGCCTCCGCCGGGCAGCGGCAGCGCGAACACAGGGATGACGGGCGCGCCGGTGCGGAGTGCGAGCGCGGCCAGGGTGGAAGTGGTCGCGGCCGGGCGCTCGAAGAAGTTCACCCAGATGGCGTCGGGGCTGTGCATGTGCTGATCGATGAGCATGGCCACGCCGTGACCGCCGTTGAGCGCCTTCAACACGCGGCGTACCGCGCCCTGACGGTAGATGCAGTGGTTGCCGGTGGCGCCTCGAATCTCTTCCAGCAGAGTGTTCAGCCGCGGATTGTCGAGCGCACGGGCCAGCACCCCGATGGGCTCGAACGCGGCGCCGTGCTGGATGGCGTGCAGCTCCCAGAACCCGAAGTGCCCCGTGAAGAACAGCACGCCCCGGCCCTGCGCATAGGCATGGCGCACGCGATCCGCGCCCTCGATTTCGACCAGCGCGGCGCGCTTGTCGTCCGGGAGGGCGCTGAACCGCAGCAACTCGAGCAGCAGCTGGCCGAAGTGCCTGAAGGTGCGGCGCGCGATGGCACGCCGCTCGGACGCGGCGCGACCCGGGAAGCACGCCGCCAGGTTGCCGAGCGCCACGCGCCGGTGCGCCCGATCCAGCGCGTACAACGTCATGCCCAGCGCCGAGCCCCAGGCGCGCACCACCCGGTCGGGCAGCAGGCACGCGAGCGCCCGCACCAGGACCACCGCCCGGTATTCGAGGGCGTGTCTCACGCGGAGGCTCCGGGATCGCGACGGGAGTTGGGAGTCGGGAGTCGGGAGTCGGAACGTGAATCTCCTCTGACGGTGAGAATCGCGGCCACGCGTTCGAACAGCGCCTCGGGCGGGTCGAAGATCACCGTCATCGGCACGCGGAACAGCGGGAACGGCAGCGGGCCCGCGGCCTCGAAGCGCACGGCATCCTTGTCGGTGGCGAACACCGCCGCCGCGCCGGTTTCGGACACGGCCGCCGCGATGCGCGCCACGTCGCGCGCTGAGAAGGGGTGATGGTCCGGGAACGTCACCGCACGCGCCACCTGCCACCCGGCCGCCTTCACGTCGTCCACGAACCGCTGCGGATTCGCGATCCCGCAGGCGAGGACGACGGGGGAACCGGCGCCCGGTCCCCGACTCCCGACGCCCGACGCCCGACTCCCGACCACGCGCGGCTGCTCCAGCGCGCGGGCGGCCCCACATGCGCGCTCCACCCCCAACGCCCGCGCCTCTGTAGTGGCCGCTCCCGCGTCCGCCCCCATCACCACCAGCACGTCGGCATCCGCCGCGGCATCGGCCGGCTCGCGCAAGCGCCCGCGCGGCAGCACGTGGCCGCCGGTGATCTCGCCCACCGACGTCACCAGCACGTCCAGGTCGCGCGCGAGCGACAGGTGCTGGAACCCGTCGTCCAGCAGGTGCACGGTGGCGCCGAGCGCGCGTTCGGCCAGGACGCCCGCGAGGTGCCGATCGGCGCACACGCACACCACGGCGCCGGGGACGGCGCGCGCCAGCATCAGCGGTTCGTCGCCCGCGCGCGCCAGGTCCGCGAGGATGGAGTGCCCATCGGAGACCACGACCACGCCCGGCACATCGGTCCGGCGCCGGTAGCCGCGGGTGAGGATGGCGGGACGCTCGCCGCGCGCGACGAGCCACGAGGCCAGGGCCGCCACCACCGGGCTCTTGCCGGTCCCGCCGACCGAGAGGTTGCCCACGCTGATGACGGGCCGGTCCAGGCGTCGCCGATCGGCCCGACGGCGGGACGAGCGCCGCCGCCACCGTGCGGCCCGGGCATAAAGGAGATCAAGCAATGGGCCTGAAGGGGATCACGTTGGACGGCGGGGCTGGCTGCACCAGCGTCTCGAGCACCGTCATGGTCTTGTCCTTCGCGCCCCGGTTGGCCTCGACCAGCGCGCGCGCCGCGGCGCCCAGCCGCGCGCGGCGGACCGGGTCGCCCAGCAGGTCGAGGAAGGTCTCCTCGAGCTGCCGCTCCTCGTCCAGCCGAACGGCGGCGCCGGCTGCCACGAAGGTGTCGGCGATCTCGCGGAAGTTCTCCATGTGCGGGCCGAACACGATGGGCTTGCCGAAGATCGCCGGTTCGAGCACGTTGTGCCCGCCCGTCGGGACGAGGCTCCCGCCGACGAACACGACGGTGCCGAGTTGGTAGATGCTGGCCAGCTCGCCGATGGTGTCGAGGACGACCACGTCGGCGCGGGGGTCGGCGTCGATGGCCAGTTCCGTCCGGCGCGCGGTCTTCCAGCCTTCGTTCCGGCACAGCTGGACCACTTCGGTGAAGCGCTCGGGATGGCGCGGCGCCAGGATCAGCAGCGTCGAGGGCGACGTGGCGCGCGCGCGCCGGAAGGCGCGCAGCACGGCCGTCTCCTCGCCCTTCATCGTGCTGCCGGCCACGACCACCGGGCGCGAGGCCGACACGCGGAAATAGCGCAGCGCGCGGTCGCGCGCGCGGACCTGTCCCGGCGGGTCGAGCGAGTCGAACTTCAGCGAGCCGGTGACCACCACGCGCGCGGGGTCGGCGCCCAGCTCGATGAAGCGCCGCGCCGACTCGTCGCTCTGGACGCAGAACCGATCCACGTCCTGCAGCACCCGCCGCATGAACGGCCTGATCATCCGGTAGCGCGGGAACGATCGCGTGGACAACCGCCCGTTGACCACCGCGGTCTTCACGCCGCGCAGCCGGCACTCGCGCAGCACGACCGGCCAGATCTCGGTCTCCATCATCAGGAACATCCGCGGGCGCACCAGGTCGAGCGTGCGACGGACGAAGATGCCGAGATCGAACGGGAAATAGAACACCTCGTCCACGTTCGGCACGCTGCGGCGCGCGAGCTGCTGCCCGGCCATCGTGGTCGTGGACAGGAAGACCTTCAGCGACGGGTAGCGTTTCCGCAGGTCCGCGATGAGGGGCCGGGCCGTCAGCACCTCGCCCACCGACACCGCGTGAATCCAGATGGACTCGTCGCCGTCCATGTTGAACGAGACAGGCAGATAGCCCATCCGCTGCCCGAGGCTGCCGACGTATTTCCTGTATCGGAACGCCTGGTAGGCGAACCACGGCGAGGCGACGACGAACACCGCCAGGACGATGACACTGTAAAGGATATACATTAAAGGACTTACGCCTTGTCGAGTATAGCCCCGCAAACGGGCTGCCCGCAAGGCAGGCAGCTTCGGTAGAATGAGCCGCTTATCCGGAGGACTCATACATGGCATTGAAGGTCGGCATCAACGGCTTCGGACGGATCGGTCGCAACATCATGCGCGCGGCGCTGGGCCGCAAGGACATCGACTTCGTGGCGGTGAACGACATCACCGACGCGAAGACGCTGGCGCACCTGCTGAAGTACGACTCGGTGCTCGGCAACCTCTCAGCCACCATCGAAGCCCGCGAGGGTGCGATTGTGGTGAACGGCGACGAGTTCAAGGTCCTCTCGGTGAAGGACCCTGCGCAGCTGCCCTGGCGGGACCTGGGCGTGGACGTGGTGTTCGAATGCACCGGCAAGTTCACCAAGCGCGACGATGCGGCCAAGCACCTGGCGGCGGGCGCGAAGAAGGTAATCATCACGGCACCGGCGACGAACCCGGACGTGACGGTGGTGCTGGGCGTGAACGACAGCGCCTACGACAAGGCGGCGCACCACATCGTTTCGAACGCCTCGTGCACCACCAACTGCCTGGCGCCGCTGGCCAAGGTCATCGACGAGTCGTTCGGCATCCGCAAGGGCTGGATGACCACGGTGCACGCCTACACGAACGATCAGAACCTGCTCGACCTGCCGCACAAGGACCTGCGCCGCGCGCGCGCGGCGGCCATGTCGATCATCCCGACCACCACGGGCGCGGCCAAGGCCGTCGGCGAGGTGATGCCGCATCTGAAGGGCAAGCTCGACGGCATCTCGATGCGCGTGCCGACCCCCAACGTCTCGGTCGTGGACCTCGTGGCGCTGCTCGACAAGAAGGCGACGGGCGACGACGTGAACGCCGCGCTGAAGGCGGCGTCCGAGGGGCCGCTGAAGGGCATCCTGCAGTTCGTCACCGAACCGCTGGTGTCGATTGACTTCCGCGGCAACCCGCACTCGTGCATGGTGGACGCGGCCTACACGAAGGTGATGGACGCCGACTTCGTGAAGGTGCTGGCGTGGTACGACAACGAGTGGGGCTACTCGAACCGCTGCGTGGATCTGCTGGAGAAGCTGTTCTGAGGGGTCTTGGGCCTTGGGTCTTGGGCCTTTTGCGGCACTCAGGAGACCCACGACCCAGGACCCAGGACCCAGGACCCAGGACCTCCCCATGACCAAGCACTCAATCCGCGATCTCGATTTGCGCGGCAAACGCGTCTTCATCCGCGTCGACTTCAACGTGCCCATCAAGGACGGGCGCATCACCGACGACACGCGCATCACGGCGACGCTGCCAACCGTCCGTCACGCGCTCGATGCCGGCGCCACGGTCATCCTGGCCTCGCACCTGGGCCGCCCCAAGGGCAAGCCCGCGCTGGAGTTCAGCCTGAAGCCGGTGGCCGATCACCTGGCGTCGCTGCTGGGCCGCCCCGTGACGTTTGCCGCCGACTGCATTGGTGACCCGGCCCGCCAGGCTGTGGCCGCGGCGCACGCGGACGGCGGATCGAAGCTGGTGCTGCTCGAGAACCTCCGCTTTCACGCCGGGGAAGAGAAGAACGACCCGGCGTTCGCCGCGGCGCTGGCCGAGCTGGCCGACGTGTACGTGAACGACGCGTTCGGCGCGGCGCATCGCGCGCACGCGTCGGTGGCCGCCATGGTGTCGTCGTTCGGGACGGCGGCCGCGGGGCTCCTGATGGAGAAGGAGCTCACCTACCTCGGGATGGCCCTCGGCGATCCCGAACGGCCCTTCGTGGCCATCATCGGCGGCGCGAAGGTGTCGGACAAGATCGACGTCATCGAGAGCATGCTGGGCCGCGTGGATCGGCTGATCATCGGCGGCGCGATGGCCTACACCTTCTTCAAGGCGCTCGGCATGCCGGTCGGCCACTCGCTGGTCGAGGACGACAAGCTCGACGCGGCGCGCGACATCATGTCGCACGCGCAGGCCCGCGGCGTGCAGCTGCAGCTGCCGGTGGATCACGTGGTGGCGGAGAAGATCGACGCTGCCGCAGCCACCGCCGTGCTCACCGTGAACGACGCGGCGATTGGCGAGAGGATGGGGCTCGACATCGGTCCGGCCACGGCGCACCTCTTCGCGGACCTGCTGAACGATGCGAAGACCGTGGTGTGGAACGGGCCGATGGGGGTCTTCGAGGTGGCGCCCTTCGCCGCCGGCACCATGGCCGTGGCCCACGCGTGCGCGAAGGTGGCGGGCACCACGATCATCGGCGGCGGCGACTCGGTGGCCGCGGTCAACGCGGCAGGCGTGGCCGACAAGATGACCCACATCTCGACGGGCGGCGGCGCCTCGCTCGAGTTCCTGGGCGGCCAGGACCTGCCCGGCGTCGCGGCGCTGCCGGACAAGCAGTGAGAGAAAAGAAACCACGAAGGCACGAAGGGAATCACGAAGGGCACGAAGAAGGTTCTCACGGTCTTGGGTCTTGGGTCTTGGGTCTTGGGTCTTGGGTCTTGAGATCTGAACGTCTTCGTGCCGACCTTCGTGCTCTTCGTGCCTTCGTGGTTTCCTGTGACAGGTGACCGATGCGCACACCGCTGATCGCCGGGAACTGGAAGATGTTCAAGACCGTCCGCGAGTCGGTGGCGTTTGTCACCGATCTGCGCGCGCGGGTGGCGGGCATCACGGGTGTCGACATCGTCGTCGCGCCCACCCTCCCCGCGCTGCACGCGGTGGCAACGGCGCTCGAGGGCTCGTCCATCGGGGTGGCCGCGCAGAACCTCCACTGGGAGCGCGAGGGCGCGTTCACGGGCGAGGTGAGCGCGCCCATGGTGCGCGAGGCCGGCGCGGGGTGGGCCATCATCGGCCACTCCGAGCGGCGGACACTCTTCGGCGAGACCGACGACACGGTGAACAAGAAGGTGCGCGCCGCGCTCACTGCCACCCTCATCCCGATCGTCTGCATCGGCGAGACGTTGCAGGAACGCGAGGCGGGCCGGACGCTGGACGTGCTGGACCGGCAGATCCGGGCGGGCCTCGACGGCGTCACCGGCGGCGAGCTGGCCGGCATGGTGCTCGCCTACGAGCCGGTGTGGGCCATCGGCACGGGGCGCACGGCCACGCCGGGGCAGGCGCAGCAGGCGCATGAGCACATCCGCGGACGGCTGACGCAGTGGTTCGGCCGGGACGCCTCCGCGCGATGCCGCATCCTCTATGGCGGGAGCGTCAAGCCCGACAACATCGCCGCGCTGATGGCCAACCCCGACGTGGATGGCGGGCTGGTGGGCGGCGCCAGCCTCGACGCGGACGGGTTCACGAAGATCGTGGACCGGGGACGCCGGTAGCCGCGGGGGTCCGCGGGCGCAGAGACCCGGGCCGCGGATGGGACCTGGATACTGCCGATTCAGATCCGGGGGCCGCAGATGCGCAGATCGCGAATCCGAACGCGGCCCGCGGTATCGCCCGCGCACTCAGCCCCGCACCCCGCACTCGTCTCTACTTCTCGTTCGGCAGGTAAATCGACATCACCTGCACGGGGGTCGTGATGTCCACGAACTGGTGCGGCACGCCCGACGGGACGATGACGAAGTCGCCCCTGGCGAGCGCCTGCCGCACGCCGCCCTCGATGCCGGTACCCTGCACGTTGGTGCCACTGCGCGTCGGGCTCACCAGCGTCCCTCCGGTCAGCATCGTCGCCGACCCGTCGATGACGTAGAAGAGCTCCGCCTGCGCCTCGTGCATCGAGGCGCCCTGCGGCTTCGGCAGGCGGCGCTCGACGTTCACGTTGTAGGGCGCCAGCGAGAACACGCGAACCGATGACGCGGGCCGGTCGCCGGGCAGCTTCGCGAGCGCGGCCTGCAGATCGGCCGCCGGGAAGTGGGTGGCCTTGGTGCGGTCGGTCTGGGGTGGTGGCGCCGGGGCCTGGGCCGCCAGGGCAGTCGAGAGAGTCAGGCACGCACACGCTGCGGCAACTGTTCGCATCGGGACCTCCGGGAGCGGCGAAACGCCGCGACCGAATCATAACGAAGATCGCGCCCGTGCGCGCGGAAGTCACGCCAGGACGAACCCTTCCTTCTCGGCGGCGGCGCGCAGCCGATCGTCGAGGGTGACGAGGGTGAGGGTGGGCGGGCGCCGTTCGGCGGCCACGAACGCCGCCGCCAGTTGCAGCGCATCGCCGGCGCGAAGCGGATGGACGCGCAGGTAGCGACGCGCCACTTCACGCACCTCGTGGACGGGCTCGATCTCGATCCAGGCCGGCGCGAGGGCATCGAGACGCCGGAAAGCCTCGGTCGCGCCCGACGCCTCGAAGCCGCCGTCGCGCTCGACGCGCGCGATGGCCGATGCGCACTCGACGCGCGTGGCCCACCACACCGCGACCTCCGGTTCCGCGACGTACAGGGCGCGCATGCGTTCCGTGGCGTCTTCGTGTGCGAGCAGCGGGACCAGGGCGGAGCTGTCCCAGAACATCATCGCGACTCCGCGCGCTCGGCCAGCAGTGCTGCGCTCAGGGTGCGGCCACGCCGCACGCGCGGCGGCGGCGCCGCCAGCACCTGGGAGGGCGTGCGGGCCGACGGGCGGCGGGCGAGCCCCTGTCGCTCCAGCCGGGCCAGCCGCCCTTCCGATCGGCCGCGCTCGTCGCCGGCCACCGACTCGAGGCGCGCGACCGGCACGCCTCGGTCCTCGATGATCACGGCCTGGCCGTGCCGGACGCGGTCGATGAGCGCGCTCAGCGAGTTCTTGGCTTCGGTAATACTGGCCCGTTTCATCTGGCCATAATAGCTCTTTCAGTCACGCCCTTCAATGCCTCGACCAGGCGCAGCTCCGGCGGGCGCCGCCGGGCCTGGCGCGGGTGCGGAAGTGTGTATAGTGTTTGCGCGGTCGTCCCCCCGCGCTCGCGGCAGGCTCGGCGCCTCCGCGTCGTCATACGTATGCCCACCAGGATTACCGGCACGCCAGGGGACCATCGCCCGCCCGACGTTTCCCTGATCCTCACGCTCCACCACGAGGGCCCGCTGCTCCGGCGGACGCTGCTGTCATTGGAGGACGCGGCGCACTACGCGCGGCGCCTGGGCATCACCGCCGAACTGGTCGCCGTGCTCGATCGCCCCGGCCAGTCGACACGCCAGGCGTTCGACTCGTTCGAGTCCGCGGCCTTCGACCGGCGCCAGGCGGTCGACGTAGACCACGGATCGCTCGGCCTGTCGCGCAACAGCGGCGTGGCCGCGGCGATCGGCCGCTACGCCATGATGTGCGACGGCGACGATCTCATCTCGTTCAATGCGCTCGCCGAGATGACACGCCTGGCTGACGCCTCGCCGCCGGCCACCCTCGTCTTCCCGGAGTACCTGTTCGCGTTCGGCGAGCGCCATCACTTCGTCCGCTACTACCCGCTGGACATGGTGACGCCGCTCAGCTTCCTGCGCGCGCACCCCTTCATCTCGCGCGTCTTCGCCTCGCTCCAGGTGTTCAGATCGCTCGGCTACGTGGACGTGCGGCTCTCGCCCGGCTACGCGTTCGAAGACTGGCACTTCAACACGGAGTGCGTGGCGCGCGGGCACGCCATTGCCGTCGCGCGCGACACCATGCTCTTCTATCGCCAGCGTCCCGGAAGCCTCCTCGCCCAGGCCAACGCGCTGTCGTTGCGGCAGATCCCGCCCGCGGCCCTGTTCGAGCCCGCGACCTATCGGCGGGTGGCACGGGAAGGCTACCTCCGCACCGGGCGCGCGCCGGCGGCCTTCACGCAGAGGGGACACATGCCGACTCCAGCGGATCTCGATCGCCCGGTGCTGCGCGAGCTGATGAAAGCCGCCAACCATATCGAGCCCGACATCGATCTCGAGTCCACCCGCAAGAGCCCGTTCTTCTCGCCGGTGGACGAAAACGTCATCGGCGTCGGACGCGCGTACTACGAGGTCTGCGGTCTCGTCGAGGACGCAGGGCCCTTCGACGAGGTGTTCCTGCTGCCCTTCACCGGCGTTGGCGGTGCCGAGACGTTCATCAGGAACGTGATGTTCGCGCTGCACGAGTGCCGGCCCGATCGGCGCCTGCTGATCCTGCTCGGCGAATCGCCCACCGATGCCTCGGACGGCCACGGCGTGCCGCCCGGCAGCATCGTGATCGACCTCGGCAGGAACTGGCCCCACCTCGACATGGCCAGCCGCGAGCTGATTGCGCTGAAACTCATCGAGTCGGTGGCGCCGGAGGCCCGGCTCCATGTCCGAGACTCCACGTTCGCATGTGGGTTCTTCCGCACCTATTGGCCCGTGCTCGGCGGCCATCCGTCGGTGTTCTACCGCTTCAGCGACGCGGTCGTGCGCGACAACGGCGACCTGTTCCACCGCGCCACGGGCTTCAACTTCGTCTCGGCCCACCTCGACCAGCTCGCCATGGTCATCAGCGACACCGACACACTGATCGAACGCGACCGGTGGCGACTGGGTGTCTGGCCCGATCGCTTCCACTCTTTGCCGAGCCGCAGGCCTCCGCTCGTGAACGAGGGGCAGGTGGTGGTCCGGACGACGCGAACGAAGCGGCGCGTGCTCTGGGCCTCACGCCTGGACTGGGAGAAACGCCCCGACCTGCTCCGCCACATCTCGCGCCACCTCGCCGACGTGGCGCCTGGCGTGTCGATCGACGTGTTTGGCCGGGCCGTGCTCGGGCACTTCGACGTGGCGGCGTTCAACGGCCTGGACAACTTGTGCTATCTCGGCTCCTACGATGGCTTCGAGAGTCTGGACCACGGAGCCTACGACTGCTTCCTCTACACGAGCTGGTTCGATGGGCTGCCCAACGTCGTGCTCGAGGCCATTGCAGCGGGCCTGCCCGTGATTGCCCCGGCCGTGGGAGGGATCGGCGAAATGGTGATCGACGATGAGACCGGCATCCTGCTGCCGTTACAGGGTGACGATGACGCGGCCGCGCGCGACTGCGCCGGCGCGGTCGCCCGGTTGGTGGACGACCCGGCGTCGAGAACGCGGATGGCACGCGCCGCCCTGCGGCGCCTGAAGGCCCGGCACAGCGCCGAGGCCCATGCCGACCGCGTGCGCGCGATCTTCTTCCCGGCCGAGCCCCGCCCATGAGCGCCGAGCGACTGCACTTCGAACCCGGGCGCATGGGCTACGAGTGGAGGCTGGCCACCGAGCATCTCGCTCGCTATGCGTTTGCGGCGCCGCTCTGCCGCGGCCGCCGCGTGCTGGACGTCGCATGTGGGGAAGGCTACGGCACTTACCTGCTCGCGCATGCCGGCGCAAGCGCGGTCGTTGGCGTGGACGTGGCGGCTGAAGCCATCGCGGTGGCCGAGGCCCGTTTTTCTGCGCCCGGCGTGCGCTACCTCGCGGGTGATGCCACGGACCTGCCCGCGGTGCTCGGCGGCGAGGCGCCCTTCGACCTCATCGTGAGCTACGAAACCATCGAGCACGTCCCCGACGTGGACCGGTTCCTCGAAGGTATCCGCTCGGTGCTCGCCCCGGACGGCATCGTCATCCTGAGCGCGCCGAACGAGCCCGATCCCGCCGGGCAGGGCAGCGCCAACCCCTATCACCGGCGTGGGTTCTCGTTCGATCGCTTCCGCGAGCTGGCCGAACGCCACCTGGGTAAGGCGCGTGGCTGGTTCCTGGGGACGCCTCTCCAGGGCATGGTGGTGGCCGAGGCGAGCACGCCTCTGCTGCTGAACGACCGGACCGACCTCTCGCTGATGTTGGACGCGCAACCTGGCAGTCACACGTGGCTGCTCCCCGCCCAGCGCGAGTTGCAGGTTGGTGACACCAGCTGTGCGTTCTTCGTCGGCGTGTGGGGCGCGGACGCCGAGGCGGTGGCGGCCGCGAGCCCCGCTTCGCTGCCGGGCGTGCTCGAGCCGTGGAAGGCGCTCGAGTGGTTCAAGTCGGAGAACGCCCGGTTGTTGCGCGAACTCGATGCCGCGGCGAATGTGACGCGGCCTGCGAGCCATGACGCGCGCGCGCGGATGATGGACGACGTGGTGGCCGACCTTCGCCGCGCAGCGCTGCTGGACAAGGCGCGCCTCGAGACCGCACAGGCAGCGCTCGCCGACGCACGCGCGGCGCTCGACGCGACCGAGGCCGGACGCTACGCCGACGGCGCAAGGGCGGGGCAGGCGGAGGAGCAGCGACATGCCGCCGAAGCAGTCGCGGCCGCGCGCGAGCGCGAGCTGCTGGCCGAGGTGGCGCGGCTCGGCGCCGCTACCGGGCGGAGTGCTCGATCCGAGGCCGCACTCAGGGCCGAAGTCACCCGCCTGCGCGTGGCGCACGACCCGCCCCCACGGACCGACGACGAACGGGCGCGCCTGGAGGGCGAGGTGCGCGCGCTCACGGCGCGGCTGCAGGCCATCGAAGGATCGCGCGGGTGGCGATGGGTGCAGGCCTACGCGCGGCTGCTGGCACGCCCGGTGCTGGGGGCGCCGTTGCGGCTGGCGCGGGCGATGCTGAGATCTTGAGGTCTTGAGGTCTTGAGGGCTTGAGGGCTTGGGGGCTTGGGGGCTTGGGGGCTTGGGTCTTGAGTTCACCACTATTGAGCGATTGGCGATTGCAGATTGAGTGATTGATTGGGGAATTGCGGCATAGGTGGGGGATTGCGCGATTAATCGGAAAATTGGTGATTGGATCATTGACGATTCGCCGGTCCCGCTGGCCGGGGCGCGCCGCCGTCCGCTGGCAGCGGATGAGCAATCACCCAATCGCCCAATCACCCAATCACCCAATCACTCAATCACTCAATCCCCCAATCACCAATCAATCACCAATCGCTCAATCCCCCAATCACCAATCAATCGCTCAATCTGCAATCCCCCAATCGCTCAATGGTCGAGGCCGCCCAGATCTCCGAACCCTACGCCGGTCCGATCGGCTCGTCCTCGGTGAGCGCCGCATGCAGGCGCGCGAGTTCAAGGTGCGTGTCCTCCAGCTGCTCTTCGGCCTCGAGGCGCCGGCGTCGCTCGTGGGCGGCCAGCCGCTGGACGGCCTCCATGCGCGAGGCGAACGCAAGGGCGGCCAGCAGGACGGGGCGTAGCACCGGCGGCAGCCGATCGGTGTAGGCTCGGGCGCCGCGGCGCATGTCGGTCTCGGGGTCGGGGCGGCTGCGCAGCATCGAGCCCGGCGACACGCGGTACCAGAAGAGCGGCTCGGGGAGCGACAGCACCTCGTGACCGGCAAGGGCGGTGCGCGCAAAAAACTCCGAGTCCTCGTGGCCCACCCCGAAGTCTTCGCTGAACCCGCCCACCGACTCCAGCACGTCGCGCCGGACGAGCGCCTGCGCATCGCCGTAGCAGTTCTCGAACAGGCCCAGCGCCAGGGCGCCGCCCAGGAACGGCGTCACCGGCGTGTCAGGTGACGGGCTGTCGCCCTCGGGCGGCCAGTCCCCCTCGAAGGTGGCGAACGCCGACGTGATGATCGCGGCCCCGGAATAGCGCGCCGCCGCGACGAGGCGTTCGATCTGCGTCGGCATCGCGACGTTGTCGTCGTCGTGAAACAGCACCAGCGGTGCGCGGGCCGCACGCCAGCCACGGTTGCGCGCGGCGCCAAGATACTCGTTGGCCTGCCTGATGACACGCCAGCCGCGCGTGGCGAACTCGGTCGCGAGCGCCTCGAGCGCGGCAAGCGCCTCGGGCATGTCGCTGCCGTCGTCCACCAGCACCACCTCGAAATTGCCGAAGGTCTGACGGCGGAGGCCGTCGAGCGCCTGTGCCAGCTGCCGCGGCCGGTTGCGGTGCGTGACCACGACCGTCACCTCGGGCCCGCCTCCAGATGGCGGCCGCCACGGCGTGTGTCCCACGCGCGCGCGCCGGGTCACGGCGTCGGCGACCAGGCCTGGCCACGCATCGTCGGCCGTCAGGGTCCCGGCCGGACGCGCCGGGCGGGCGCAGGTCGAGAGAGCCACGGCCAGCGCGTCGGCCACCGTCGGCGGATAGGGCAGGCACAGCGATGTGGAGCGGTCGTCCGGATGGACCAGCGCCCGGGTCTCGGCCGTGTCACAGGCCATGAATGGCAGGCCGCGCGCCAGGCACTCGCCGACGATGGCCGGCAGGTGCTCGGTGGCTCCGAGCGCCAGCGCAAGCCGGCCCGGCACCGAGAGGTATTCGAAGGGGCGGGCCGCCTCGGGGCCATCCATGATGTGCCAGCCCAGACCGGCCGGCATCGCCGCTTCAAGCCATGCCAGCGGCTGCCAGGCCGAGAGGTCGCGGGGCGTCGTCCCCAGGAACGTCACCCGCAGTCCCTCTGTCAATGACCGGGGAAGCCGGCCCAGCGCCTGCGTGAACGTGACCAGTCCGGATCGCCGATCGAGCGAGCCCACGAAGACCAGCTCGCGCACGCGAACGGGCTCTCGCACGGCTTCTGGGGCCGGGTCGTGCACGACCATCGCGGTCGCGGCCGGTGGCCGCATCAGGACGCACGCATTGCCGGGGACGTCCCATTCCTCGTCCTGCATCCACTCGAGCACACCGCGGGTGGGACAGACGGCAAGGTCCGCCCAGGCCACCGAAGACCGCTCGAGGTGGTCGGCGGCCAGGTCGTCTTCGCCCGGCAGGCGGCCGTTCCCGGCCAGGCGCCACATGGTCGGCCCCTCACAGCACGCCACGAGGGCCGTGGCGTGGAAGTCCAGGCCGAGCCGGCGTGCGAGCGCGATGAAGTAGCCCGCGCCCCCGAGTTCCGCGAAGCAGATGACCTCGAACGACCGTCCCTTGCACCACTGCCAGGCGCGATAGGCTCGCGCCACCATCCGGTGCTGCGCCACGATCCGCCCCACCGCCGGACATCTCACCAGGTGAACGCCGGCGCCTTCGTTCGTCGCAGGGCCCTCTCCGCTCGCCGAGAGACGGCCTTCACGAATGTCCGGCACGGTGACGCGATGGCCGGCGCGGGCCAGCCGTTCGGCCACCGCGCGCGCCGCACCCTCCGGGTCCCCTGTAACGACGCAGATGTTCAGCATGCGCGCGGGTCCAGAGACGATCCATAGCAGATTCCGCTCCACGGTGCGCTGCCGTCTGCGACCGGCGGCTCGGCGGCGGTGGCGCCTCCGCTGCCGGTAATCCGTCGTCGCGTGTCACCGATTGCGTCTCGAGATCGCGTCACGCCTGTGGCATTCTGTCGCACCTCCGCTGTTTTCGCTCGTGCGCCTGCGGTGTATTGTCGCAGGCGGCCCCCGTAGAGACGCCGGCGAGTGCGTCGATGCGTCGTAGGCCGACGAGACGCGCCTGCGCTCTCATCTCCATCACATGATTGCGCGCCCTCGTCAGCGGATGACGCCGGGAGCTCGGCACATCCGGCCGGCCGCTGCGGATAGCCCGTCGCCTGCGCCACATTCGGGGAGAAATGGCCGACAACCTGGGTGCGGCGGATGGTGATGAACTTGCAGAAGGAGGGTCCAGTTCTCCTTCCGTCAGGAGCCTCTTATGGGCACTCCAGTTCGCTTGTTCATCGCGGGCGTGTTCGCGCTCGCTACTCTCCTCTCATCGCCGCCGCCTGCCATCGCGCAGGACGACACCGGCGACCTTTTCGGCGACTTGTTCGAAATCCTGCGCGACCCGGTCACGGGCCAGCCCATCCTTCAGCAGCGGACCATCGAGCTACCGGGCGATGTGCTCGGGACGGGCTACTGCCCGATCCCGGTGAACGCGGCCGGGGAAGAAGTTCCCTTCGCGGACCTCAGCTGCGAGGTGCACCCCGACTACCTCGATCAAGTGATCGAAGTGGACTACTTCGGCCGCCTCAGCGCCGCCCGCACGCGGGAGCGCAACCTTCGGATGCACTTCGACGAAGTCATCGCCTACATCAAGGTCGCGGAGGTCGTGGACCAGGATGCCGCCGGGCGGCTCATCCTCGGCACCACCTGCGGTCCGGGCGGCACGTGCGCGACATGGAAGACCATCGACTCACCGTTGGAGAACATGTCGATGTACAACCGGCTGCTGAAGTACGGCCACATCCAGACGGATCCGCTCGAGGAGGACACCTCTCCCGGCGGGGACCCCAGCGAGGGAACCGTCTATCACCCCGCGCTCGGTGAGGCCGACTGGGCGAAGTTCCGCGGCGTCACGCAAAACCTTCTCCCGCGGACCGGCCCCGACGAGTGCTTCACGGGACCAGATCCCGCCAACTTCGTGCCGGCGTGCGCCCACCCACAGGCGCTGGCCATGCCCGATTTCATCATCGCCAGCTCGTTCCTCGGCGGCGCCGCCGACAAGACCGGAAAGATCACCGTGGACCTGGTGCAGTACCTCAACCGCTTCCTGAAGATCCCGATCGCTACCCCGATGACCCAGGGCCCGGTGCACACGCTGCCGGCCCTCATCCGCGACGATGCCGGCGTGATGACGCCGGCCCCGCCGGGACTGCCGGCACCGGCCAACGAGCGGTTCATCGACTTCTCGCCGGCCAGCTACCTGCGCACCGATTGGTTCAACGAGTCGGTCCTGGTCCTGCAGACCACCGACGGCGGCCTCACCTACCGGCCACTGGACGTGGAGCTGCTCCAGTGGCTGCTGTTCGCCAATGGTCCCCTCCCAGACACGCTGGACGTGATGCCCGCCTTCGTGGCGGCGTCATCGGACGCGCTGCGCGTGGTGGAGTTCATCCACGAGTACGAGATTCCCGCAAACCTCTGGGGCGGCGGCGCCGGCACCCATACAGCGCCGCAAGGCCTGACGGTGCGGTACCGGGCCACCAACCAGAACATGCAGCTCACCGCGACAGTGAGCTCGACGACGGCCGTCAACGGCGGGACGGTGAGCTTCTCGGTGCGGACCGCTGACGGCACCGATGTGGGCGCGCTCGTCACCTCCGGACCGGTGGTGAACGGCGCGGCCTCGGCCGACTACGTGCTGCCGGGCGGCACCGCACCGCAGACACTCGTCATCGTCGCGGTCTACAGCGGCACTGCGGACCTGGCCGGAAGCACCGGCACCGGGTCGCTGCTGATCGGCCAGGCCGACACCACCACCACGGTGGACGCGGCCACGGTGCCCGTGCCCATGGTGCCCACCGTCGTCCCGCTGACGGCGCGCGTGAGCTGGGCCGACACGGTGCCGATCGCTGAAGGCACGGTCGAGTTCGCCGTGACCGACGCCGCCGGCACGCCGGTGGGAGCGCCGGTGGCCGCGGCCGTGGCCGACGGCATCGCGACGGTGGACTTCCTGGTGCCGGCCGTGGCGGCGCAGCGCCTGACCACGTCGGTGACCTACAGCGGGACCGCGAACCTCACCGGCAGCACGGGCCGTAACGTCATCTCGGTGGGCTGCCTCAGCGTCACGGTCATGCCGTTCACGCTGCCGCCGGCCAACGTCGATCAACCGTTCTCGGTGGCCTTCACCACCGACGGCATCGTGCCGGTCGTCCTGACCGTCACCGGAACGCTGCCTCCGGGTCTGGCCATGTCGGGAACGGCACTCTCGGGCACCCCGACAACCGGTGGCACGTACCCCTTCACGGTGGGGGCCACTGACGCAGCCGGATGCTCCGGCAGCAGCACGTACAGCCTCGTGGTGAACTCGTCTCTGAACGCGCTGGCTGTGGGGCCGGGCGCGGGCGTGATGGGCGTGGTCCGGCACTTCGAGCCGAACGGCACCCAGACACAGGGCGGCGAGTATGCGCCGTTCACGACCAGCTGGCTGGGCGGCGTGCGCGTGGCGCGCGGCGACCTGACGCGCGACGGCGTGCCCGACACCATCGTCGGCACTGGTCCTGGTGGACAAGCGCTGATCCGGGCGTACAACGGCACCAGCCAGGGGCTGATTGGCACCCTGGTGGCCTTCGAGCCCACCTACACCGGCGGCGTGAACGTGGCCGTGGGTGACATCACGGGCGATGGAGTGGTGGACATCATCGCCGGCGCGGCCAGCGGCACACCGCGGGTCCGCATCTTCAACGGCGCCAACGGCGCGCTGATCTTCGACTTCGTGCCCTTCGCCATCGCCGGCATGAGCGGTGTGGAAGTGGCCGCGGGCGACGTCAACGGCGACGGCCTGGCCGACCTCATCGTCGGCGGCGGCGCCGGAGCCGAGCCATGGGTGAAGGTGTACAACGCCGCGAACGCCGCGGTGCTGCACAACTTCCTCGCCTACCCGGCTGCGTTCCGCGGCGGCGTCTTCGTAGCCGCCGGCGACGTGGACGCCGACGGGCGCGTGGACATCGTCACGGGTCCTGGCTCGGGCGGCGGCCCGCTCGTGAAGGCCTTCACTGGCGTGAGCGGCGCGGAGATCCGCAGCTTCTTCGCCGGCGACCCGTCGTTCCTCGGCGGGGTGCGCGTGGCATCCGCCGACGTGAACACCGACGGGCACGCGGAGATCATCGTGGCGGCCGGCCCCGGAGCGCCGCCGTTCGTGAAGATCTTCAATGGGTCGACCAGCGCGGAGCTGCGGAGCTTCCTGGTCTACCCGCCTGAAGTGACGGTCGGGGTGTTCGTGGCCGCGCCGGTGCGGGCTCTCGCCCCGGTCGTGCCCACGCTCGCTGCGTCCGACGCAGCAGCAGCGACCGTGAAGTAGACACCTGAGGTGGCTGGTCCGTGCCGCGATGCGGCGCGGGCCCGTCACCTTTGCACGGACGTTCGTATCTCTGGAACAAGGAAGGAACGACATGTCGATCAAGCACCTCGTCCTCAAGGCAATCATGCCCGCCGCCCTGCTCGCGGGCGTGACCTCGATGGTCACCCTGCAGGCACAGGGTGGCCAGCCGCCGGCGCAACCGCCGGGACAGCAGCAACAACAGCCCAAGCAGCCCACCCCGCCGCCGGCGAAGCAGCCGCAGCAGCAACAGCAGCAGCAGGCCCAGCAGCAGCAACAGCAGCAACAGCAGCAGCAACAACAGCAAATGGCCCAGATGCAGCAGATGATGCAGCGCATGGACCAGATCTCCACGCGCGCGCAGCAGATGTCGCAGTCCATGACGAAGCAGATGGACCGCCTGCAGGCGCAGGACCGCGATCAGGCCCGCCTGCTCCTGAACCTCTGTGACAACGTCCAGGCCCAGGCGCGCGAGACACGCCGGACGATGGACCGCATCAACCTCATGCTCCAGGACAAGACGATGAGCCAGGATCGTGACATGCTGCGCGACATGGATCGCCTGCGCGACCGTCTGAACACGGTGACCGACGGCCTGCAGGACATGGTCCAGACCATGGACCAGATGCACACGCGGCTGCAGTCCCGTGGCAAGTGACAGCGGGCGCGCAAGGGCCCGCCGCGCTCACCGGCCTGGAGCGGTCACCGCGCTCCTGGCCGGGTGGGCGCTGGCCCTTGCCTGCGCGGCCCCCGCGGCCGCGCAGGACGTCGGGTACACAGCGTCGTTCTTCGTGGCACACTCCGGCTCGCCCGCGGTCACCTACGACAGCGTCTACCTGTTCAACTCGGTGGACCTCACCAGCGGTCCGCTCCGCTTCACGCTGAGCGTGCCCTGGGCGCGCCAGCACCTGGTATCGGAAGAAGTACTGAACCCCATCGACGGCAGCGTGATCCCGGCTGCCGATACCGTGACCACCGGCTTCGGTGATCCGCTCGCCCGCGTGGACGTGCGCGTCGTCGACGACTGGTCGCGCGCCCTGCAGATTGCCGTGGTGGGGTCGGTGAAGCTGCCCGTGGTGGATCCGGAGGGCGGCCTGGGCACGGGCGAGACCGATGTCGGGTTCGGCGTCTCGGCGTACAAGGGCGCCGGTCGGACATCCCTGCTGATCGACGCGGTCTACTGGAAGTACGGCGATCCGGAGGGCGTGGACTTCGAGGACGCGCTGTCGTACAGCGTGGGCGTGGCGCGGATGGTGGGCACCGGGAACTGGTCGGCGATGGCGTCGCTGTCGGGCTTCACCTCGGCATTCGAAGGCCTCTCAGCGCCCGTGCAACTGAATGTCGGCGTGCTCTCACTCGTGGGACGGAGGCAGAGCCTGGCCATCTCGGCCGGCTTCGGCCTCACCGACAGCGCGGGAGACTTCTCGATCGGCACGAGCTGGCGTATCTCTCGCTGACTTCTCTCTTCTGACTTCGCTCGTCTGACTTCTCACTTCTCACTTCTCACTTTCCGACAGGAACCGGGGCCATCCATTCGTCCATGATGGCCCGCGTGTCCACCCCGGTGGCCTCCTCAATCAACCACGGCAGTTCCTCGTTCCTGAACGCGCGGCGCTCGCGCTCGCTCCAGACCACGAGAAACCGCAGCGCATCGCGCAGGCTCTTCGCTCCCTTCGTCTCGGCCTGAATGCGCTCGTCCAGCGCGGCGGCCATCAGCCCCCCGCGCGAGAACACGAGGCGGCCCGTGCGGAAGTCTTCGGCGTAGCGGGTCGATGCGACGCGGCTCAGGTCCACCAGTGTCAGCCGCTTCAGGAAGTCGGGCGCGCTGGTCACGTTGGCGCGGAACCGCCGCTCGAGCATTCGCTGCCGATAGGCTGCGGGGTCGGGCATCCCGGCGCCCACGGCGACGATGGCCGCGTATTGCCCGAAGCCTTCCGCGAACCAGATGGAGTCGAGCACGGGCGCGAGCTCCCACTGGAAAGGGAAATAGCCCGTGCCGTAGGCGCGCTTGGGCACCCACGCGTGCGCGACATGGTGCGCGAAGTTGTACAGCACACGCGCGTCATCATCCGCGGTTGAACGCGCCGTGAGGCCGGACGAGGCCGCCAGGTAGTAGGTGCTCGAGTCCAGGTGCTCCATGCTCATGCCGTACTCGTGGCGAGGCGAGATGGGTGTGAGCAACTCCTGGTGCACGGTGTAATGCCGGAAGGGCACGGTGCCGAAGTAGTCGATCACGCGCTGATAGGCGGTGGCCGCAAGAGTCCCGAGGCGATCCAGGTCCACCTCGCCTTCGGCATAGGCGGCGAGATACAGCGGCGCCGGCGCCTCGGCCAGCCGGCGCAGCTGGGCGCGCGGGCCGAGAACGATTTGCGCATCGGCGAGCGCGTAGAAGTTCGGCGCGCGGCCCTCCAGCGGATCCGCCGTGACGGGCCAGCGCGGCGACAGCGTACAGAAGACCGGCCAGCCCGACGGCCCCTCCACGTGCAGGAGCGTCGGCCGCGCTTCGAACCCCTCCACGAACGCGAACACCGAGTAGCCGAGCGCGCCGAGATAACCGTCGCGCACGCGCGAGGCGTCGGAGGCCGCCCGCACCTCGCGCTCCATCTCCCGCAGGTTCACGCGATACCGTACGCGCGTGGTGCCGGCCGCCAAGCGCCAGCGCGGGCCCTCCTCGCGCGCGGGCGCGGCCGAGGCCGTCGCTCCGGCGAAGGCCTCGACGTTCGAGACGAACGCGTCGTAGTGCTGCTCGCCGTAGCCCATGGGAATGGCACGCGGCATCACGAGCGGTGCGGCGTCGCGGAGCGGCTCGGACCACTCCATCTCGATCGTCACCATGTCGTCACCCGGCGTCGCATAGGTGAATCGATAGGTCACCTCGGCCGCGGGTGGCTGCGCGCCGAGGACGATGGCGCCGGTCGTCACGGCGAGGGCGATCGCGAGCATGCGGCGGAGCCATGGAGTCATGGGGCGGAGTGTAAGGGAAGAGGGTCGTACGGGCGAAACGTCGGACAGGCCCAACCCCGTTCAGGCTGGCGACGTCTTCCTCGCGGGCGGCGACTGCCGCCCGCGGCGCCACGCGCCCGGCGGAACGCCGACAATCTTCTTGAAGGTCCGGCTGAACGCGGCTTCCGATTCGTAGCCGACCTGCCCGGCCACCTCCGCCACCTGGCCGCCTTCGGCCAGCCGTCGCGCGGCCAGTTGCATGCGCCAGCACGCCAGGTACTGCATGGGTGGCTGCCCAACGACCTCGGCAAACCGCTCGGCCAATGCGGACCGCGAGACGCCCACCTTGCGCGCCAGGCCCTCCAGGGTCCAGGCGTCGGCCGGGGCGCCGTGCAGCAGCGAGAGGGCCTCTCCCGCAATGGGATCGCGCAGCCCCGCCAGCCATCCCCGCTGTTCGGTCGGCAGCGTCTCGAGATAATGACGCACCGCCTCCACGAACATCAGCTCCGACAGCCGCGCCAGGACGTTCTCCGCGCCCGCGCGCGCCCCGCGGGCTTCGGCCACGGCGCTCTCGACGAGCGATCGCAGCCACGCCGTGGACGGATGCGTGACCGCCGGCAGGTGAATCACCTCGGGAAGCGACGCGAGCAGCGGATTGAACGGCCGCTCGTCACAGCCGAGGAACCCGCAGATCACGCGCGCGCGCTCCGGCCCTCCCCCGCCCGTATCGAACACCATCGGCAACGGGCCTTCACGGCGTTCGTATGGGCCCAGGTCGGGCACGCCGCGCATGCCGGGCGCGCTGGAGAGCACGTGCGGGTTGCCTTGCGGAAACACGATGATGTCGCCCTCGCGCAGCCGCGTGGGCTCGCGACCCACGAGGTTCGCCCAGCAGGCGCCGCGCGCAATCACGTGGTACTCGATCAGGCGGTCGACACCGGGCATCACCAGGGGCGCCAGCTCGCGCGCCGGTGGCGCCTCGGCCACCCAGGGCGAGCTCAACTCGTAGTCGAAATACACCGCGCCGCTCAGGTGTACGGCTCGCAGCACGTCCGAGAGCACGTCGCCGGTCATGCGGTCACGCTCTGGACGATTGCGCAGCCGCGGCGGACGCGCGAGCAGGAAACGACGAGACGTGGATGAACGCGCACGGCGTTCGGACGATTGCGCATGGTGTCTGTGGTCACCCACCTCGTAGGCTACTCGTCAACGCCCTCGCGGACAACCCGCGAGGCCCACGGACTCCGAGGAGACCAGAGCCATGACCACTGTCGTTACCTGCGTGCCACCGACCCCTCCCGCCGCCCCGGACCTGACCGCCATCAAGGCCCGGCAACAGGCCACGTGGGCCGCCGGTGACTATGCCGTCGTCGGGGCCACGCTGCAAATCGTCGGCGAGCGCATCTGCGAAGCCGTGGACCTGCGCAGCACCGAGCGCGTGCTGGACGTGGCCGCCGGCAACGGGAACGCCACGCTGGCGGCCGCGCGCCGGTTCGCCGAGGTCGTCTCCACCGATTACGTGCCGGCGCTCCTGGCAAGCGCGAGCCGTCGCGCGGAAGCCGAGGGCCTGCCGGTCCGGTTCCAGGCAGCCGACGCCGAGGTCCTGCCGTTCGACGATGCGAGCTTCGACGTCGTGCTGTCCACGTTTGGCGTGATGTTCGCGCCCGATCATGACGCGGCCGCGCGCGAGCTGGCGCGGGTCTGCCGCCCGGGGGGCCGCATCGGGCTGGCGGCGTGGACGCCCGAGGGTTTCATCGGCCGGCTCTTCAAGGTGGTGGCCCGGCATGTGCCGCCGCCCCCAGGCGTTCGGCCGCCGGCGCTGTGGGGTACGGCCGCCCACGTGAGCGACCTGCTGGGCGCCGCGTCGAGCGACATCTCACACGACAAGCGCTCGTTCGCCTTTCGCTACAAGTCGCCCGAGCATTTCGTGGAGGTGTTCCGCTCGTACTACGGCCCGGTTCACAAGGCGTTCGCTGCGCTCGAAGCCGACCGGCAGGGCGCGTTCGAGAAGGATCTGCTGACGCTCCTCCGCGAGTCGGACCAGGGCGGTGGTCACGGGCTCGTCATCCCGGCCGAGTACCTGGAGACGGTCGTCACGCGCCGGTAGCGTCAGCAGCCATTGAGCGATTGGTGATTGCAGATTGAGCGATTGATTGGAGATTGATGATTGGGTGATTGGTGATTCATCGGGTGATCGGTGATTGGGGCAGTGGGCGATTCGCTGAGCGGCGTCGCGCTGAGAGCGACCGCATCGCCCGCGGACGCCGTTCGCTCGACCCCTTGAATCGCTCGATGCCGCAGTCGCTCAATCGCCCGATGAATCATCAATCACCCAATGCCCCAATCACCAATCAATCGCGCAATCTGCAATCGTCAATCACTGAATGGCGGTTTGTCAGACCCGCGGCGCGACCAGCCCGTGTCCGCCGAGCGGGGTCGTGACGAACCGGTCGCCGAAGCCCGCGATGAGCGGCCTGCCCTTCGCAATAGCCTCCTTGACCTGGGGCAGCGACAGCGATGCCTGGTGGCTCGCCTCGCTGTCCCAGGCCTCGGTAATCCAGATGGCGTTCGGGTCGGTGGCATCGGCCGCGACGATGTAGCTCAGACAGCCGGGCATGCTGGCGCTGCCGTCGAGCAACAGCGTGATGAGCTCGGCGCGTCGGCCCGGGTCCGCCATCATCTTGCCAATGAGTCCGTACATGCCTTGTGCTCCTGTGCCGGCCTGTGCAGCACGGCCCCAACTGGGCCGAGGGCGATGGAAGCCGCTGCCAGGCCGATGAAATCTCGACGACCCACATGCATGTCGGGATTTTACGCGGATCCCGCCACGCCGATTCCGGGTAGGCTGCCAGCACGGGGGGTCGCGTCCATGACCACGACTGGCGTCTCGATCGCGCGCGTGTTGAACTGAGCGTGCCTCGACCGTGGAACGAGGTCGTCGCGGTGGCCCTGGAAGCCGGGGAGGCCATGAAGCTGGCGGGCGGCGCGGCGCCGACGCCGCTCGCGCGGTGACGTCTGCTGGCCTCGCTGCTCGAGGGGCCATCGGCGCCCGCCGAACTGCGGGCGCTGGCCGCCGAGAGGCAGGCGGGCGCGGACGCCGAGCTCGCGCGATTGCGGTCCAGCCCGCGCACCAATGCGGCAGGACCCCCTTCCGAGCCGGGTCCTTCAACAACGCGGCGAAGACCCGTCGTCGGCGTGACAGCGGTGCTGCTCGCGTTGGTCGCCGTGGCAGCCGCCATCACCTGGTTCCTGAATCGGCCTGCCACCACCGCTCCCACGGGCGCTCCGATCACGTCCGAAAGCCCGTCGCCCACCGAGACCGCTCCTCCCCAATCCCGGGGTGCAGTCGCTCGTCTCAGCGGCCTCGGGCGCGCTGACAGCCGTGGCGGATGCCGGCCTTCGCGCCATCGGCCTCGGGCCGTCCGAGACGGCCCC
>DAIRFN010000003.1:38182-40222 GCA_036795065.1 Vicinamibacterales bacterium
CCCCGCTTTAGCTTCGCCGGCCCAGACCTCAGTTCGTACTCGGCGAGGCCGCCGTTTCGTCCTCGATCAGGAACGCTTCGAGGCGTCCGGGCTGGCGGCCGTCAGCCACCACGACGACGGTGTAGGTCTTCCCGGCTTCAAGTCGAACGTCGGACACGCTGGCGATCGCCTGGTCCACGCCCTGCGGCCTGATGTCCAACCGTCCAGTGTGCGGATCGATCTCGTCGTAGTCGGTCACCGACCGGAAGTCGATGCCCCCCACGAGCGCATCGTCGCGGCCCGGGGCGTAGAGATCGATCTCGGCGGCGCTGGCGGCGGCATGAACCACACGGAGCCGCGCCTTGCCATCCGCGGGCCGGGCATGGTCGTCCTCGACAATCCGCAGCACGGGCTCGGCGTCGTCCCCTGGCAGCGCGAACACGGTGTAGTAGTCACCGTCGTCCAGGCCCTCGCGGTTGGTGGCGAGCGCCTGCCCCTGAGCCAGGCCGGCCGCGCGCACGGTGAACGCGTAGTGCTGCCCGTCGAGCTCGCGGTACGGAGTCACGTCCTTGAACGACACCTTCTGAAACACGGGCCTGTCATCCGCAAGGATGTCCACGGTCGCTGCTGTCGGGATGGCGTGCACGACGCGCACGAGCGCCGTGTCGCGGCGTTCGGCCGCGTTGGCCGCAGGTGCCGTGCTCTGTCCTGCCGGCGTCGTCGTGGTAACGGGCGCGTTGCGCGCGGCATCGTCGCACGCCGCACACCACAGCAGTGGCAGGACGAGGAACAACGCTCGAGCTGTCTTGCCATGCGGAGTCTGCATGATCGCCTCCTTGAACATCGCGTGACGCGGATGGGGCCCCGAGATTCCCCGACTCGGCTGAAAAGAGCGCCGAGCGGGTGCCTGGAACACCCGCCCGGCGCATGAGGCCAGGCTTGCCCCTTCCGCCCGGCGCGTCCAGGGAAATGCACGTTTCGGACCAGCCGCAACCCCGGCATCGATCACGCACCGTGCACTTTGTGAGCAGTCAGAGAGTCACGTTGGGCAACGCCCGAGCCCTCCACTCACGCGCCCCGCGCCCGCCGCGTGGCAGATGATTTGCTCCATCGAGAGCCGTTGGGCACGGCACCGGCCACCAGTCCGCGAGCCGGCCGCCCGCGCCCGCACGGGGGGAGCAACACATGCCTGAGTACCGCAGGACATACGAGGACGACAAACGGCGCGGTGGGCGCCGAAGCTGGAGCGAACGCACGGGCGACGAGGGACGCCCGTGGTCTGGAGACGACGACGCGCGGGCGCTTCGGGGCAACGACGAACGCGAGGATCCCTACCGCTATGGGGGCGAGGGCGATCGCGCGTGGCAGGACCAGGGCGACGGCAGCTACGACCGCGGCTGGCGGGCCGGGCGCGGGAATCGGGCCGATGGCCGGGACGACCGAGGTTACGGTGACCGCGGCTACTTCGACCGCGGCGTCGCGGACCGCGGCTATAGCGAACGCGGTTATAGCGAACGCGGTTATGGCGACCGCGGCTTTGGCCCGGAGGGCGGCCGCTTCGCGAGCAGCGAGCAGTTCGGCTCGCCGTCGTACGGGCGGGGCACCTACGGCCGCGATGAACGCGGCAACGGGGCCAGCCGCTCCGGCTGGGGCGCCAGCAGCGCCGGCACCGGCGATGGTTGGGAAGCGGGTCGCGGTCATGTCGCGAACCGCGAAAGCTACGCGGGACGCGGGCCGAAGGGCTACAAGCGATCGGACGAGCGCATCCGCGAGGAGATCTCCGATCGGCTGATGGACGATGACAACGTCGATGCGACCGAGATCACCGTGCAGGTGCAGGGTGGCGAGGTCACGCTGACTGGCACCGTTCCAGGCCGCAGCCACAAGCGGCGCACGGAAGACCTGGCCGAGTCGGTCAGCGGCGTCTCCGAGGTGATCAGCAACCTGCGCGTGAGCCGCCAGGATACGGCGATGTCCACGCCCTCCACACACGGCGACACGACGTTGCCAAAGGGCGGTCGCGGCCCCTCCACCAATCCGGCGTAACGGCCGGGCGCACGG
>DAIRFN010000003.1:40322-45498 GCA_036795065.1 Vicinamibacterales bacterium
CCGACGACCGCGTATCGGACCGGGGCGTCTGTTGAAGTTCGCCATGCCGGGGAGGCTTTCAATGGGCGTGCCAGCGCCCCGCGTGGGCCTCGGTTACAGGGCCGGCCGCTCGAGCGGAGGCGCAGGCGCGTCGACGGGCTCGATGAGCAGGCGCCACAGCTCACTCAGGTCGATGGGCTTCACGAAGTGACTATCGAAGCCGGCGTGGTAGGAACGCTCGCGGTCGGCCTCCTGGCCGTAGCCGGTTACGGCAATCAGGCGCAGCTCGCTGCCGCCCGGTGACGCGCGCAACCGCTGAGCCAGCTCGTAGCCGTCCATGATGGGCAGTCCCAGGTCGAGCAAGGCGACGTCCGGCCGCACGCGCGCGGCGCACCGCAGGGCCGAGGGCCCGTCATGGGCGGCTTCCACGACGAAACCGAGCTGCCGCAAGGCCGTTTCGAGCATGCTCGCCGCGTCCTGGTTGTCGTCCACCACGAGGATGCGCAGCGCGCAGGCACGTGCCCTGTCCGACGCAAGGCTCGGGATCGCGGTCCGGTCCGCGGACGCCTCACCCTCCGCGGCCGGGAGATCCACGAAGAAGGTGCTGCCCTGTCCGGGGCCCTGGCTTTCCGCGCGGATGGTGCCGCCGTGTTGGATGGTCAGGCTGCGCGCAATCGCCAGTCCCAACCCGAGCCCTCCCCGCGATCGATCGATAGCCTGCGGCTGCTGCACGAAGGCCTCGAAGACGCCGTGCAGCATCTCGGGCGGGATGCCAATGCCTTCGTCCTGGATCGACAGGCGGACGAGGTCGTTCACGCGGGTGCCGTGGAGGATGATGCTCGAGCCCGGCTCGCTGTACTTCGCGGCATTGATCAGCAGGTTGGCGATCACCTGGGCCAGCCGGTCGACGTCGGCGTGCAGCGGCAGTCCTTCCCGGGCCACGGCGATCTGCACGCGGTGCCGGCGGCGCTCCAGGAGGGGGCCGGCCACCTCCATGGCCCGGCTGACGACAACCGCGGCTTCGACCTGCCGGCGGCGCAGCTCCACTTTCCCGGTCGTGATGCGCGAGACGTCGAGCAGGTCGTCCACCATCCGCACGAGCTGCCGGACCTGGCGCTCGAGCACGTCCTGTTCCGCCGAGTGCTGGCCTCGGAGCCGCAACAGGTCGAGCGCCGTCACCATGGGGGCGAGCGGGTTCCTGAGCTCGTGACCGAGCATGGCGAGGAACTGATCCTTCGCCTTGTTGGCCGAGTCGGCGACCCGCCGAGCGTCGGAGAGGGCGGCCGTGCGCTCGCGGACGCGCTCCTCGAGCGCGTTGTTGGCCTGCTCCACCTCGCGCTGCGCGCGGGTGCGCTCCGCCACCTCCCGCTCGAGGGCCTGGTTGAGATCGGCCAGCGCCCGTGTCTTTCGATACAGCTCGATGAAGACCGACACCTTCGAACGAAGGATCTCGGGATGGATCGGCTTGCTCAGGTAGTCCACGGCGCCAAGGCCGTAGCCCGCGAGGAGGTCAGCCCGCTCGATGAGGTGCGCCGTGAGGAAGAGGATCGGGGTGTCGCGGCTGCGGCGCCGCTGCTTGATCAGCCTCGCCAGGTCGAAGCCGTCCATGCCGGGCATCCGGATATCGAGGATGATGGCCGCGAAATCGTCCTGCAGCAGGGCGAGCAGCGCCTCCTCGGCCGACTGCGCGCGCACGATGGCGCACCCGGTCGGGGCCAGCAGCACCTCGAGCGCGTCGAGGTTGGCGGGCGTGTCATCGACGATCAGCAGCCTGGGGTCGTGGTTGTTCATGGGCCAGCCCTGTCGGCACCGGTCAGCGGAACAGCCACACCCGCAGCATGGACAACAGCTGTTCGGTGTCCACGGGCTTGGCGAGGTAGTCGGACGCGCCCGCCCGCAGGCACTTCTCGCGGTCGCCTTTCATCGCCTTCGCGGTGATGGCGAGCATCGGCAGGGTCCTGAAGCGCGGATTCTGGCGGATGCGGCGCATCGTTTCGAAGCCGTCCATGTCCGGCATCATGATGTCCATCAGCACGGCGCTCAGCCCGGGCGTGGCATCGAGCAGGTCGATCGCCTGCCGTCCGTTGGTGGCGCTCAGCACCTCCATCTCGTAGTTTTCGAGCACGGTCGCCAGCGCGAAGATGTTGCGGGCGTCGTCATCGACGACGAGCACCCGGCGGTGGCGCAGGACGTCGTTCGACCCATGCAGGCGCTGCAGCATCTGCTGCTTCGGCTCGGGCAGGTCCGTGACGGTCCGGTGGAGGAACAGCGCGGTCTCGTCGAGCAGGCGTTCCGGTGAGCGCACGTCCTTCACGACCACGCTCTTGGCCACGGTATCGAGGCGGCCCTGGTCGGGCTCATCGAGCTCCTGGCCCGTGAAGACGACGATCGGCAGGTCGCGCCCGCCGGGCTCGCGGGGCAGTCGCTCCATCAGTTCGAATCCGCTCATGTCGGGCAGGTGGAGATCCAGCACACAGCAGTCGATCGGCTGCGTGCGCAGGACCTCGAGCGCTTCGGCGCCGGTCCCGACCGCCGTGAGGTCGATGTCGTCGTGCAGCAGCAGCTCCACAATCGCGTCGCGCTCGAGCGGGTTGTCCTCCACCACGAGCAGGCGCCGGCGATGCGACGCGACATAGGCACGGATCCGGTCCAGCGCCTGTTCGAGGTCGGCGGTCGTGCTGGGCTTCACCAGGTAGTGAAACGCACCGCGCGACAACCCGTGTCGCTGCTCCTCCTCGACCGACAGCATCTGCACCGGGATGTGTCGCGTGCCCGGATCGAGCTTCAGGCTGCTGAGCACGGTCCAGCCCAGCATGTCCGGGAGGAAGACGTCGAGGGTGATGGCCGTGGGCCTGTAGCGCCGCGCGAGGGCGAGCGCCCCCTGGCCGCGATTCGTGACGATGCCCTTGAACCCGCGGGCGCGCCCGAGGTCCAGCAGGATGCGCGCGTAGTGCGGGTCGTCCTCCACGATCAGCAGCGAGGTGTCACCCGGCTGCAGCCCTTCGCGGTCGTCGGGGACGGCGTCCGTGACCTCGGTGACCACGGACAGGGTGGGCAGCTTCGGCGCCGTCATCGCCTCCGGCGCGTCCAGGCTGGCTGTCGCGCCGCGAAACGGCCCGGGGTACGCCGTCGGGAGATAGAGCGTGAACGTGCTGCCATCGCCCGGCTGGCTCGTCACGCGGATCTCGCCCCCGAGCAACGTGGCCAACTCTCGGCTGATGGCCAGGCCGAGGCCGGTGCCGCCGTACTTGCGGCTGGTGCCCGCGTCGGCCTGCTGGAACGCCTCGAAGATCAGCCGCTGCTTCTCCGGCGCGATCCCGATGCCGGTGTCGGTCACCGAGATGGCGATGGCGGCCGGGGCGAACCGCAGCGTCGGGTGATCGGGCGACCACCCCGCCGCCACGCGCTCGACGCGCATCACGACCTGGCCCTGGTGCGTGAACTTGAAGGCGTTCGAGAGCAGGTTCTTGAGAATCTGGTTGAGGCGCTTGGGGTCGGTCGTGAACGCGTGGGGCAGCATCCGGTCGAGCTCGACGCGGAAGGCCAGGCCCTTCGACTCCGCCACGTGATGGAACGTCCGCCGCGCCGCCTCGGCCAGCCACGAGAAGGTCACGTCTTCGGCCTCCACGGTGACCGTCCCGGACTCGATCTTCGAGAGATCGAGGATGTCGTCGATGAGCCCCAGGAGGTCCGCGCCCGCCGAGTGGATGTTCCGGGCGAAGTCGACCTGCCGCGCGGAGAGGTTCTGGTCGGCGTTGTCGGCCAGTTGCTGGCCGAGAATCAGGATCGAGTTGAGCGGGGTCCTGAGCTCATGGGACATGTTGGCCAGGAACTCGGACTTGTACTTGGAGGTGAGGGCGAGCTCGGCCGCCTTTTCCTCGAGCGCGCGCCGCGCGTGTTCCACCTCCTTGTTCTTGCGCTCCACCTCCTCGTTCTGCGCGGCAAGCTGGCGGGCGTTCAAGGCCAGCTCCTCATTGCTCTGCTCGAGCAGCGCCTGCCGGGTCTGCAGCTCCAGCGTGAGCTGCTGCGACTGCGTCAGCAGGCTCTCCGTGCGCATCGTGGCCTCGATGGTGTTGAACACGACGCCGATCGACTGGGTGAGCTGTTCGAGGAAGGTGAGGTGGGTCGGCGTGAAGGCATGGAGCGACGACATCTCGATGACCGCCTTGGTCTCGCCCTCGAAGAGCACCGGGAGGATCACGATGTTCTTCGGGCGCGCGCCCCCGAGGCTGGACTCGACGCGCCGATAGCTCGGCGGCAGCCTGGTCAGCAGGATGCGCTGCTTCTCGACGGCGCACTGCCCGACCAGGCCCTGGCCGAAGGTGATGCGGCGCACCTGGTCATCGCCGATGGCATACCCCGCCACCAACCCGAGGGCCGGGGCGGCGTCCGCGGTGTCGCCCAACACCTGGTAGACGGTGCCCTGCTGCGCGCCCACGAGCGGCGCGAGCTCGGAGAGCAGGAGCTTTCCGACGGCGACGAGGTCGCGCTGCCCCTGCAGCATGCGGGCGAACCGGGCCAGGTTGGTCTTGAGCCAGTCCTGCTCCTGGTTGCGGTCGGTGGTCGCCCGCAGGTTGCCAATCATCGTGTTGATGTTGTCCTTGAGCTCGGCGACCTCGCCGCGCGCCTGCACCTGGATGGATCGCGTGAGGTCGCCCTTGGTGACCGCCGTGGCCACCTCGGCGATCGCGCGCACCTGGGTGGTGAGATTGGCCGCCAGCAGGTTCACGTTGCCCGTCAGGTCCTTCCAGGTGCCGGCGGCGCCGGGGACGTGTGCCTGTCCGCCCAGGCGCCCGTCAACGCCCACCTCGCGCGCGACGTTGCTGACCTGGTCCGCGAAGGTCGCCAGCGTGTCGGTCATGCCGTTGATGGTCTCGGCCAGCGCCGCCACCTCGCCCTTGGCCTCTACGGTGAGCTTCTGGCGAAGGTTGCCGTCGGCGACGGCGGTGACGACCTTCACGATGCCGCGCACCTGGTCGGTGAGATTGGCCGCCATCACGTTCACCGAATCGGTGAGGTCCTTCCAGGTGCCGGCCACGCCCGGCACCTCGGCCTGCCCGCCCAGCTTGCCTTCGGTCCCGACCTCGCGCGCCACCCGCGTCACCTCGGCGGCGAACGACCGGAGCTGATCCACCATCGTGTTGATGGTGTTCTTGAGCTCCAGGATCTCGCCCTTGACGTCCACGGTGATCTTGCG
>DAIRFN010000071.1:0-6008 GCA_036795065.1 Vicinamibacterales bacterium
CGGCCTCGCACGGGCCAGGTGCTGCGCGTCCTGGTTGGGCGTGTCCTGAGGGCATGCGCACCAACGCTCGTTTCATCCTGGTGGCCGTGCTTGCCACCGCGTCCGCCCCGCTGTCGTCACAAGCCCCGCCGGCTCCGCAGGCGGCGAAGACCATTGACATGTCCGCGCCTTCCCCACAGGTGGCCGCGGCGGTTGACCGGGCCGACGCCGCGGTTCGACAGCTGCAGCTCACGCTCATCTCGCGCCTGAAGGAGGAGTTGGGCCGCGGCGGGCCGAAGGCTGCGGTCACCGTCTGCCGGGACGAGGCGCAGCAGCTGACCGCGTCGGTCGGAAAGGCGCAGGACCTCGAGATTGGCCGGACGAGCCACAAGGTCCGGAATCCGGTGAACGCGCCGCGCGCCTGGGCGGCGGGCGTCGTGGCGTCGAATGCCGGCCGCGCGATTGCCGGGTCCACGCCCGCGGTGTTCGACCTGGGCAGCCGGATCGGTGTGCTGCGGCCCATCGGGCAGATGGCGCTCTGCGAGACATGCCACGGGCCTCGCGAGAAGGTGGAAGCCGCCATCGGTGATGTTCTCCGCGCGTCCTATCCGGGCGACCAGGCCGTGGGCTTCTCCGCGGGCGACCTTCGCGGGTGGTTCTGGGTGGAAGTTCCGCTCGCGGCGCGCTGACACCCGCGCGTGCGGACCGACACGCCCGGCGCCGGGCTAGCGACGGGGCGCTGCCCGGAGCGCTGTCAGCGCCACGCCCAGCGGACGCGTGTCCTCGTTCAGTCCGAGCGCCGAGGGGGAGACGGCGTCGGGGAACGTGAACATGAGGGTCGCTCCCGCACGGGCCGGCGTTTCGTCCACATCCACTGCCAGCGTCAGGGCGTCGGTGCCTGGCGCGACCGCGGCCTCAACCGGGCCACCACCTGCGTCGACGCTCACGCGGCGGCGCTCTCCCGGTGCAAGGCCCGCCACGAACGGTGTCCCTTCGATGGTCACGCGCCAGGGCGAGTCCCCGGGCAGCGGCGGCAGTGTCAGCGTTGCGGTAGGTCCCGCGCTCCAGGTGCCCCATGGCTCTGGCACGGACCACCCCGGGCCGAGCACTTCGATGCCGGGCATCCCGGCGGCGAAGCCGATCGACGTGCCCGCGGCGAGCGCGGTCGCGATCCCGGAGAGCGTGGCCGAGCGGCCCATGGCCCGCCGCAGGAGCCGTGCCGTGTCGCGTGCGTGCTCCAGCGCTTCGGGCGCGGGGCTCACACCGAAGCGCCGCCCGGCTTCGGCCACCAGGTCGGCCGCGAACACGGCCACCGCCGCCGGACCGTTGCTGGCAGGGTCGTAGACCAGCGACCGCCCGGGCCTGGACAGCGCGAACCGCCCGACGACGACTTCCAGCAGGCGCGGCCATTCCGCGGGCAGCGCGGTCGGCAGCGACGCCTGCAGCATGCCCATGGCGCACTCGATCCAGGCCGCCCGGCGCCGCTCGGCGCTCCAGCGCAGCCAGCTGCCGTGCGTGTTCCCGGGGTGCGCGCGCTTGTAGTAGAGCGGTCCCTCGACGACGTGCAACTCGCCGGCGCGCGCGAGTTGCACCACCCACACCAGGTCCTCGAACGCTGCCTCGGGGGCCTCCAGCCGCAACGGGCCGGCCGCACCCAGCGACTGCCTGCGAATCAGCCCCCGGAAGGGCAGGAAGCTCATCGTCTCGATCTGCGCGAGCACGCGCTGCAGGGCGAACCCGGTGACCGACGGAGTGTGCTCCCGTCCGGTGCGCGCGCCAAACCACTGCACGTCGGCGTACGCGCACGTCGCCTCGGGGTGTTGCTCTGCGTGCTCGACGAGGGCGGCGAGATAGTTGGCCGAGCACAGGTCGTCCTGCTGCCAGTAGACGAAGTAATCGCCATCGCAGCGTGCCATCAGCCAATTCAGGTTGCCGGCCCAGCCGAGTCGATCGGGCTGCACCACCAGCGTGATCCGTGGATCCGAAAGAAAGGGACGGCACCGCGACGCCGACGCGTCGTCGCCGCCGTCGATGGAGATGACCGCTCGCCAGGCTGTCCACGTCTGGGCGAGGATGGATCGCAGCGTCGCCTCCACGAGGTTCTCGCCGTGCCACACCGGAACCGCGATGTAGACCACCGGCGATCGGTCAGCGCTCATGCGTCTCCCACGATGCGATCGACCACCGCCCGAGCGAACAGCGGCGCCGTGGTCCACTTGCCGGTGTCTACCGTGTGGTACCGGCCGAACGATCGTGGCCCCACCTGGAATCGCGCGTGCAGCCCGCTGCGGTGGTCGTTCACGTCGGTGGTGCCCTGGGCGAGGATGATACCGCCCCGCACGGCTGCCGCTTCGAGTGCCGCGGCCGGCAGATGCCCGAGCGCGGGCACCAGCGCCGCCAGCGGGGCGTGAATCGCCCTCCGCAGGCGAGCCTCGCCCTCGCAGGTGAGGCGTTGTCCCGCCTCAGGGTGGCGGATGGCGGTCGAAAGACCGGTGCAGCCGGCCGGATACCACGACAGGAACACATCGCCTCCCGTGTAGCGGACGATGTCGCCGAAGGCGCCGAGGACGATGGTGGCCGACGGCACGGGCGGGGCGTGTGGGAGCCGGAGGCGGAGGTAGCGCTTCAGACGGTACGACCACGGGCCTCGCGGCTCGACGCCCGCCGTGCGATCCAGGCGCAGCAGGTCGTCCCACGAGGCGTTGACGACGTGGTCGAACGAGACGGTGTCGTCGCCCTCCGGGCCGGAGACGTCGAGATGAACGGTGTCGGATCCCATGGCCATCCGTGTGGCCGTGGTTCGCAGGTGCACGACGATCCGCGGTTCGGCTGCGAGGCGCGCGCGCAGCAGCGCTGCCAGGGGCTCCGGGTCCACCGCAAGCTCCGAGGTCTCGTATGCGTCCGCGATGCCATCGCTGGCCACGCGGGCGCGTTCGCTCGCCGTGAGGCGTCGGCAGGTTGGCCGGCCGTCGATTCCGAGGTAACTGGCGCACGGGCGTTCGGACTCGTCGCGGGCCAGATCGATGACCCGCGCATAGAACGCCGCGAGCTCGTCGGTGGAGCACAGGCTGTCGCGATGGACCAGGTAGTAGAACGGCGACGACACGTCGAGGGGAAGCGTTCGCACCCCAAGCCATCGGCGCAGCAGCGGCGCGAACGTGTAGGCGCCGCGTGCCATCAACCGGGCAGTGGCCAGCGAGCGGTCGTGCCCGTACACGAAGCCGAGATGAACCTTGCCTTCGTTCTGGCACGACGCCTGTGACAGGCAGGCGCCCTCCCGTTCGAAGAGCTCGACATCGTGGCCCCGCAGCGCCAGTTCCAGCGCCGCGCCCGCCCCCGACAAGCCCGCGCCGACAATCCCGATC
The DNA here is from genome assembly GCA_036795065.1 of Vicinamibacterales bacterium. Lineage (GTDB taxonomy): Bacteria > Acidobacteriota > Vicinamibacteria > Vicinamibacterales > UBA2999 > VFZN01. The sequence goes on from DAIRFN010000071.1 coordinate 3,345, forward strand.
CGCATCAGGGCTGGCCCGGCGTCGATGCCGTGATCGTGTCCGCCGGCTGCGCGGCGAGGGCCTGGACGAGAGCGGTACGGCCGGGAACGGAGCGGGTCATGGCGAAGGCCTCCAGGATGCGCAGACGTGGAGATGTTACCAATGGTTGCGTGGTAGCGTTGGCACACAGTGGGGATGGCCGTGGACGTGTCGCACTGCGGCGACCGCACCACGCTGGATGCCTTCGAGGTGTCGAAGCGCCCGGTGCTCATCACCCACTCGCACTGCCGCGCGCTGGTGCCGGGGCATCCCCGGTGCAAGACAGACGAGGCGATTCGCGCGATGGCGAAGGCAGGCAGCGTCATGGGCATTACCGGCGTGCGGATGTTCGTGAAGCACGACGAGCCCACGACCATCGAGCACATGCTGGACCACTTCGACCACGTGAGGAAGCTGGTGGGCGTGGAGCACCTGGGCCTCGGGAGCGACATGGACCTGGACGGCTATGACGATCTGACGCCAGCGGAAGACCAGGCGATGCGCGCAGGCTACAAGGACAGCTACGGCTTCCGCGAGAAGATCGACATCGACGGCGTGGACCACCCGAGGCGTGTGTTCGACCTCACCGAGGGGCTGATCCGTCGTGGCTACAGTGACGCGGATATCGGCGGCGTGCTGGGCGGGAACTTTCGGCGCGTGATCGCGCAGATCTGGTCGTGAGCGACGGACCACAGCAGCCGCCGACCCGGTAATATGGCCCCCATGAACCGACGTACGCTGTTCAAGTCGGGTGGTGCGGCCCTTCTGGGGATGGGGCTCGGTGGATGCCGCCCCGCGGGGCCTCCACGGGTGTCGCCGACGCGGCCGCCGCGGCCCCGGGTGAACCTCGCGCCGGTGCGCGTCTCGTGGGACCGCGTGATCCGCACCACGGTGGGCCTGCGGCCGCATCGGGACGGCGGATTCGTCCTGCGCGCCGACAAGCTGGACGACAAGACGCTCATCCACAACTACGGGCACGGCGGCGCCGGCATGTCACTGGCCTGGGGCTGCGGCACGCTCGCTGCGGCCCTGGCGCAGCCGGCTGGCTCGAGGCACGCTGCCGTCATCGGGTGCGGCTCCCCGGGGCTGTGCACCGCGAGACAGCTGCAGCGCCAGGGCTACGACGTCACCATCTACGCGGCCACCGTTCCTCCCGACACCACGTCGAACATGTCGTGGGCGGGCTACACGCCGGTCTCGGGGCTCATCCTGCCCGAGCGTCGCACGCCAGCCTGGGACGCGCAGTTCCGGGCGGCAGCCGACGTGTCCTATCGTCAGCTGCAGCTGATGACGGGCCCGCGCTACGGCGTCTACTGGATCGACAGCTACAACGCCACGGACGATCCGAATCCGCAGCCGCGCGCCGGCGCCGACAGCGACCTGGTGCCAGAGCACCTGCGGACCGGGCGGGACCGCGAGGTCCTGGGCCGGGGCGAGCACCCGTTCCCGACGCGCTATGCCATTCGCCAGTCGAACCTGGCCATCGAACCGTCCCGCTACATGGACGCGCTCGTCGAGGATTTCGTGGCGTTCGGGGGGCGCATCGTCATCCGCCGGTTCGAGTCGCCCCGCGAGCTGGCCGCGCTTCCCGAGCCCGTCATCGTCAACTGCACGGGGCTGGGATCGTTCTCGCTGTTCGACGACAAGGAGTTGGTCCCCGTCAAGGGCCAGCTGACGGTCATCGTGCCGCAGGCCGAGGTGAACTACCGCGCGTCGGCGCGCCTGCCGGACGACAGCAACGCGAGCGTCAACCCGCGCAGCGACGGTATCGTGGTGGGCAACTCGCAAGAGCGGGGCATCTGGTCGCTCGAGCCGAACGAGGAGATCCGGAAGCGGAACATGGACAACGCCATAGCGTTCTTCTCGCGGATGGGGCCGCCAGGGGGACCTTCCGGCGCGGTCAGTACAGCCGGGTGAGGCCCGGCAGGGTGTCGAAGCCGGCGTCGAAGCTGAGGATGCGGGTGACGCCATGCCGCTCCATGACCGCGACATGCAGCGCGTCGCGAGCAGATAGGGTCTGGCGCTCGAGCACGATGGCGCGGGCGCGGTCGGCGTCGGCCAAGTCGATGGCGAACACCTCGTCAGTCACCGCCGCCAGCAGGTCCCACGACGGCTGGATCGCATCGCGCCGGCCGATGGCGGTGTAACGGTGCAGAATCTCCTGAAAGACTTCCGCGCTCGTCACCAGCTTGTCACTGTCGACGACCGCGCGCTCGAGGAGCCGCTGGGCGTCTGCCTTGTGCGGATGGGAGGCCCCTATCAGGTACATCGGCATGTTCGAGTCGACGAACGTCACGGCTCGGCCTCGGCCCGGCCGCGGGCGATCTCAGCCAGCATCTGGTCGATGTCCGCCGTCGGAAAGGCGTGACGGCTGGCGGTGCGAATGGCCTCGAGCTTGCGACCGCGATCCGGCCCGGGCTCGGCCCGCCGGGCCGCACGCAGCGTGCTCCGCACCCACTCCGAGACGGTCATCCGCTGCCGCCGCGCACTCCGCTGGATCTCGCGAAGCTCGGCCTCGTCCATCACGACCTGGAGGCGAATACTCATACGATGAGTATATCGGACTCACCTGTGAGTAGTTCGACCCGGACCTCGCCATGGCCTGGCGGCCGGCTCGCTCATGTCATGATGCCGGCATGCAGGTCC
>DAIRFN010000071.1:6108-18772 GCA_036795065.1 Vicinamibacterales bacterium
CTCGCCATGGCCTGGCGGCCGGCTCGCTCATGTCATGATGCCGGCATGCAGGTCCTGACGCGCGAAGAGCACGCCCTCCTGGCCGACGAGCGCGCCTGCCTGGGCCGGCTGCAGCGGACGCTCGCCCGGTTCGAGACCCGCGCGCCGGACCAGGAGGCGCTGGCGCACTCCATCCGCCGGCTCGACGAGCTGTTCCTGCTGGTCGTGGTCGGCGAGTTCAACTCGGGCAAGAGCACGTTCATCAACGCGCTCATCGGCCAGCGCGTGCTCGAGGAAGGCGCCACGCCCACCACGCGTCGGGTCCAGGTGCTCACCTTCGGCCCGGAGGTGACGCGCACCGTCTCGGAGACGGCGGTTGACACGGTCACGGCGCCGGCCGAGATGCTTCGCGAGATCCACATCGTGGACACGCCGGGCACCAACGCCATCTTCCGCGAGCACGAGGCCATCACCACCGACTTCGTGCCGCGGGCCGATTTCGTCTTGTTCGTCACGTCCGCCGACCGCCCCTTCACCGAGACCGAGCGCGGCTTCATGGAGGCGATCCGCGAGTGGGGCAAGAAGATCGTCGTGGTGATCAACAAGGCGGACATCCTCGAGACGGCGGCCGACCTCGCCAGCGTCGAGCAGTTCGTTCATCGGAGCGCGTCGGATCTGCTCGGTGTCGAGCCCGTGGTGTTCTCGGTTTCCGCGCGGGCGGCGCTCAGGGCCAAGCTGGCCGGCGAGCCCGAGGCCGGCGCGACCGGGGCGGGACCGTGGGCCCAGTCGTTCGCGGCGCTGGAGAACTTCATCGCCACCACGCTGGACGAACGCGAGCGCGTGCGCCTCAAGCTGATGAACCCGGTCGGCGTGGGGCTGCGCCTGGGCGAGCGCTACCTGGGCCTGGTGGAGTCCGACCTCCACGTACTGAAGGACGACGTGGTGGCCATGGAGGACATCGAGGGTCAGCTCACCGTCTACCGCGAGGACATGAGCCGGGAGTTCCGCCATCGCCTGTCGTCGGTGGACAACATCCTTCACGAGTTCGAGCGCCGCGGCGTGGCGTTCTTCGACGACACGCTGCGGCTGGGACGCGTGTTCGACCTGATGAACAAGAGCCGGCTGAAGGCCGAGTTCGAGCGCGACGTCATCCAGGACATGCCGAAGCTCATCGAGCGGCAGGTGCACGACGTCATCGACTGGATGGTGGGGAGCGACCTGCGCCAGTGGCAGGGCGTGATGGCGCGCATCCAGGCGCGCCGAACCGCGCACGCCGATCGGCTGGCGGGCGCCATCGACAGCCGCTTCGAGTACGACCGCGCCCAGCTGCTCGAGACCGTCGGCCGGGCCGCCGAGCGGACGGTGGAAGGCTACGACATCGCGCGTGAGAGCGAGACCATGGCCGAATCGGTTCGGATGGCGGTGGCGGGCACCGCGCTGGCGGAGGTCGGCGCCATCGGGCTGGGCGCCGCCGTCACCGCGCTGGCCACCACGACCTTTGCGGATGTCACCGGCATCCTGGCGGCGGGGGCGCTGGCCGTCATCGGGCTGTTCGTGATTCCCGTGCGCCGGAAGCAGGCGAAGGCGGCGATGCGCGAGAAGATCGAGGGGATGCGCACGCAGCTGGTCAGCTCGCTCACCTCGCAGTTCGATCGCGAGGTGGACCGCAGCATCGGGCGCGTGCGTGACGCGGTGGCGCCCTACACGCGGTTCGTGCGAGCGGAGCAGCAGCGCCTGGGGACGACCCGCGACGAGCTGCGCGCGGCAGCGGAAGAACTGGGCGCGTTGCAGCGCCGGATCGAGGAGTTGGCGACCGGGCGCTAGTGGCCGTCGCCTCGGCGCCCTACTCGCTGCGCAGCGCGGTGACCGGGTTCACCTCGGTCGCCCGCCTGGCCGGCATCCACGTGGCCGCCATCGTCGCGGCCAGGAATCCGGCGGGCACCAGCGCGAACGTCCACAGGTCGAAGGCCGCCATGTCCACGAACAGGCTCGCCAGCAGCCGGCCGATGCCCAGGCCGAGCACCCACCCCACGATCACGCCGGTGGTCGTGGTCCGCATGCTCTCGGAGAGGATCATCCGCAGCACGGCCGCGGGCCTGGCGCCGACCGCCATGCGCACGCCGATTTCGCGCGTGCGGCGCGCCACCGCGTAGGACGTGACGCCGTAGATGCCCACCAGGGCCACCACCATCGCCATCCCCGCGAAGAACGCGAAGAGCGAGGTCGCGAGCCTCAGCATCCAGTACTCGGCCGCGCCCTCGAGGTGCGCCGCAAACGTGCGCACGCCGAACAGTGGCACCGCGGGCGCCGTCGCGCGCAGCTCACGACGGACTGCCGCCTCCAGGCCGTCGGTCGGCCCCGCCGGACGGACGTGGAAGAACACGTTGCTCATGAAGCCCTGACCGAATGGCACATAGACGGCGCCGCGCGGCTCGCGCTCGAACAGGCCGTTACGTGTGGCCGAGACGACGCCCACCACCTCCATCGGCGTGCCGGGCTCCTTCGCGCCGTCGTCCGCGGCCCACTGAATCCGCTGGCCCAGGGCCGAGCCGTCGGGCCACAGCTTGCGGGCGAGCGTCTCGTCGATGATGGCGACGAGCGGCGCCCCGGTGCCGAAGGACTCGGCCTGCGTGAAAGTCCGGCCCTGCAGCACGCTCACACCCATCGCGTCGAAGTAGGAGGCGCCAATCGCGTTCCACGGCGCGCCGAAGGCCTGGCCGGCGTCTGGAGTCGACGGCTTCGAGCCCGGCGGCGGATTCACGCCGGCGCGCTGTATCGACTTGCCCATGTTGATCATGCCCATCGGCACGATGGCGCCCACGCTGGCCGACTGCACCCCGGGCAGGGCCGCCAGCCGCTCCTCGATGCGCGCGTAGATATCGAGGCTTTGCGCCTGGTCCAGCCCGCCGAGACGGCTGTCCAGCTCGGCGAGCACCGTGTCGTCCGCGCGGAACCCGAAGTCCGTGCTCGCCGCCACGAGCGCCATGCGGAGGAACAGGCCGGCCGCGATGAGCAGACACAGCGACAACGCCACCTGCGCGGCCACCAGCGGGTTGCGTGGCACAAAGCGCCACCGACGTGGCGCGGGATCGTCCCCGGGCTGCGCCTTGAGATCCGTGAGGATGTCGGCGCGCGAGTGCTTGAGCGCCGGTCCCAGGGCGAAACCGAGGGTGGCGAACAGGCAGAACACGATGGACCCCGCCACCAGCGCGGGCGAGGCCATGCCGTCCAGGGCGATGGTGATGGGCACGAGATTGGACAGCGATGTCGTGAAGAAGTCGAGGGCGTAGAGCCCGAGCGCCACGCCAAGCGATCCGCCCACCAGCGAGAGCAACAGGCCCTCGACCAGCAGCTGTCGGACGATGCGGCTGCGGCCACCGCCAAGGGCCAGGCGCACCGCGAACTCCTTGCGCCGGGCGCGCCCTCGCGCCAGCAGCATCGAGGCCAGGTTGAGGCACACGGTCAACAGCACCGCGGCCGTCATGCCCATCATCACGGCGCCGAGCGTGCCGATCACGGTCTCGTTGGCGGGCGAGGTGCCGGTGACGAACTTCGGCAGCGGCTCGAGCGACAGCACCTGGTGCTCGTGCTCGGCGGGGAACGCCTGCGCCAGGCTCTTGCCGAAGAGATCGAGGCCCACCGACGCCGCCGAGACGGCCAGGTCGTCCTTGAGCCGCCCGACGAGGAACAGGTTGTAGGCATCGGCGCGCTGGAGCGACCGCGCTGCCCCGCCCTCGAAGTCGTTGGCCAGGGTGTGGAAGACCCCCAGCGGGAAGAAGAACTCCGGCCCGAACACGCTCATCGTGCCCGTGAAGCCGCGCGGCGCGATGCCGACCACGGTGAAGGGGCGCTCGTTCACGCGCACGGTCTTGCCGATGAGCTCCGGGTCGAACCCGGAGCGCTTCCAGTAGGCGTAGCTGGCGATCGCCACCGGGAGATCCTGGCCCGGGCGATCCTCCTCGGCCGAGAAGGTGCGGCCCTGGATCAAGGGCACGCCCAGCACGTCGAAGTAGTTCGCGCTCACGACCACCGAGAAGGCGCGGCGCGACTCGGTGCCGTCGCCGATACCGACAATGGTGGGGTTGTGCGCCAGCAGGCCCGTGAACATGTCGGCCCGGGCCGCCAGTTCCTTGTAGACCGGGTACGAGAACGCGCGGTAGTCGTTCGTGGTCCGCGCATCTCGTGAATACAGCTGGACAATGCGATCGGCGTCAGGGAAGGACCGCCCGGCCATCGTGAAGGCGTAGACCACGCTGAACATCGCGGCGTTGAGGCCAATGCCCAGCGCCAGCACGACGATGGCGGCGAGCGAGAAGCCGGGTGATTTCAGCAGGAGCCGCAGCGAGACCTTGAGATCGTCCACGGGGGCTAGGACGAGAGCGGGGAGTGGGTTGTTCCGAACGGGCCGCGCTTCGCGCGGTGGGCCGGACGGTGGGCCTCGCCCCTTCGCGGCTTGGTGGGCGCTTCGCGGGGGCGGCCCTTCGGGCCGTGGGCGGACGGATCACGCGCCGGGCGTGAACCGGTAGCACCAGGCCTCGCCCTCGAGCACTGTTTCGCCCGTCTGGCTCGTCACGCGCACGGCCAGCTGCGACACGGGCTTGGTCTGGTGCACTTTCAGCACCTCCGCGTGCGCGGTGATGGTGTCGCCGATGAAGACCGGGGCGGTGAACTTCCAGTTCTGGCTCAGGAACACGGTGCCGGGCCCGGGCATGTCCATGGCCACCAGCGCGTGCAGCAGTCCCGTCGTCAGTCCGCCCTGGACCACCAGGCGGCCGAACGTCGTGCCCGCGGCAAACGCCTCGTCGAAGTGGAGCGGGTTGTGGTCCCCCGAGATCTCGGCGTACTGCCGCACGTGCTCGGCGGTCAGCGTCAGCGTCCTCTCGGCCGTCTGGCCGACGTGCAGGCTCATACCGATGCTCCCTCCAGGGCCAGGGCGTTCAGCGCTTTCACCTCGCGCGACATCTCCTCGGCCAGTTGCTTGTGCAGCGCGCGCGCCTCGTCCAGCGTCCAGTCGAACGCGGCAATGCGGTCGGTCACCTCGAACAGCCCCGCGGCCCGCCGGTTCCGCCCCGCCTCGTACGCTTCCAGCGCCTCGGCGGTGCCGGTGACAATGGCCCGGGCCAGGTGCTCGGCATCGATCAACGCGTCGGTGATGCCGTGCGCGGTGATGGGGTCCTTGAAGTATCCCGCATCGCCCACCAGCGCCCAACCGGGACCGTGGCTGCGGCGGAAGAATCCCGGCTGTCCCGGGAATCCGTGCAGGGAGCCAACGAGCGAGGCCTGCTGCATGGCAGGCACGAGATCGGCGCCGGCCTCGGCCAGCACGCGCCGGTAGCCGCCCTCCACGTCGTCACGAAAGAGCTCGGCGAAGCGATGCGCGGGCGCCGACGCGAACACGCACGTCAGGCCGTCGTTGGTGGGGATGACGCCGACGGCCAAACCCGGGTGGTAGTACCAGCGATAGCCGTCCACCGGTAGCCCCGACCAGTAGCCGAACACGTTGGCGGCGGCCGCGAGGCCCGCGCGTGTGATACCCGCGCTCACCAGGCGCGCGACCGCCGAGCGCAGGCCGTCCGCGCCAACCACCACGTTCGCGGCAAACTCCCGCTCGCGCCCGTCGTCGCCGGCCACCACCACGCCGCGGACCCGCCCGCTGGCGTCGACCATCAGGTCCACGAGCCTGGCGCCGTACGCGACATGGGCGCCTGCCTCGATAGCGACATCCACCAGCGCCCGGTCCAGGACCGTGCGCCGGGGCGCGTAGAGCGCATCCACGCCGTCGCGCGGCTTCACGGGCACCGACAGCGACTCGCCGCTATAGAGAAACGTCGCCCGCCGCACCGCGGGCGTGCCGGCGGCCAGCACACGAGGCAGCACGCCCCATCGCGCCAGCTGCATGACGCCGCCGCGCATGAGCGCGTGGGTGGACAGCGTGTCGGTGCCGTAGCGGCCACGCTCCACCATCAACACGCGGAGGCCGTACCGCGCCAGCAGCAGGGCAGTGCCGGCGCCGGCCGGGCGTGCGCCGACGACGACGGCATCGTAGCGAGACTGAAGATCGGTCGAGGTCATCATACGCGTGTGTCCTGTCAGGCCACCGCGGCCGGACGGCCCGCAAGGTGACTCGTGAGGTGCTCGGCCAGGGCGCGCGCGTCGTCGCCCACCCCGTCGATGAAGGCCGAGTTGCGGCGGCGCATGAAGTGCAGCCCGAGCGCATACAACCCGGGTTCGGGCGTGACGCCGCCGGTGTGCCGAATCTCGCCGCACGCATCGAGGACCGGCACGTGGAGCCAGTCGTATCGACGCCTGAAGCCCGTCGCCCAGAGCACGGTGCGGATGCCCGCGTCCTCGAGGCGGAGCGTCGTGTCGGCTTCGAGGAAACGAAGGCAGTGCGGCTCGAAGGGCTCGCCGGGCGGGGCGTCGACGCGTTCGCGCGCGATGAAGCGATCGATGCGGTGCAACAGGCTGGCCAGCTTGAAGTCGGCGGCGGCGGTCGTCGCCACCAGGTCGTCGTCGAAGCGCACGACGCCGTCGTTCACATCGAGCAGCCGGCCGACGACACGAACGCCGCGCTCCCTGAGGCCCGCCAGGTCGAGCGTGAGGTGCTCGGGGTGCCCGACCAGCTGCAGCGAGGGCTGTTCACGCGAGATCTCGACGTCGTAGACCTGGTCCACGGTCTCCCCGAAGAGGCCCATGCGGTCGAGCCACCACAGGATGTCGTGCCCTCGATAGCGACGCGGCATCCTCAGGTGCTGTCCCACGGCGATGGTCACCGGGCGGTCAGCGCGGTGGAGTTCATCGGCCAGCTGAATGCCGGACGAGGAGGCGCCGACGACCAGCACGCCTCCATCAGGGAGCAGCTCGGGCCGCCGATAACCCGTGGGCACGACGTGCGTGAGCCCCTCGGGAAACCGCGCGGCGACCGCTGGCATCCAGGGCGTGTCCGAGTGGCCCGTGGCCACGACCACCGCGCGGGTGCGCCACTCGCCGGCGTCCGTGCCGACGATGAACCGGCCCTCGACACGCCTCACGGAACGGACCGTGACCCCGGACCTGACCGGCGCGCCGAACGACGCCGCATAGCGCTCGAAGTAGTCCACGACCTCGGGCATCGACATGTAGCCGTCCGGGTCGGGACCCTCGTAGCAGAAGCCGGGGAGGCGGCTCTGCCAGTTGGGTGTGAGCAAGCGCAGGGACTCCCAGCGCTCGCTCCGCCACCGCTCGGCCACCCGACCGCGTTCGAGCACGACGTGATCCACGCCCCGGTCGGTGAGGCAGCGGCTCATCGCCAGGCCGGCCTGGCCGGCGCCGATGACGACGCTGTCGGTGTGGATCATGGGAATCAGCCGGCGTTGATGCCGAACTCGACGGGCGTCTTGTTGGTGATGATGTCGAACACCGCGGAGCGGGCCTTGGCCTGCTCGACGATCTGGCGGAGCTTCTCGGCCGGCGCGTCGCCCTTGATGGTGAAGTTGGCGCGGATGTTCTGGTAGCCGTTCCGCACCTCGTCCGACAGGCCGAGGATGCCGCGGATGTCCATGTCGCCTTCGATGGTGGCTTCAACCTCGGTGAGCTTCACGCCACGGGCGGCCGCGATGTTGCCGACCGACCCGACGATGCAGGCGGCCAGGCCGTAGAGGACGATCTCCACGGGCAGCGGTGCGTTGTCGGCACCCACCAGGACGGCGGGGTGATCCGCTTCCATGGTGAACGTCTTCTTGTGGGTGTGCTCGCCGCCGGCGCCGCTGAAGGTCTCGATGGTGCCCCGGCTGTGCGTGCCGGAGACCCACTTGTTCGTTGCCCGGAACTGGAACTTGGCCAGCGGCGGGTTGTCCCTCACGGCGTTGATGGTGGCGAACAGCGTGGGCGTGTCGACGCCGTTGAGCGGGCCGCGCTCCTTCTTCGGTTCCTGAACTGCGGTCTGTGACATCGGTACGTTCTCCTCTGTCTGTCTAATCGACAAACCGAGGCGAATCCCGCCACGGATCTTTTGTTGTGGATTTGCCCAGGACCGCTTGAACTTTTCCTGCAGGACTCTCGTCAAAGGGCCGCTCGGCCGGGGACGGCCGTGAACCTTGGACCTTCGGGATCTACCGGTGCAGCGCCACCAGGTCGCCCACCTCGACCACGTCGGTGACGCGCTCGATCCGGATGGTGGACGACTGCGACCGGGTGACGACGACCACCGCATCGGCGATGGCTATGGCCGGGCCGCGCTCACCCAGCGAGCGGCGGAAGATGGTGAGGCGCTGACCGCGTCCGACGCCCTGGTTGAAACCGCGGTCGATGACCATGAGCTGACGCGGCCCGCTCGTCACGCGGCCCAGCTCGCCGAACACGATGCGGGCCGGATCGTCGAACTGTGGCGAGCCCTCGGACTGGGCCGCCACCACTGGCATCGGATCGAACGGCTCGAGCGCATCGCCCGCCATGAACTCGCCGCAGGCGTAGACGACGACAGCCACCGATGTCTCGGGCGTGGCCTCCACCACCTGGACCAGGCCGGCGGTGTGCTCGCCGAACGTCGCCTGCTTCAGCGATACGCCCTTGTCGCCGTAACGGAAGCGGCGACGGACGATGAAGTTCTGCCCGGCTTTCATTCCCATGTCGGCGCCGACGTCCAGGAGCAGGACGTCACCGGGACCGTAGAGCTCACGCTTCGGGTCGTCGCGGTGCGCGGCGATGTGCCCGACGGTGTAACTGAAGTCCGCGGCCTTGTCGGGCCCGCACACCGAGGCGAGCAGGGGCTTCGGGATGGGCACCGTCTGCGGCCGGGTCCGCATGGGGGGCCGCGGCGCCGGCGGCGGCGGTGGCGGCTTCGGCGCCTCGCCGGTCACGGTCACGGTCTCGGCGAGGGCCGCCAGGCCGAGCTGGCGGTCGAGCACGAATACCTCGCCGGGGCCCAGCACGACGGTGGGGTTCGTCCGCGACTCGAAGCCGGACATCTCGAACGTCACGGCGTAGGTGCCTGGCTGGAGCGGTGGCGTCTGGTACTGTCCAACCTCGTCCGTGACGACGGCCACGGGCCTTGAGGCGCCCGGGCCGGTGATGGTGACCGTGGCCCCGGGCAGCGCGCCGCCAGATCCGTCGGTCACGCGCCCGGTCAGGCGCGCCTGTTCGGGCTGCGCCCCGATGGCGCCAGAGGCCGCGAGCGTGGCGGCCAACAGGGCCAGGGCGAGGGTGGAAACCAGCGATCTCATCGTGCCACTCCGGGGGTTCGTCTTCGTATCGGCCCCGGGTGGGCACGCCTGTAGTGCGCGCCGTCCGCCGGCCCTGCAGGCCCGGCGCGCGCCATCCGCCGCCTCCGGCTATCGACCGATGTTCGAGGGCGGCCGGCGATGCTTCGTCGCCTGCTCGTAGGCGTGCGCCATCTCCAGCAGCTTCCGGTCGTCCCACATGCGGCCAAGGAACGAGACACCGACGGGATAGCGTCCGCCGATGAAGCCGGCCGGGACGGTCACCTGCGGCAGCCCCGTGGCCGCGCTCTCCTGGCACGTGCCCGGCTCGGTGCCGTATCGCTCGGCGCCACCCTCGTGCGTGTGCGGGCGGGCCTGGTTGGCGGGGTAGAGCATCGCGTCGAGCTCCTCGCGCTCCATCAGGTCCACGAAGAGCTGCCGGAAGGCTTCGCGGCGCGCGTAGAAGCCGCGCGTGGCCTCGTCGAGCTCGGCGCCCGTGGGCCCGGGAGCGAGCGCGCCTTCGAGCCGGCGCTGTCCGACGGGGGCCATCTTGCCGGACGCGATGAGGTCCTGGAGGGTGAGCACGCGCTCGCCCGGCTTCGCGCCGCGGGAGAGGTACGCCGTCCACCCGGCCGCCAGCGAGCCCGGCGCGCTGCCTGCGGCCGCGCGATATTTCGCGTCGTAGTCGGGAATGGCGACGTCCACCATCGTGGCGCCGCCCGCCTGCAGCTCTTTCACCACGCGTTCCATGGCCTCGGCCACCTCGCGCTCGCCGGTGATGCTGACGAAGCGCTGGCGGAACACTCCGATGCGCTTGCCTTTCAGCGTGGCCGCGTCGAGGCCGGCGGCGAACGAGCCCGCGATGTGCGCGTTGGCCTCTGAGGTGACCGGGTCCTCCGCGTCGGTGCCCGTCACCAGGTCGAGCGCGAGCGCGACGTCGCGCACCGACTTCGCCATCGGCCCCACCGCGTCGTTGTACGTGTTCAGCGGCATCACGCCGGCGCGGCTGGTCAGCCCGCGCGTGGTGCGGATGGTCGCGAGCGACGCGAACGAGGCAGGGTTCGAGAGCGAGTTGCACGTGTCGGTGCCGAAGCCCAGCGTGGCGAGGCTGGCGGCCACGGCCGTGGCGCTGCCGCCGCTCGAGCCGGCCGTGCTGAGCGAGGGATCGTAGGCATTTCCCACCGTGCCGCCGACGGTGCTGATGCCGAAGTCGCCGAACGGGAACTCGTCCAGGTTCGCCTTGCCCAGCACCACGGCGCCGCCGGCTTTCATGTCCGTCGCGACGCGCGAATCGAGGCGCGGGCGATGATCTGCGAGCGCGCGCGCGCCACCCGTGGTGGGCAGCTCGGTGGTGTCGATGTTGTCCTTGAAGACGACGGGCACGCCGTGGAACGGGCTGCGGACGCGTCCCGCCGCGCGCTCGGCGTCGCGCGCGCGGGCATCGGCGATGGCGCGCGGGTTCACGGCGAGCACCGAGCGGAAGGTCGGGCCGTTCCGGTCATAGAGCGTCAGGCGCGTGAGGTACTCGCGCACCACGTCCTCGCTGGTCATCACGCCGCGCGTCATCGCGTCTTGGAGCTCGGAGACCGACTTCTCCAGAACCGTGAACGGCGTGGGCGCCGGCATCTGGGGGAGCGTCCAGTTGACGATCTGTGCGCGCTGCCGGGGCGTGAGACCGCGGAGATCGGGATCCTTCACGAGTTGCCGCGCGACGGTGGTCACGCGCGCAATCTCCGATCCGGGCGCGGGCACGCGCGCATCGGGGGCCGTGTAGATCGGGTCGGACCAGTTGGCGACGAGCGCGTCGGCACGCGCGATGGGATAGCCGCCGCGCGGGTCGTAGACCTCGCTCAGGCCCTTCACGACGAAGGTGACGATCGCCGCGGTCTGTCCGGGCGCCAGCTGCAGTTCGAAGAGGTACCCGATGTGCGCCGGGTCGTAGCCAGGGTAGGTGTCCGTGAAGGGATCCGCGTACATGTCGCCAGCGCCCGTGAGGACACCGGCCTTCGTGCCAAGGACGTGCGCGGATGGGCCATGCCCGGAGGGGCCCTGCACGGGGTTCATGATGCCGCGCGCGTTCTGCATCACGGTGACGAACTGGTCGCGGGGATCGATCCGCCGGTCGCCGCTGGAGGTCGTTGCCACCGCGACGCGTCCCCCGTCATCGAAGGCGCCGGTCGCGCCGCCCCACGCGATACGAACGGTGCGCGGCTCGCCCGTGCTGTTCAGGAAGGTGTCGAAATAGCGCAGGTAGCTCGTGTCCTTCGGGGCGAAGATCGCGCGCGACACCACGATGCCGTCGTGGAGCACGGGCGTGATGCTGTCGAAGCGTTCGCCGCCGTCGTGCGCCAGGCCGAAGCCCTGCAGATAGCGATTCGTCACGGCGGGCGGCGCACCGGGTCGCCCGGTCTGCAGCTTGAGGTAGCCGAAGCCGTTGAACGGGTTCGCGCGTCCTCCCGTGGCAATGCCGCCGCTGTCCTGCGCCCAGGGCGAGGTGTCCTGGATGTCCCAGAACTGGCCGTCGGCTGATGGAAGGGGCGTGACGGCGGACAAGTGGAGCGTCAACACCACGAGCACCGCGGCCAGGACGCACATCGAGTCGTCCAGTGCGCCGCGGCCCCGGACAACATCTGGATCCAGCACCACAACGGCATTTTCCGCAGCACGGACGGCGGGCTGACGTGCACCGAGATCACGAACGCGCAACCGTCGGTGTTCGGCTTCCCCGTCGTCGTGCATCCGGACGAGCCCCGAACCGCGTGGTTCGTGCCGGGCAAGAAGGATCAGTGGCGTTTCCCCGTCGACGGCGCTCTCGCCGTCTCGCGAACCCGCGACGGCGGCGAGAGCTTCGAGGTCCTGCGCGATGGCTTGCCGCAGCAGCATGCCTACGACGTCGTCTATCGCCACGGGCTCGACATCGATGCCGATGGCGCTACACTCGCGTTCGGCAGCACCACCGGCAACCTCTTCATCAGCGAGAGCCAAGGAGATCGGTGGCAGAACGTCAGCAATTACTTGCCGCCGATCTACTGCGTCCGTTTCATGAAGTGAGCGCCGCTCGGGGAACCCCTCGAGCCGCGCGTGAATGTCGTCAGTCGATTGTTGGAGCCCTGATGTCCGTTACCGAAGCGCTCGCGGAGTACGTCACGCACAGCACCCTTGATGCAATCCCGCGCGACGTCCGTGACGAGGCGAAGCGTGCCATCTTCAACTACTTGGGCTGCGCGCTCGGCGGCGCCGTCGAGCCGGCGCTCGACGTCGCGATCAAGACGCTCGCGCCGTTCTCCGGCAACGCGACGGCGTGCGTGCTCGGCCGTGGCGAGCGCTTCGACGCGCTGCATGCGGCGCTATTGAACGGCATCGGCTCGCACGTTCACGAGTACGACGACACGCTGCCGAAGAACTACATTCATCCGAGCGTGCCGGTGGCCTCTGCGCTGTTCGCGTACGCGAGCGCGAATCCGGTATCGGGCCGCGACTTCGTGCACGCGTTCATCTTGGGGTTCGAG
>DAIRFN010000072.1:0-18722 GCA_036795065.1 Vicinamibacterales bacterium
GAGGAACTCGCCTTCGGCGAAGAGCCTGCGCGCCAGCCGGCGTTCGCCCCGGAAGGGCGAGATGAACGACACCAGCACGATGAGGCCTGCGTCCACCATCAGGCGCGCGACCTCGGCAACGCGCCGGATGTTCTCGGCCCGGTGGGCCTCGGTGAAGCCGAGGTCGCGGTTCAGCCCATGGCGGATGTTGTCGCCGTCGAGCAGGTAGGTGTGCCGGCGCTCGGCATAGAGCCGTCGCTCCAGGCCGTTCGCGATGGACGATTTGCCCGATCCGGAGAGGCCCGTGAACCACACGCAGCAGGGCTGCTGCTGCTTGAGGGCGGCACGCCCCGCCCGCGACACCTCGAGCGCCTGCCAGTGCACGTTCGACGCGCGTCGCAGGGCGAAGTCGATCATCCCCGCCCCCACCGTTTCGAACGTCAGCGCGTCGATCAGGATGAAGCCGCCCAGTGTGCGGTTCGTCGCGTAGGGCTCGAACGCCAGGGGCTGCGCGGTGGAGAGGTTCACCACGCCGATCTCGTTCAGTCGCAGGCTCCGCGCCGCCAGGTGTGCATCGCTGGCCACGTCCACGCGGTGCTTGATGGCTGTCACCGACACGCGCACTTCTTTCGACTGCGTCTTCAGCAGGTACGAGCGCCCGGGGATGAGCGCCTGGATGCCCATCCACAGCACGCGCGCCTCGAACTGATCGGCCACTTCGGGCGCCGAGGCCGCGGCCGCGACGACATCGCCGCGGCTCACGTCCACGTCATCCGCCAGCGTCAGCGTCACCGACTCGCCGGCCGCCGCGCGCGGGCGCTCACCGGCCCACGTGACGATGGCCTTCACCGTCGTCTCCACGCCCGAGGGCAGCACGCGCACGCGGTCGCCCGGATGCACGGCGCCGGCGCAGACACGGCCTGCGAACCCGCGGAAGTCGGGGCCGGGCCGGTTGACCAGCTGCACCGGCATGCGGAACGCTCCGGACGATGGCGGACCAGCCACCTCCACGGTCTCGAGGTACGTCATCACCGGTGGCCCGTCGTACCAGGGCATGCGCGGGCTCGGGCCGGTGAGGTTGTCTCCCTCCAGGGACGAAATCGGGACCGGCCGGACGGTGTCCACGCCACAGTGCGTGGCAAAGGGCGCGTATTCGTCAACGATGGCGTCGAAGACCTGCTGCCGATAGCCCACCAGGTCCATCTTGTTGACGGCCAGCAGCACGTGCCGGATGCCCATCATCGCCACGATGCGGGTGTGGCGGCGCGTCTGGGGGAGCACGCCCTTGCGCGCGTCGATGAGGATGACGGCCAGATCGGCCGTCGAGGCGCCCGTGGCCATGTTGCGCGTGTACTGCTCGTGCCCCGGCGTGTCGGCCACGATGAACCGCCGCGCGGGCGTGGCGAAGAACCGGTAGGCCACGTCGATGGTGATGCCCTGCTCGCGCTCGGCCTGCAGGCCATCCACCAGCAGCGCGAAGTCGAGCCGAGGCCCCTGCGTCCCGAACCGGCGCGAGTCGGCCTCGAGCGTCCGCAACTGGTCCTCGAACACCGCGCGCGACTCGTACAGCAGCCGTCCAATGAACGTGGACTTGCCATCGTCCACGCTCCCGCAGGTGATGAATCGCAGCAGGGGCGCGCTCAGAAGTAGCCCTCCCGCTTCTTCTTTTCCATGGAGGACGGCTGATCGGTGTCGATGAGCCGGCCCTGGCGCTCGGAGGCGGCCGCGGCCGCGGTCTCGGCCACGATGTCGGCCACCGTGGTGGCCCGGCTCTCGATGGCGCCGCTCAGCGGATAGCAGCCGAGCGTGCGAAACCGCACCACGCGCCGCTGGATCTGCTCGCCCGGCTCCAGCGGAAACCGCTCGTCGTCCACCATCAGCAGCGTGCCGCCCCGCTCGACCACCGGCCGCTCGTCGGCAAAATAGAGGGGCACGATGGGGATGGACTCGCGCTCGATGTAGCTCCAGATGTCCAGCTCGGTCCAGTTCGAGAGCGGAAACACGCGGATGCTCTCGCCGGGCCGGATGCGCAGGTTGTAGATGGACCAGAGCTCCGGGCGCTGCGCCTTTGGATCCCACCGGTGCCCGGGGGAGCGGAACGAGCAGACCCGCTCCTTGGCGCGCGAGGCCTCTTCGTCCCGGCGCGCGCCGCCGAAGATGACGTCGAAGCCGTGCGCGTCGAGCGCCTGCCTGAGCGCCTCGGTCTTCATCACGTCGGTGTAGTAGCTCGATCCGTGCGTGAACGGAGTGACGCCGGCCGCCACGCCGGCCTCGTTCGTGTGGACGATGAGGCGGGCGCCCGATTCGCGGACCATGCGCTCGCGGTGCGCGTACATCGCCTGGAACTTCCAGGTGGTGTCGACGTGCAGCAGCGGAAACGGCAACGGGGCGGGATGGAAGGCCTTCTGCGCCAGTCGCAGCAGCACCGACGAGTCCTTGCCAATCGAATAGAGCAGCACCGGGCGCTCGGCGGCCGCCACGGCTTCACGGAGAATCTCGATGCTTTCCGATTCCAGGACGTCGAGCGCCATCAACCCGTCATGATCGCACAGCCCGGCGAGCCGGCGCGACCCGGCGTATCATCGCCCCATGGCCGACACTCCTCCCAGCGTGGATCGCCTCAACGAGGTCGGCGTGCTCACCCGCCGCGAGATCGAGGCGCGCATCCTCGCGCCCGTCGTCGACGCGCTGGGCCAGGCGTTCGGCCGCGACAAGGTGGTGGAGATCGTCCGCGACGTCATCGTCGGCATCGCCCGCGACCAGGGCCGCGCGATGGCCGAAGCCAGGGGCGACGCCTCACTCACCAGCTTCGCCGCCACGCTCGAGCCGTGGACCCGGAACGACGCCCTGCGGTTGGAGGTACGGGAGCAGAGCGACGAGCGGTTGTCGTTCGACGTCACGCGCTGCCGGTATGCCGAGATGTACCGCGCCCTGGGAATTCCCGAGCTGGGCGCAGTGCTCTCGTGCAACCGCGACGCCGCGCTCATCCAGGGCTTCAACCCGGACGTCACGTTCACACGGACACAGACCATCATGCAGGGCGCGCCCTGCTGCGACTTCCGGTACGCGCGCTCCGGGACGCCCAACCCCGCCGACCGGGGTTGAGACGACCGCCCCGCGGCTCGTCACGGTCTCCGACCCACCTGCCTGTTCGAGACGTGTGAACCCTTCGCTCCTTCCGATCGTCGAAGGGAGGCATGGGAACGGCGCGCGACAAGGGAGACGTGCTGCAGGGCACGCTCGACATGCTCGTGCTCAAGGCGCTGCAACTCGAGCCCATGCACGGGTGGGGCATCACCGAACGGCTCGAGGCCTGGTCCGGGTCGGTCCTCGTGCTCGGGCAGGGCACCCTCTACCCCGCCCTTTACCGTCTCGAACGCCAGGGCCTCATCGAATCGGAGTGGCGCACCACGGCGAACAACCGTCGCGCCCGCTACTACGCGCTGACCACGGCGGGCCGGCGGCATTTCACCGAGGAGCTTGCCCAGTGGCGCCGAATGTCGCGCGCCATCAACCTCGTGCTCGACGCCAGCCTGGCGTGAGGAGCCCACATGGAATCGATTAGCGAACTCGTCCGGCGGCTCCGCACCCTGGGAAGGTCCACCGACATGGAAAGGCGGATGGGCGATGAGGTCCGTTTTCACCTCGAGCAGCAGACCGAAAAGAACATTCGCGCGGGTATGGCACCCGATGAGGCGCGGCGGGCCGCGTTGTTGCGGTTCGGCGGCGTGGAGTCGGTGAAGGAATCGGTCCGCGACGAGTACCGCCACGCGCTCGTCGAGGACTTCTGGCGCGACCTCCGCTATGGCACCCGCGTCCTCACCCGTGCGCCGGGATTTGCCCTCGTCTCCATTCTCACGCTGGCCATGGGCATCGGCGCCGCCACCGCGGTGTTCTCCCTGGTCGAGGGTGTGTTGTTGCGCCCGCTCCCGTTTCCCGAGCCCGATCGCATCGTGCGACTGTTCCAGCTGGACGCCACCGGCCGGCGAATGAACGTGTCGGAGCCGAACTTCGACGACTGGAAGGCGCGCACGCATGGCTTCGTGTCGATGGCGGAAACGGCCTTGTCGGCCAGCGTGCCGGTCTCGGGCGGGCGCGAGCCCATCGTCACGTCGGGCGCCGCCGTCTCGCGCGAGTTCTTCGATGTCATGGGGGTCACGCCGGCCGTCGGTCGCGGCTTCCTGCCCGAGGAGCAGCGGGTGGGCGCGGCGCCGGTGGCCATCATCAGCCACCGCTTCTGGACGGCGCGGCTGGGCGGCGCTCCCCTCGAAGGCCAACCACTCCGGATCAACGACGAGCTCCACCAGGTCGTGGGCGTCATGCCCGAGGGCTTCGCCTACCCCACCGGCGCGGACTTCTGGACGCCGCGCGAGGTGGCGCCGCCACAGCGCTCGCGAACGGCGCACAATTTCCAGGTCGTGGCGCGGCTGGCCGACGACGTGCCGCTGGCAACGGCCAACGGCGAGTTGAGCGCCGTGTCGAGGGCGATGAAAGGCGAGCACGGCGACGCCACGTGGATGGCCGACGCCGCCGCAGTACCGCTCCAGGAGCAGCTGACGGCCAACGCGCGCCCGACGCTCGTCGCCCTCTTCGGCGCCGCGGTGCTGCTGCTGGTCATCGCGTGCCTCAACGTCTCGAACCTCCAGCTGGCGCGCATCGCCACACGCCGCCGCGAGCTCGCGCTGCGCATGGCCATCGGCGCCGGGCGCGGACGCATCCTCCGTCAGATGCTCGCCGAAGCCGCCTTGCTGTCGGCCGCGGCGACAGTGGTGGGCGCGGGGCTGGCCGCCGCGGGCGTCAGGGCCATCGTCGCGGCGCAGCCGGGGAGTGTGCCGCGCCTCGACAGCGTGGGCGTCAACGGCACCGTGCTCGCGTTCGCGTGCGGCGTGGCCGCTCTCACGGCCCTGGCGCTCGGATTGGCCACCGTTCTCAGAACCTCCCAACACGAGCTGCGTGCCTCGCTCGCCGGAGGCCCGCGGACGATGACGGGCGACCGCGGCCGCGAGCGCGTGCGCCAGGGCCTCGTCGTGGCGCAGGTGGCCATCACCATCGTGCTGCTGACCGGCGCGTCACTGCTGGCGCGCAGCTTCGTGCGGCTGCTCGAGGTCGATCCCGGGTATCGCACCAGCGACGCCGTCGTGCTCGACCTGGTGTCGCCGTTCTCTCGCGATGCGGCCGCGCGATCGCGCGTGGCGTCGTTCCAGCAGGAGTTGCTGGCACGCCTGGCGGTGTTGCCAGGCGTGGAGTCGGTCGGCCTCGTCAACGACTTCCCTCTCGGAGGCGGACGCTACACCAACGGCCAATTCCTCGAGATGACGCGCGTGGACGAGTTCAAGAGCTACGAGGACGTCGGCCGTATCGGCGATCAGGCGAAGGCCCGTGCCGGCCAGGCAGGCTATCGCGTGGCCAGCGCGGGATACTTCGCCGCGATGGGCATCCCGCTGCTCCGCGGGCGCCTGTTCGATGACGGCGACGGTCCCGACGCGCCGCACGTGGCCGTCATCAGCGAGTCGCTGGCGAAGGCGAAGTGGCCCGATCAGGATCCGCTGGGCCGCTTCGTGCAGTTCGGGAACATGGACGGCGACGCTCGCGGCATCCGCATCGTCGGCGTGGTGGCCGACGTGCGCGAGCTCACGCCCGAGGCCGTGCCAGGGCCGCTGCTCTACCTCGACTATCGCCAGCGGCCGAGCACGCAGGTGAGCGTGGTGCTGGCGTCTTCGACGCCGGGGGCTGTGGCCCAGGCGGCACGGCAGGCCGTGCAGCAACTCGACCCCAACATGCCCATTCGGATCCGCTCCATGGACGACGCGCTCGAGCTGACGCTCTCGGGCCGGCGGTTCAGCCTCCTGCTGGTGGCGCTCTTCGGTGCGGCGGCGCTGACGCTGGCGAGCCTGGGCATCTACGGGCTGGTGTCCTATCTGGTCACCGAGCGCACGCGCGAGATTGGCGTCAGGATGGCACTCGGCGCCGAGCGTGGCGACATCATCAGGCTGGTCGCCGGCCAGGGCGTGGTGCTCGCAGCCGCCGGCGTCGTCGCGGGTCTGGGGGCGTCCCTGGGACTGACACGGCTCGTGCAGGGGCTGCTCTTCGGCGTCACGGCCACGGACCCGGTCGCGTTTGCCGGCGTGGCGATCGTGACGCTGGTGGTCGTGCTGGCCGCCTGCTGTGGGCCCGCGTTGAGGGCGGTGCGCGTGTCGCCCGTCAGGGCGCTCGTGTCCGAGTAACGGCGCGGGCCACCCGCCGGGGACCTATATTGGAACTCGATATAGGCTCCTTCCGTCAAAGCCCCCGTGAGCAACAGCGCGCTCAGTTTCGGGACCGTCGCCGTCCTCCACGCCGTCGCGGCCGGCCACCAGTTCGGCTTCGACATCGTTGACGCGACGGGCCTGACCGCCGGGTCGGTCTACCCCGCGCTCGACCGCCTCGAAGAGCTGGGCCTGCTCCGGTCGTCATGGGAGAGCGCCGCCGCGGCGCAGGC
Organism: Vicinamibacterales bacterium; assembly: GCA_036795065.1. Taxonomy (GTDB): domain Bacteria; phylum Acidobacteriota; class Vicinamibacteria; order Vicinamibacterales; family UBA2999; genus VFZN01. The sequence goes on from DAIRFN010000072.1 coordinate 6,458, forward strand.
CGAGAAGCGCCCACCCCGCCGTTACTTCACGCTCACCGCCGACGGCGCGCGGGTGCTGGCCGAGGCGCTGCAGAAACACAGGACGTTCCGCCCCGTGTCCCTCGCTGCCTTCGGCATCCCTGGCATGCTGCCGGCACGGAAGCGCCCATGACGGGCGCGAGGCTGCGTCGAGTCGCGCTCGCGATGGTCAACGGCGCGGCCTGGCTCGTCCCCGGCCGCGACCGCGACCGGTGGCGCGCTCAGTGGCGCGCGGACCTCTGGCACCGATGCGACAGGCTCGATCGTTCGGGGCTGGTCAACGCGCGGACGTCGGTCGCCGTACTGGGCCGCGCGGCAGGAGCCGTGTGGCACGCGGCATGGCTTCGTTCACGTTCAGGAGGCTGGGAGATGCTGCTGCACGACTTGCGTCACGCCGTCCGGTCGCTCAGGGGCAAGCCGGGGTTCACGGTCGTCGCCGTGCTGACGCTGGCCGTGGGGATCGGCGCGAACTCGGTGATCTTCAGCTGGATTGAAGCCACCCTGCTCAATCCCATCCCTGGCGTTCACGACCGCAGCTCGCTCGCCGCGCTCTACTTCACCACCGCCACGCGCAACGACCTCAGTCTCTCGTACCCGAACTACATCGACATCCGCGATCAGGCGGTTCCGGGCGTGGCCGGCGTGGCCGTGTTCGGCACCGGGGCGCTCAGCCTGCGCACGGCAGAGGGCGCCGAGCGCGTGTGGGGCGAGGTGGTGTCCGGCAACATGTTCGACCTGCTCGGCGTCGGTGCCGCACAAGGGCGACTGCTGACACCAGACGACGACCGCGTGCCCGGCGGACATCCGGTGGTGGTGGTGAGCCATGCCTTCTGGCAGCGCCGGCTGGGCGGCCGCCCGGACCCGGTGGGTTCCACCCTCACGCTCAACGAGCAGGCGTTCACCGTGGTGGGCGTGACGCCGCCAGACTTCCACGGCACGCAGCCGCTCATCGCACTCGACGTGTTCGTGCCGGTCGCGATGCAGCAGACCTTCATCGCCGGGGACCGGCTGCAGGCACGCGGCAGCGGCTGGCTGCAGGGCCTCGTGCGTCTCGCGCCCGGGGCCACGCTGGCCGAAGCCCAGGCGGGCGCCGACGTGGTGGCGCGCCGGCTCGCGGCGGAATACCCCGACGTGAACGCCGGCCGCGGGCTGCGCCTGTACGAGCTATGGCGGCAGCCTTCAGGCGGCACCGGCATGTTGCTGCCGGTGATGGCCGTGCTCGGCGGCCTCGTGGCGACGCTGCTGGCGCTGGTCTGCGCCAACATGGCCAGCCTGCTGCTGGCACGAGCCAGCGGGCGGCGCCGGGAATTGGCGGTCCGCCGGTCCCTTGGCGCCAGCCGCGGGCAGGTGGTTCGGCTGCTGATGGCCGAGAGTGTTGTGCTGGCACTCGTGGCGGGCGTGCTGGCCAGCGCGCTGGCCCGTTGGAGCGGCGACATCCTCCGCGCGTTCATTCCCCCGATGCCCATCCCCATCGCCATCGACGCGGGCCTCAACGTGCGCGTGCTGCTGTTCTCCACGCTGGTCAGCCTGGCCGCCGGCCTGCTGCTGGGCGTGTTCCCAAGTCTCCAGGCCTCGAAGATCGACCTGCTCACCCCGCTCAAGGAAGGCACGGGAGGCAGCGTGGCATCGTGGCGACGGGGTCGCGTGCGGCAGGGCCTCATCGTGCTGCAGGTGGCGCTGGCGCTGGTCCTCCTCGTCAGCGCGGGCCTGTTCCTCCGAACGCTCGACGCCGCACGCACGCTCGACCCGGGCTTCGACGCACGCACCGGAATCGTGGCCTCCATCGACGTGGGACCGGCGGGTTACGACGAGGTGCACGGCAAGCAGCTGTACCGGCGCCTCGCCGACGAGGTGCGGGGGCTGCCGGGCGTGGAGGCCGCCGCGATCGGCCAACGGCTGCCGCTCACCATGACCGACAGCAGCGATCGCTCCGTGGAGGTCGAAGGCTACACGCCCGCGACCGGTGAGGAGATGTCGGTGTATTACTCGTCGGTCGGCACCGGCTATTTCGACACGCTGGGGATGGCCCTGGTCGAAGGCCGCGATTTCTCCGAGCGGGATAGCGCCGACGCGCCCTTCGTCGTCATCATCAACGAGACAATGGCGCGGCGATATTGGACGGAAGGCCGGAGCCTCGGTGGCCGAGTGAAGATCGGCGACCGCTGGGCTGCGGTGGTGGGCGTGGCACGGGATGCGAAGTACTCGAGCATGAGCGAGACGCCGCGAAGCTTCATGTATCTCGCGGTCGACCAGCTCTACCGACCCAACATGCGGCTCATCGTCCGCACAGCCGGCACACCCGACGCGATGGTCGGTGCAGTGCGGGAGGCGCTCCGGCGCGTGGATCCCTCGCTGCCGCTCTTCGACGTGCAGACCCTGGCGCAGCACATCGCGTTTGCGTTCTTCCTCTTCGAGATGGCCGCCACGCTGCTCGGCGTGTTCGGCGCCACGGCCACGCTGCTGGCGGCGCTCGGGCTCTACGGGGTGGTGGCCCACAGTGTGGGAATGCGGACGCGCGAGATCGGCGTACGCATGTCGCTGGGGGCCACTGCCTCGGACGTGCGGCAGATGGTGGTCCGACAGGGCCTGGGACTGGCCGGCCTGGGCATCGCGCTCGGCCTCGGGGCGGCGCTCGGCGTCACGCGGCTCTTCTCGTCCCAGCTGCTGGGCATCAGTCCCTACGATCCGGCCAGCTACACCGCGACGGCCCTCTTGCTGGTTGCCACGACGGCCGCGGCCTGCTACCTTCCCGCCCGGCGGGCCGCTCGGCTGGATCCGGTGAGCGCGCTCAGGACCGAATAGGAGGCAGGATGTCGGCCAGGAAAGCGAAGCGGATGCCGTTCGCCGTCGTGGGATTGTCGGTCGCGCTGACGGCCGGCCTCGTTGCCCAAACGCCGCCCGCGGCCGACTACTGCCGCGTGCACGCGGACGGCACCGAGGTGCTCGCCTCGCGGCCGGCTCCGGACGAGGCGCCCATCGACGACGTCAACTGGTTCGCGCGGCCGGTCCCCAATCCCGACGGCCGATGGATCGTAGGCTTCGCGACCCACGATCAGAACTACCTCTACGATCTCACGCGCGGGCGTCGCGTGAAGATCCCTGACAAGTCGGACGCGGTGGCTACGCCCGACGGACGCTACGTGACGGTGCCCTCGCACTACACGGCCGCGCACACGGTGAATTTCTACGACACGGCGACGCTGCTGGCACGCCTCGACGCGGGCCAGGATGCGCTCGACGTGAAGCCGGCGTTCGCTCACGAGGACCAGGACGTGTTCGACGTCTACTACCAGTCGGTGGGCGTCGTGTCCGATCGGCGGGACGGGGCGTCCTCGGTCACCGTCTATCGGATGATGTTCTCCGGCTCGAACGTCAAGCCGGCGCCAGGATTCCGCATCGTCGACTACACGTTCACGTCGAAAGGCGGGACGCTCCAGGTGTCGGCCACGCGCGCGATGCGCCTGTGTCCCCAGATCACGCGCGATCTGGCCACGCCCTTCATCTCGAAGGACGGCCGCTACGTGATCGCGCACGACGGCGGCGACGAGGGCCAGCCGGGCACGCTCAAGATCTTCGAGATCACCGGGGTCGATCCCACCGCCCAGACGACGACGTGCGAGCGGCGCGTCGATTTCGGGTTTGCCGCCGGGAAGGCCGACTTCAGCTTCGACGGCCGGCGCGTCACGTTCGACATCAGCAAGCACGGCTACCTGACCCCCTTCGTCAACGGCGGCCTGGTGGCGCCGACCATCACCGACGTGGTCGTCGCCGATCTCGTGCACGACGCCCAGGGCCGCATCGTGGGGCACGGCCCGCTGGCGCGCGTGACGACCTCCACCCGCGAGGGCGTCGGCAGCTACTTCCCCGCCTTCTTCCCGGACGGACGCCTCTACTACGTGGCGAATGCCTCGCCGAAGAACAGCACCGATGCGAAGCGATTCCACTTCCGCGTGGTCAATCCGGACAAGGAGCTCTTCTTCGCGAACTTCTTCACGGATGCGGCGAAGCGCGACGCGGCGGAAACGATCGGCCAGCTGTGGCGGCAGAGCTGCCAGGCAGAGACGCAGCCGTTCCAGCCCGGCGAGGCGCCGTGGGCGTTCACGAGCCTCTCGCGGTCGCAATGCGAGGAACTGGTCAACGCGCGGTTCACGGGTGAGGCGGCGAAGAAAAGCGCCCTGCTCGCCGCATGCGCGGTCGCTGGGCGAAGGTAAGAGCGCACTCGTAACGTGGGGATTACCGCGGCGGTTCTCCGAGCGCGCGCTGTATGGCGAGTCGTGCCGCCTCCGGCGCGCGGTATCCGTACAGAACGGGTCCCACCAGTCGCCCGTCGGTGAACACCTGCACGCTCGGCGCATGCGTCGTCATGCCGCGGAACGGCAGCTCGATGCCGGCCAGGGGCCGCAGGGCCGCCTCCGGCAGGCCCCGCTCGCGCGCGACGCGGCGGGCGTAGCCGGCGTCGGCCGACGGGTCGAGCGCGACCACCAGCGCCATGCCAAGGTCGCGCGTCACGGCCGCCAGCACGGCGTGCTGATCCACCGACAGGGGCATGTGCGGGGACCAGACCAGGATGACCCCGGCGTCACGGCGCGCCAGGCGTGACGCGAGCACTTCGTCCGTGAAGCCGTCGCCCCCCTCCGCTGGCGCCGCCTCCGAGGATGTGTCGGGCTCGCACCCGGATCCGAAGCGGAGGGTCTCGCGACGCTCAGCCGAAACGCGTTCGAGCCACACGTCGCCGGCGGGCGCCACGACGAGCCTCACCCACACGCCCAGGGTGCCGGTCGGCATGCGAGCCGATTGTGTGCCTTCGGGTCCGGGTGGATCGGTGAGTGCGCCATCGAGCTCTGCTCCCCAGGGCGCGAGCTGGCGCAGCGCGGCCTCGGCGCAGCGCGCCCCGGACAGCATGGCGCGCACCGCGCCTTCCTGCGGTCCCGCAGGCGCGGCGGCCAGGATCAGCACGAGGGCCACTGTCTTCATCGCCAGCTGATTATCGCGCCCGGGCGCGCGACACGGACGGGCCTCGTCACGTTTTTCGTCCCCGCCCGGAGCGCGGCGCTAGACTCGCACGCATGTCTTTGAGCGCCCTGCTCGCGTTCACTCTCGTCCAGGCCGCAGCCGCACCGGCCCCCACGCCGGCTCCCCGCCCCGACTGCCGTGCCACGGATCATCGCCAGTTCGACTTCTGGGTCGGCGACTGGGACGTGGTCCCCAACGGCGCGCCTCAGCAACCAGGCCAGGAACCGGCGCGCAACACCATCACGAAGATCCAGGATGGCTGCGCGCTGCTGGAGCAGTGGGCCGCCCCCACGAACACCGGCCAGAGCCTCAATATCTACGACCGGTCGCGCGGCCAGTGGCACCAGACGTGGGTGGACAACGCGGGTGGGTTGCACGAGTACTGGGGCCGCCTCGAGGGCGCCAACATGGTGTTCTTCGGCTCGATGCCCGCGCCGGCCGATCCGGCCCTGCGCCTGCGCGTCCGGCTTACGTTCTTCAACCTCGGTGATGGCCGCGTGCGCCAATTTTCCGAGCGCCTCAACGCCGACGGCACGTGGAGCGTGAACTACGATCTGCTCTACACCCGCAGAAAGCCCTGAGCTCATCGGGGCGTGGGCCCCATCGCGCGCGGCAGGTAGAATGGCAAGCTCATCCGCCGATGACGTCACTCTCCCACGCGCCACGACTGAACCTGCAGGACGCCGCGCGGCTGGCGCGGGACCTCTATGGCATCACCGCCTCGGCCTCGCCGCTCCCCAGCGAGCGCGACCAGAACTTTCTCCTGCACCGGGCAGACCGCACCCGCATGGTGCTGAAGGTCGCCAATGCCGCGGAGACCCTCCAGGTGCTCGACGCGGAGAACCAGGTGATGAAGCGCCTGGCGGAGACGGGCCTGGCGCCGTCGCTCGTGCCGACGCGCGCGGGTGCGGAGATCGGGCGTCACGGCGAGCACTTCGTGCGCCTCGTCTCGTGCCTCGAGGGCGCACCGCTCGGCGACACGGCCCGCCAGCGCCATGCGCTGCTCCGCGACCTGGGGCGCGCGGTTGCAGTGATGGACCGCGCGCTGGCCGGCTTCGATCACCCCGCCCTGCATCGTGCGTTCCACTGGGACCTGGCCACGGCGCCCACCGTGATCGCGGACCGCCTGCCTCTGGTCCGCGACGCCGCGCTGCGGGATCTCATCGAGCGCGTCGTGGTCGTGCATCGGGACACGGTCGCGCCTCGACTGCCGTCGTTCCGTCAGCGCGCCATCCACGGCGACGTGAACGACTACAACGTCCTGGTCGATGGGCGGGCGCAGCGCGTCACCGGCATCGTGGACTTCGGTGACATGGTGGTCAGCCACCTGGTGAACGACGTCGCGATCGCGATGGCGTACGCCGCGCTCGGCAAGGACGATCCGCTCGCCGCGGCCGCGGCGGTGGCCGCGGGCTACCATGCAGAGCATCCCCTCACCGAGGACGAGATCGCCGCGCTCTTTGGCCTGATGCTCATGCGCCTGGCCCTGAGCGTGTGCGTCGCGGCGGCGCAGCAGGCCGAGCGGCCCGATCAGGAATATCTCGGCATCAGCCAGGGCCCGATCCGCACCACGCTGCCGGCCCTGCTCGCCATTCACCCGCGGCTGGCGCACTTCCGCCTGCGCGACGCGTGCGGACTGCCCCCGGTGCCGCACGTGGCCCGCATCGTCGAGTGGCTCCGCGTCAACGGCCACAAGGCCGCGCCCATCACCGGGCACGATCTCCGGACGACGGCTGTCCTCGGGCTGGACTTCAGCGCCGGCAGCACCCTGGTGGCCAGCAACCCGGCCGACAACGCCGCCGGGCCGTTCACGCAGCGCGTGTTTGCCGCGATCCGCCAGGCCGGAGCCGCGCTCGGCGCGGGCGGGTACGACGAGGCGCGAGTCATCTATGCCACCGAGGCCTTCTCGGGCGGTCGGGTGACCGACGAGCGCCGCACGGTGCACATCGGCCTGGACCTGACGCTGCCCGCGGGGTCGCCACTCTACGCGCCATTCGACGGCGTGGTGCACGGCTTCGAAGACGCCACGGCGCGCCTCGACTACGGCCCCATGATCGTGCTGAGGCACGAGATCCCGGGGAGCGAGCCGCTTTCGTTCTACACGCTGTACGGGCACCTCGACCGAGGCAGTCTCGAGGGGCTTCACGTCGGCAAAGCCATCAGGGCGGGTGCACGGATAGGCGCCATCGGCGCGCCATCAGAGAACGGCGAGTGGTGGCCGCACGTCCACGTCCAGGTGATTACGGACATGCTCGACGTGCCCTGCAACTTCAACGGCGTGGCCCCGGCCAGCCAGCGGCGCACGTGGCTCGCGCTCTGCCCCGATCCGAATCTGATGATGAGCATCCCCCCGGAGCGCCTCGCCCGGCACGCCACCACCGACGCCCTGCTCGACCGGCGGGGCCGCCGTTTTGGCGCCAACGTGCGCCTGTCGTACAGCGAGCACCCGCTGCAGATCGTCCGCGGATGGATGCAGTACCTGTTCGACGAGACCGGCCGCACCTACATCGACGGCTACAACAACGTGCCTCATGTCGGCCACGCGCACCCCCGCGTCACCAGCGCCGTGGCCGCGCAGCTGGCCACGCTCAACACCAACACGCGCTACCTGCACGAGATGGCCGTCCAGTACGCGGAGGCACTTGCCGCGACGTTCCCGGCGCCCCTCGAGGTGTGTTACTTCACCGCGTCGGGCAGCGAGGCCAACGAGCTGGCCCTACGCCTGGCGCGCGCACACACGGGGCAGCGAGACCTCGTCGTGATGGACGCCGCCTATCACGGCCACACCACCACGCTCATCGACATCAGCCCGTACAAGCACGCCGGCCCGGGTGGACAGGGCGCGCCGGACTGGGTGCACACCTCCCCCATCCCGGACGTCTATCGCGGGGCGCACAAGGCAAGCGATCCTGAGGCGGGGCTGAAGTACGCGCGCGAGGTGGGTGCGGTCATCGAAGCCATTGGCGCGCGCGGGCGGGGGCTGTGCGGCTACATCGCCGAGACGTGCCCCAGTGTGGGCGGGCAGATCTTCCTGCCAGCGGGATTCCTGGCGGAGGTGTACCGCCTCGTGCGTGGCGCGGGTGGGGTCTGCATCGCGGACGAGGTGCAGACCGGCTTCGGGCGGCTGGGTACGCACTTCTGGGCGTTCGCGTCCCACGGCGTGGTGCCCGACATCGTGGTGCTGGGCAAGCCCATCGCCAACGGTTATCCGATGGGCGCGGTCGTCACCACGCGCGCCATCGCGAACAGCTTCGACAACGGGATGGAGTTCTTCAGCACCTTCGGCGGCAGCACCGCGGCGTGCGCGGCGGGCCTGGCGACGCTCCGCGTCACCGAGGAGGAGAGCCTGCAGGCCCACGCGCTACGAGTGGGCCGCCACCTGCTGGCGGGCCTGCGCGACCTCCAGCCGTCTCACGAGTTGATCGGCGACGTGCGCGGCTCGGGGCTGTTCCTCGGCGTCGAGCTCGTGCGCGATCGCGCCACGCTCCAGCCCGCGACGGAGGAGGCGGCCGCGGTGGTCACCGGCATGCGCGAGCTGGGCGTGCTGGTGGGCACCGATGGTCCGCACCACAACGTCATCAAGATCCGCGGGCCGATGCCATTGTCCGAGTCCGACGCGGACTGCATCGTCGACGCCCTCGCCCGGGCCCTGCGGGAGCTGTAGGCATCCAAGCCCCCGCCTTCGCTCACCCACGTCGACCCACAAGCTTCGGCGTGACGAGCGTTCGCACCCGACCGCACCTGTCAGGTGCGAACCACCGCGCGCGCAACCGACATCAACAGCAGCGTTGCGACCAGCACGGGTCCGTAGGGTTGATCGAGGGCGATGGCCACCGCGAATGACGCCACGTACGCCATCACGCCGAGCCCGGCGGACCATGCCACCGTATGACGCCACCCTCCGGCGAAGCGGAACGCCACCCACGGTGGGACGAACACGAGCGCAAACGCGCCCATGACGCCCACGACCGAGGCCGCGAGGGCCAGGGACACGGCCACCATCATGTCGAACACCACCTCGTGCCGCGGACTGGCCACGCCGTTCGCCAGGAAGTGTTCGGGGAAGAACCGCCCGATCAGGAGCCGCGACGACACCATCGGCAGCAGCACCGCTACGGCAAGCACCACGGCCACGATGCCTACCAGGTGCGAGCGCCCCGTGAAGTAGATCTGTCCCTGCAGCAGCACCCGCGACAGGTCCTCGCCGTGCGTCGTGTTGGCGGCCAGCAGCAGCGACAGGCTCCAGCCGGCCAGCAGCATCACCGCGTAGGTGTCATCACCGTCGTGCCGACCGAGCAGGGTCTTGGCCGGAGCCGCGAGCACCGCGACGGCGAGCGCCCCCACGCCGACGGGCAGGCTGAAGAACGCGGCGAGCACGATGCCGGCGGCCGCGGCCTGCCCGATACCGAGCGAGGCCAGCCACTCGCCGCGCAGCCGCGAGTAGGCGCCCACCGCCGGGAGGACGATGGAGAGCAGCAGGCCGTTGGCGAGCGGCAGCAGGAAGATGGGGTCGGCCATGTCCCAGGGCGTCATCGGCCGACCTCGATCACGCGCGAGCAGACCTTGTCCAGCAGGGTCGCCTCGTGGCTGACGAGCAGCACGCCCTTGCCGCGCGCCGTCGACTCGAGGAGCAGCTCGGCCAGCCCCGCGATGGCCCCGGGATCCATGTTGTTGGTGGGCTCGTCCAGCAGCACGAGCGCGGCCGGCGACCCCAGGCAGGCCCACGCCTGGAGCAGCTGGAACTGTCCGCCGCTCAGGCGATCCACGCGGACGTCCACGAGCGGCCGGAATGCCTCCGGCAGGTCGGCGCCGGGCGCGCCCATCACCCGCAGGAACTCGGCCACTGTGATGGGCATCTCGCTCAGGTGTACCGGGAACTGGCGGAGCACCGAGACGCCCGCGGACCGGTCGCAGGTGATGGTGCCGCCGAAGATGCGCGCCGAGCCGATGATGGCGCTGAGCACCGTGGTCTTCCCCGACCCGTTGGCGCCGGCCAGGCCCACGATCTCACCCCGGCTGAGCGTGAAGGAGACGGGCCCCACCACGGGTCCCTTGTATCCGGCGACGAGGGCGACGACGTCCAGGAGCGCCGTGGACGTGGGCGTCAGGGAGTGGCCCCGGTGATCGCCTGCACCCACTGATCGATGTGGCTCAGGTACGTGGCGCCGGTCGCGTCGAGTGGCACCTCGAGTTGAAGCTGCCGGCTCTTCCATCCGAGTTGGCGGCTGAGGAATGCGGGGCCCTCCGAAGGGTGGTAGCTATTGTAGAGGATGACGCCCTTCTGGCCGGTGAGCCGCGTGACGAGATCGCGCAGGTGAGAGGCCGTGGGCGGGATGCCTGGCAGCGGCTCGACGTAGCCAAGCACCGGGAGGTCGAGAAACGCGGCCAGGTAGTTGGCGTCCTTGTGGTACATGACAATGCCCGGCGCACCGCTGGCCTGCTGGCGCCATCGCGACGCGCGGTCGTCGACGGCCTTGGCGAACGCCGAGGCCCTGGCCGTGAACTCCTCCGCGCGCGCCGGATCGAGAGCGCCCAACCGGGCGGCGAGGGCGCGTCCAACCGCCGCCATGCGGACCGGATCCATGTAGTAATGAGGGTTGCCCATCGGGTGCACGTCGCCACGCGATCGATCGGCGACCTGTCCCGTTTCGATGAGCTCGATCTGGGCCGCGCCCTCGAAGTAGCCCGATTGCCCCGGCAGGATCTTCGGATTCGACGCCCCCTGGATGGCCGCGGGCAACCAGCCCACCTCGAGCTCCGCGCCCACGGCCACCAGGAGGTCGGCCCGCCGAAGCGCAACCATCATGCTCGGGCGCGCCAGCAGATAGTGCGGGTCACGGTCGGGTGGCGCCAGCGTCGTGATGCTGACCGCCGAACCCCCGACTTCTCGCGCCAGCATGGCCATGCTGGACGTGGTGGCCACGACCCGCACCTCGGCAACGGCCGGGACCGAAGTCGCCACGAGAGCCGCTGCCAGGATGGCCTGTCTCATCATCCCCTGCCTCCGCCGCACTCAGAACCGGTGGGCGCCGTGCATGCCCAGGCTCATCTGGAACTGCACGAACACCTGGTGAAACGTCGCCCTGCCGTTGCTCCAGAGACGGCCGGCATTGTATTGGACGCGCACGCGTGAGAACTCGGTGGGATTGAACGTGAGCGCCGCCGAGTAGCGTCGCGAACTGCCGTACTCGGTATCCCTGTCACCGGTCTCAACCCGGTTCGTGATTCCGATGACATCCATGCGTCCGGCCAGTGTCCACCGCGACGCGATTCCATAGACAGCCTGCGCGTAGAGGCCATCCTGTGACGAGACCTGCGGCGCGCGCACCGCGGCGCCATCGGGCGCCATCGGGCGCAGGTCCTTCTTGCGATACAGGTATTCTCCTTGAACCGTCAGATCGCCTCGTCCCAGCGGTCGGGCGGAATCGTACCGCCAGACCCAGTCGGTGCCGAGGAACCACGTCGCGCCATCGAGGGCTTCCTCGACGAGTGCGTCCGCGCCCTCGACCACCTCCTGGTGGCTGCGGCTGCGGCCGAACGAAACGCCGCCCTGCAGGGCGTGGGCGTACCCCATGTCCGGCGACACCTTCAGGAACCCCGTGAAGAGCCGGGGGCCGGGGGTCTCTTCGAAGAGGCCGGGATGCTCCTCGGTCCCCTGGTGCGCGATCCGCTCGTTGTCGCCCTGCAGCGCCTCGAACCCGAGGAGCGTGTAGACGGGCAGGTTCGGCAGCCACGTCACCTGCACCCCGGTCTCGGCCAGCGTGCCCCCGAGGATGGCCTGGTGAGGCAACGCCTGATCGACGAAGTCCCACTGGTGCGGGTGCTGCTTGTTGATGTGGCCCACACCGCTGAAGAACCTGCCGACACGCACCTGCAGGCCCGGCAGGAACTTGCGGGTCTGCACGTAGACCTCCTCGGCTTCGATCGAGTCGGTGCCGATCGCCAGCGTGGCCCACACGTCGAAGTACGGGTCCACGGCGCCCGAGAACGCCACTTCCATCTCGCGAAGGTTGAAGCCGCGTTCGAGTGCGCCGTGACCATGCCCGCCGGATGCGCCCTCGTGTTCGTGTCCATCACCGAACCCGTCGGCCTGCTCGACGATCTCGAACGCTCCGCCCCCCACGTCATCCGAGTAGTACGCGATGTCTGGAATGACCGAGATGGCGGGATTGAACGCCTGCCCGGAACTGACCTGGCCGGTCTGCGACGCCAGGTCGAGCGGGCTCAAGCCCTG
>DAIRFN010000333.1:0-5619 GCA_036795065.1 Vicinamibacterales bacterium
CGTGAGGGCGAGGATCTTCCCGATGCCCGGCACGGACTTCAACCGGTGGAAGGCGAGCAGCGCCAGATCGACCTCGATGCTCTTCCGCACCGTGGGATCGGGGAATGCTCGCGCACCCCGTCACGGTTGGCCGGGTACGCCAGCCGCCGCTCAAACTCAGGCAGATTGTATTGGGCCCGCGTGTTCTGAATGTGGGCCAGCAACTGGCCGCGCTTGCGGACCAAATGCAGCCGACGGCGCAGGAGGTCGCGCGTCGCCCGCATCGCCGCCGGATACACATATGCCTGGGCGAGCAGCCCTCCGCGCAGTAACCCCGCGATCTTGTGCGAGTCAATCTTGTCGTTCTTGGCCTTGCCCCCGTGGACGGCCTTCATCGCGAGCGCGTGGCCGAGCACGAACGGGATGCCTTCCGCGGCGCAGACATCTGCCAACCAATACCAGGTGAACATGCACTCGGCCGCCACCACGAGGTCATCCCGATAGGGCGCCACAGCCTCCAGGAAGGCCCCGGGTGTCGACGGGACATTCCGGTGCACGAGCACCTGGCCCGTCGTGTCGAGGATGCAGACGTACATCGTCTTCACATGCAAATCGATCCCGCAATAGTACTGGTGCTGGCGGTTGTAGACTCGCCTCGGTCCTCCTCCTGCGCGGTTGCGCATTGCCCTGCGCCAGCCTACTGACAATCAGTAGGCGCAGGGGGAGGGCTGTATGAGAATCCCACGGCTGAAGCCGACAGCGACTGGCGCTTCGGCCCCCTGATCGCTGAGAATCATCGCAAGGCCGCTGCGGCTTAGCCGTAGGCGTTAGACGGACAGGATTCGACCCGAAGCGATGAACACGGGCACCTATCCAATGCTCGTAGGGCTGTTGGTCGTAATCCTCGCGGCTGCGGAGGTGCCGTGCTCGGCGCAGGGCGATACCTCTCCGCACATGGAGCGATTCGTCGAAGTCAACGGGATCGCTCTCCACGTCCTCGACTGGGGTGGTTCTGGCCCGAACTTGGTGTGCCTCACGGGCTTCGGCGACACCGCGCACACCTTCCGATTCAATTGCCGCGCGGTTCCGAGGTCGATTTCGAGTCGTCGCCATGACCCGACGAGGGGTCGCGCCATCGTCCCGGCCAGCCAGTGGCTACGATCAAGCCACACTCACCGGGGAGGTCTTGCACGTGCTGGATGCCCTGGGGATCCGGACCGCGCACTTCGTGGGCCATTCGATGGCGGGCGTCGAGATGACCGAGCTTGCGCGGCAGTATCCAGAGAGAGTGCTGAGCCTTGTCTATCTCGATGCTGCCATCGACGCCGCCGAAGCGGCTCGAGTCATGAGACAGGATCCAATGATTGGAACACCCGCCTCGCCCGACACTCCATCTGGGCAGATCGATCTGTGGTGGAACACTTACTCTCCAAGCTTCCGCGTGCTGCGGTCACCAGCGCTGGCATTCTTCGCGTCCCAGAGTCGCCATCCCTATGTGCCACCAGACGCCTCTGAGGCGACGCGGCAGCGAGCGAATACCTACTGGGCCACGGAGGCGACAGCTTTAGTGGAGCGGATGGTCGCAAAGTTCAGACGCGAGGCCATTCGTGGAGAAGTCGTCGTGTTGACCGAGGCCAGCCATCACCTCTACAGGGACAGGGAAGCCGATGTGGTCGCGCGAATGAACGAGTTCTACAACAAGATCCTGAAGTGAAATCGCCGCTAACCACGGTAGCGCCGGACCCGTCCGGAGCGCGACTTGCCGCCAACCCCCACTGCTGGCGCGACAGAGACGCAGACCTGTTGCGATTGAGCGGCACCCGTTGCGTAGGTCGGCGTTTCTGGAACCGAACCCGCAGGATAACGAACCGTCGATCGCCCCGTCCTTCAGTACGGCGACACGCGCCACCCGCACCCTGACAGCCGCAGGCCACGCACGCGCGGCCCTTTTGCGCACGCTGTTCTGATCGTGCCGGAGGAGCGACTGACCGGCCGGCCGAGCGGGAAGCGCGGCCGGGGCACCCCGCCCGGGCGCCTCACGCCGGGACCGAAGTCCCGGCGCTCCGCACTCCGCACGCGGCGCTCCGTACGCTTTTCAGCGCTTCACCAGCGCGACGCGGAACCCGATGAACGGCCTCCGCGCCCCAGGATCCGCCGCGCCCCTCGCGGACGCGCGCACCGTCCGCGCGGGATCGCCGAAGTGCCCGCCCCGCATCACCCACAGCGCATCGGCCTCGAGGTTCGCGCGATCGTCGGACGGATCGTACGGGTACGGCTGGTACGGACTGCTCGTCCACTCCCACACGTTCCCGCTCATGTCAGCGAGGCCGTACGGGCACTCCGGGCACGGGTACGTGCCCACAGCCGCCGTCCCCTGGTTCTCGTAGTTCGCGCGATCGCGACGCGGCTCGCTGCCCCACGGATAGCGCCGCCCGTCCGTCCCGCGCGCCGCCTTCTCCCACTGGGCCTCGCTCGGCAGCGTCACGCGCCAGCCCTCGGCCAGCAACTGCTTCACGTGCGCGGGCGTGTCAGGCGAACTCTTCAGTTGCCCTTCCAGCCACCGGCAATACGCCAGCGCGTCGGGCCACGAGACGAACGCCACCGGGTGCGTGGGCGGGCCGGCCAGCGCATTCGGATCCACCTTCCACGGGGACACGCGCGCGAACGCCGTGAACTGCGCCACTGTCACCTCGTGACGCGCGATGTAGAACGTCGGCAGGTCCACCGTGCCCGTCCCCTGCGTGGGCGACCACCGCTCGTTGTCGAACGCCGAAGGATCTGTCGCGGGATCCGCGCCCATCACGAAGGGCCCGCCCGGCACTTCGACGAGCTCGGGGAACCGCGCGCCCGAGACCGCAGGTGCGCCCGGTCCCCCTTGCGCACGCGCCACCTGCGCGCGGGTCGGCGCCAGGAGCAACAGCAGGACGGCGGACAAGGCCGCGCGCCGCCTCATCGCGACGCCGACCGCTTCTCGCACGCGAAGCTCCAGCCGTGGCGGCACGCCCGCTCGTAGAGCTCCGGCTCCGGCATGTCCAGCAGGTTTGGCCCGCTTTCGCGGACGAGCAGGCGAAGGTCCAGCGCGCGCGGGTTCGTGGTGACCGGCGCCGTCTGATCCAGCAGGTTCACGCACCCCGGCTGGAACCGCGTCTCGCACGCGCGCGAAAAATACGCCAGCGCGCGGTCCGTGTCGGCGGGCACCAGCTGCCCCGCGAGGTAGTGCCGACCCAGCTCGTTGCACGCCCACCCGGCGTTGTCGCCGCAATACGACCCCTCGATCATCAGCAGCCGCGCGCAGGCCCCCGGCCGGTTCTCGGCGCACGCCTGCTGCCAGAACGGCAGCGCGTCGCCGCGGTGCATGCCGTCGGTCCGGCCCAGGCCCGTCATCCCGCCGAAGAACAGGATCCATGCGGCCATGTGCGCCAGGTTCATCCGCCCGAGCGGGCCCACCAGCCCCAGCCGCGCCAGGATCGGCTGCTCGCCGAGCGCCACCACCGCGCGGTCGATGGCCGGCACCAGGAGGTTCAGCAGCGGCACCATCATCAACTTGTCGTAGAAGGTGGGCAGGCCCATGGCGCCCAGCAGCGCATACAACCCGAAGACACCAAGGCCGTACAACACCCCGAAAACAGCGCGCCCCAGCGGCGTCCGCGGCGACGTGGACGGATCGGTCACCAGCAGGTGCATGCCGAGGAACACCGCGGCCGGGATCTCCGAGTCCACGAAGTACGGCACGCCCGTGACCGCCATGTAGAGCGCGCTGGCGCCGAACAGCGTGGCCGCGGCCGACGCCGTGACCGGCGTAATGGCGAAGAAATACATGACCACCAGGCCAATTGCGAACAGCACCAGGTAGATGCGCGGCCCGAGGCTGAAGGTGGTGTTGATCTCCTGGGCCCAGGTCAGGTCCGTCGTGCCCGTGACCAGCAGCCCGACCGAGAACAACGCCAGCGAGAAGGCCGACGGGTTGAAGATGTGCACCCGCTTGCCGTTCCGCTCCCACTGCACGAAGGCCTTGCCCAGGAAGCCCACGGCCAGCAGCAGGAACTGCAGCGCGAACCAGTCGTCCTTGAACCAGAGGAACAGGTTCGTGCTGAAGACGATGGGGAACGGACCGAAGCCCGGCACCCAGGCCACGCGCTTCGACCACGCCAGCAGGATGTCGAACGCGTAAGCAAAGAGCAGCTGCCCGGCCAGGAGGGGCATGAAGTCGTAGACCGGCGGCCAGTACCAACCCCAGTAGGCGTAGACGCCGAGGTGGCAGAACATCTGGATGTAGTGCTGGGAGCGCGGCATGAACGGCCCCAGGGCCGGGGCTCCTTCGGTGCGCGCGCGGACGGCCAGCACCAGCTGCCAGGCCAGCAGCAGCACCGCGGCGCCCCAGAACGACCAGGTCAACGGCTCGCTCTGGCGGATTCGGGGCAGGAGGCTCACCGCCAGCAGACCGGCCGTCAGCGCCAGCGGTGCGAGGAACACGCCCATCGAGCTGGACGCGGACGAAGGTGAAGGTGCGGCGGGGCCGGGCTTACCGGGGCGGCGCTCCCGGCGCCGAGCGGACGGATTCGAAGCGCTCACGGTCATTCGCTTGTACACCAGCGCTACAACCGGCGCAACGACGAGCGGGCCGGAGGCCCGCGCCCGCCGGATCGTGGTTGACGCCCGCCCCGGCTCGCAGCATACTTTGGCGCGCCGTTGCGGCCCGTGGTGTCTCCACCAGGGGCTGGATCGGCGCGGACGTGCGCTAGACCGTCTAACCCGAGGTGCTCATGAGGACAGGAACAACGCGCAGCTGGACCACACCCGCCCTGGTCGGGCTGATGGCCGTGGTCGTCGCCCTGGTCGTAGCCGGCCTGCCCGGCAGCGCTCAGCAGAAAGGCGAGTGGCCGGGCATCACCGGAGGGCACACCTCCACCCGCTACTCGGCGCTCGACCAGATCAACGCGTCGAACTTCAACAACCTGACGACGGCCTGGGAGTGGAAGGGCGAGGTGCCCGGCTTCGAGATCGGCGAGATCAACGGGCGCGGCCTGCCGATCTACGTGGACGGGATGCTCTACACCACGTCCGGCCCGAAGCGCACGGTCGTCGCCATGGACCCGGCCACGGGCAAGACGGTGTGGGCGTTCCAGGAGCCCTCGACCCCACGTCACGATTACTCCATGCGCTCGAACCACGGCAAGGGCGTCACCTTCCATCGGCTGAACGGGCGCGGCGTCATCATCATCGTCACGCCGGCGTTCTTCGTGCACGTGCTCGACGCCAAGACCGGGCAGCCGGTCGAGAACTGGGGCTCGGGCGTGCCCATCCCGGGCTTCCCCAAGGGCGGATCGATCGACCTGCTGAAGGACGTCATCGCCGACTGGGAGCCGTGGACCTCGTCCAAGCAGACCTACGACCCCGCCAAGGGCCTGCCGCTCGAGCTCGGCTACATCACCAGCTCGTCGCCGGCCATCGTCGTCAACGACGTGCTGGTGGTGGGCAACTCCGCCGAGCAGGGCTACAACCAGACGCGCATCGAGAACGTGCCGGGCGACATCCTCGGTTACGACATGAAGACCGGGAAGTTCATGTGGAAGTTCCACATCCTCCCGCGGCCGGGCGAGTTCGGCCACGAGACGTGGGAGAACGACGCGTGGAAGTGGA
>DAIRFN010000334.1:0-3121 GCA_036795065.1 Vicinamibacterales bacterium
TCGACGCCACGATGAAGAGCGTGGTTGCGGGATCCAGCCGCCGGATGGTCTGGCCGATGTGCGCGCCGTCCACGTTGGACACGAAATGCAGGCGCGGGCCGCCGTCCGTGTACGGCTCGAGCGCCGCGGTGGCCATGGCGGGCCCGAGATCCGAACCGCCGATGCCGATGTTGACGACGTCGGTGATACGCGCGCCGGTGTGACCGGTCCACGTGCCGGAGCGGACCGCGGCACTGAACTGGCGCATGTGATCCAGCGCAGCCGCGACGTCGGGCATCACGTCTCGCCCGTCCACCAGCACCGGCCGGTTCGACCGATTGCGCAGCGCGGTGTGAAGTACCGCGCGGCCCTCGGTGTTGTTGATGGCCTTGCCGGCGAACATGCGGTCGCGCAGATCCTCCACGCCGGTCGTCCGCGCCAGTTCCACCAGCAGCCGCATCGTCTCGGTGTCGACATGGTTCTTCGAGTAGTCGACGACGAGCTCGTCGAGCCGCAGGGTGAACGCCTGCGCGCGCCGGGGATCGCTTTCGAACAGTGCGGACAGGCTTGCCTCGCCGGAGCTCGCACGTTCAGTCGTGGCGAGCGAAGGCGGGTGCGATGGCACCAGCCGCGCCGAAGCTCCCGGATCGGCAGCGGAGCGAAGGCGGGCGTGCGCGTGGAGGGCGCGCCACGCGGGGGACAGCGGCGGGCCGTCAGCCCAGAGGCGGAAACCGCCCTCGAAGGCGCGATCGTTGTGGCCGCGACGGATGCGCGGCGGCAGCTCCTTCATGAGGCGCACGTTGCCGCCTCCCAGGACGACGTACTCCGCGGCGACCGCGGCGCGCAGCAGCTCGGTGGCCTCGAGCACGGCGGCGCGCCAGGCATCTTCACCGAGCGCATCGAGCCCGCGCTGGCCGCAGACGTCCTCGAAGGTCAGGCCGTGAAAGGGCAGGTGCGCCAGCTCCAACCCCTCCACCTTCCCTTCGTCCACGAGGGCGGTGCCGAGGCCGGAGCCCAGCCCGAGGAACAGCATGCGGCCGCCCTCGTCGCTGCCGAGCGCCTGCATCGCGGCGTCGTTGATGACGCGGGTGGGGACGCCGAGGGCCGCCTCGAAGTCGAACCCGACCCAGCCGCGCCCGAGATTCCACGGCTCTTCCATGACGGCGCCGCGGAGCACCGGGCTGGGGATGCCGATGGTGGCGACCTCGTAGTGCCAGTCCGCGGAATGGTCCTTCACCCCGGCCACCAGCTGATCCGGTGTGAGCTCCGGGCCGGAGTCGAATCGCCGCGGCCCGGTGGCCTCTGTGGCAAGCAGCTTCACATGGCTGCCGCCGACGTCGACAACAAGGATGCGCATGACGGCCAGCATATCGAAGAACGGCCGGGGGCGGCCATTGAGCGATTGGCGATTGCAGATTGGCGATTGATTGATGATTGGGGGATTGAGCGATTGAGCGACCAATTGCGCAATCGGGGGATTGTAGTATCGGGGCATTCGTCAGAACCGCGCGAGACGGCGCGACGCGCCGAATCGCCCGATGCGTCAATCGCCCAATCGTCCGATTGATCACCCGATGCCGCAATCCCTCAATCCTCAATCAATCACCAATCTGCAATCACCAATCATCAATGGACGCCGATGCGCTATCCTGACTTGGATGTCACTCCTGGACTCCCTCAAGCGCTACACCGTGGTGGTGGCCGACACCGGCGATATCGAGGCCATCCGGCAGCATCAGCCGCAGGACGCGACGACCAATCCTTCGCTGTTGCTGAAGGCCGCCCAGCAGCCCCAGTATCGCGAGCTGGTCGACACGGCGCGCCGCGACGCGCAGGCGCTGGGACTCGCCGGTCACGCCGCGACCGAGGCCTTCATGGACCGGCTGGCGGTGCAGTTCGGCCGCGAGATCCTGCAGATCATCCCGGGACGTGTCTCGACCGAGGTGGATGCCCGGCGCAGCTTCGATACCCAGGGCACCATGGCGAAGGCGCGCGAGCTCATCGCGCTGTACGAGGCCGCCGGTGTGGACCGCGCCCGCGTGCTCATCAAGGTGGGCAGCACCTGGGAGGGCATCAAGGCCGCCGAAGTGCTCGAGCGCGAGGGCATCCACTGCAATCTCACGCTGCTCTTCAGCTTTGCCCAGGCCGTGGCATGCGCCGAGGCGGGCGTCACGCTCATCTCGCCGTTCGTCGGCCGCATCTACGACTGGCACCGGAAGGAACGCGGCGCCGAGATCCCGGTGGACGAAGACCCGGGCGTGCAGTCGGTGACGCGCATCTACAACTACTTCAAGAAGCACGGCTACCGCACCGAGGTGATGGGCGCCAGCTTCCGTCGCGTCGAGCAGATCGTGCGGCTGGCTGGTTGCGACCTGCTGACGATCAGCCCCGAGCTGCTTCGCGACCTGGCGAGCACCCCCGGCGAGCTGGCCCCCGCCCTCACCCCCGAAACCGCCCGCGCGAGCGCCGAGCCGAGAATCACCCTCGACGAGAAGACCTTCCGCTGGCTGCACAACCAGGACGCGATGGCGGTGGACAAGCTCGCGGACGGCATCCGCCGATTCGACGAAGACGCGCGGAAACTGGAGCGATGGGCGGAGGGGCTGGGGTAGGAGAGTGCTGGGGTAAGAGTGGCTGGGGAAGCCACCGATCAGCCGATAGGTCACCAGCTCACAAGATCTGCAGATCGATCACCAGATCGCCACATCCCGCGGTCAACCGATTCGCCTGCAGATGACCCCGATCACTTACCCTCCCGATTCGCTGCTCGAAGCGCTCACGCGTGAGCGTCCAACCCTCGTCGTCTTCCTCCGCCACTTCGGTTGAACCTTCTGTCGCGAGGCGCTGGCCGACATCGCGAAGGCGCGGGCAGCCATCGACGCGACGGGAACGCAGGTTGCGTTCGTGCACGCCGCAAGCCCTGAGGAAGCTGACCCCTGGTTCGAGCGCGCGGGGCTTGGCGACCTCCCGCGATTCAGCGACCCGGGCCTGGCCCACTACCGGGCGTTCGGCCTCGGCACCACCGGCATGGGTGAGCTGGTGAACCCGCGCGTCTGGGTGCGTGGGTCGGCATGCGCGCTGTCGCACGGCTTCGGAGCGCAGCCGGCAAACCTGCTGCGCCAGCTGCCCGGCGTCTTCGTCG
>DAIRFN010000334.1:3131-5567 GCA_036795065.1 Vicinamibacterales bacterium
CAGGGGCGACCGCGTGCTGGCCGCCTACCGTCACCATTCGCCGGCCGACCGGCCCGATTACCTGGCCCTGATCGCGGAAAGCACTGGCATTACAATGCGTTGACGTCCGCAGCGTTCCCACGGATCCGCTGCCGGGCGCTCATTGGAGGCCACATATGGCGCGTCGATTCGCGATCGGCCTGGTCTGTCTTGTACTCTGGCCGGGCTTCGCATTTGCACAGGGCAGCGGAACGGCCCAGCAGCCGCCCGCCGGCCAACCCCCACAGCCACCCCCGCCACCGCCCCAGGAACCCGAAGAGGAGCAGCCGCCCATCTACACCGAGGCCGTGGTCGTTACGGCGTCGAAGGTGGAGCAGCAGATCGTCAACGCCCCCGCCACCGTCAGCGTGGTGTCGTCCGACACCATCCAGAGCTCGCCCATCAACAACTACGCGGAGCTGTTGCGAGAAGTGCCGGGGATGAACATCACCCAGACCTCGGCACGCGACTACAACATCACCATGCGCGGCGCCACGTCCACGCTGGCCACCTCGCAGCTGGCGCTGCTGGACGGCCGCAGCCTCTACCTCGACTTCTTCGGCTTCATCGCGTGGGACCTGGTGCCCGTCAACGCCTTCGAGCTGAAGCAGATCGAGGTGATCCGCGGCCCGGCCTCGGCCATCTGGGGCGCCAACGCGCTGAACGGCGTCATCAACTTCATCTCGAAGACGCCGCGGGAGCTGGACAGCAACAACCTCACCATCAGCTTCGGCGGGTTCAACCGCAGTCCCGAGAACGGCGAGGACCTGGACACGGGCGGGCTCTACTCCGTGAACTTCACCCATGCCCGCGCGATCAACGACCGGTGGGCCTACAAGCTCTCGGCCGGCTACTTCACCTCGGACGCGTTCGCGCGCCCCACCGGGACGATTCCGAATCCCAGCGGGACGCAGTACCCGGCGTTCTCGAACTCGGATACGTCACAGCCGAAGTTCCTGGGCCGGGCGGACTACGACGACCCGGACGGCAAGTTCAAGCTGGTCTTCGAAGGTGGCTACTCCGGCACCGACGGCATCATCCATACGGGCATCGGCCCCTTCGACATGACGGGCGTGCACCTGAGCTACGGGACGATGCGCTACACGCGCGGCACGTTCAAGTTCAACTTCTTCACGAACATCCTGAACGGCCTGGCAGACGCGCTGCTGGCGATTGGTCCCGACGGCCAGCCCATCCCGTTCGAGTTCGACACCCGGACCTTCGACATCGAGCTGGGGCACGTGAAGACCATCGGCACCCGGCAGGTCATCACCTACGGCGGTAACGTGCGCCGGAACGACTTCGAGCTGTCCATCGCGCCGCGCGGCACCGACCGCACCGAGGTGGGCGGGTACGTGCAGGACGAGATCTTCATCAACGACCAGTTCCGCTGGAACATCGGCGCGCGCGTGGACAAGTTCGCCAACATCGAGGATGCGGTGTTCTCGCCACGGACGGCGCTCATCTTCAAGCCGCAGCCCGACCACGCCATCCGGCTGTCCTACAACCGCGCGTTCCGCGCGCCGTCCCTCATCAACAACTACCTCGAGACCTCCATCATCAACCAGGTGAGCCTCGGGGCGATCAACCCGATCTTTGGCGGACGCCCGCCCTACAACTTTCCTGTGGCGGCCGTGGGCAACGAGGACCTGGTCCAGGAGAGCACCGACGCGGTGGAGCTGGCTTACACCGGCGTCATCAACAACCGCGCGACGGTATCGGCGGCCGTCTACTACACGAAGAACACCGACGAGATCTTCTTCACCCAGACGGCGCGGTATCGCGCCACGAACCCGCCGCCGGGCTGGACCCAGGCGCTGGCGCCGCTGCCACCGGCGCTGGCCCTCGGGGTGCTGGAAGTGCTGCCTCCGGCCTGTCCGGGACTGACGGCCCCGTGCACCAGCGGCGGCCTGCCCTCCGAGTTCAGCTATCGCAACCTCGGCGAGGTCATCAACAAGGGCCTGGAGCTCGGCATCGACGGTGCCGTCAGCGAGTCGCTGAACGTGTTCGCCAACTACTCGTACCAGGCCAAGCCCGATCCGGACTTCGACATCTCGGAATTGAACCTGCCGCCACAGAACCGCGTCAACCTGGGATTCAACTTCACCCAGAGCCGGTTTACGGGAAACCTGTCCTATTCGTGGGTGGACGATGCCTACTGGCAGGACGTGCTGGACGCACGCTTCCACGGGCCCACCGACTCCTACTCGCAGGTGAACGGCGCCTTCGGCGTCAAGTGGGGTGGCGACAAGCTGATCACCACGCTGAAGGTGATCAACCTGTTCAACGAGGACATCCAGTCCCACGTCTTCGGGGACATCCTGAAGCGGCAGGTGATCGGGGAAGTGAGAGTGGTGTTCTAGCAGGGATCAGGGATCAGGGATCAGGGATCAGGGATCAGGGATCAGGGATCAGGGA
>DAIRFN010000073.1:0-18540 GCA_036795065.1 Vicinamibacterales bacterium
GACCTGGGGCGTCTGCGCGGCGCCGAACGCCGGCGTCACGATGAAGCTGGCCGCGAGAACGAGGGCGCGCAATGCCATGGCTTTGTCTCCGCTAGAAGAGCACGTTGATGCCTGCCGACGCACGGAAGCCCGAGAGATCGAGGGGCGCGAAGCCGACGAAATCGCCGTCGAGCGTGCCCGATGCCCAGACGTAGCGGCCCTCGGCCGTGAAGAAGAGCCGCTTGTACATGCGGATGTCCGCGCCGCCGAAGACGTGTCCGGTGGGCGAGGTACCGTCGGCGCGAAACTGGTCGCTGAAGACGCCGAGGTCCTGGAAGTCGACGAAGTCGCCGTACTGGAGGAAGCGCCACCAGAGGAGGCCGCCTCCCGCGCCGACGTACGGGGCGACGCGCGAGGGAATCCAGGCGAACGAGCCGGCCCGTTGTCCTCGCGGGATGAGCATGAACCTCAGGCTCGCGGTCGCGAAGTTCTGGCTGAGCTCCGAGCTCTGCTCGATGGGCAGCAGGTTGTTGTCGACGAAGTCGCGGTACTCGGAGGCAATGGTCTTCCGCGTGAACTCGAAGCCGGCGACGATGTCGAGGCGGTCGGAGAGCGCGAAACCGAGATCGGCCGCGAAGGCCGGGCCACGGAAGTCGCCCTTCTGGATCGTGAGCTGGTCCTGGACGAAGTCGAAGAGGTCGCTGCCCTCGCCGGGCACCATCCAGCCGGCGCGCAGGCCAAGGGACACGCGGGGCCGCCCGAACAGGAAGTCGGCCGACGGCAGGTCCTGCGTCATGCTGACCGGAGGCGGCAGCGTCTGCGCTGAGACGGGGGCGGCGGTCCCCAGAAGCGCCGTGGCCACGAGAGCCAGGGCCCCCCAGGTGCCGTAGGGACGCACCATCATCGTTACTTCGATTATGCACCCGTTGCCCGTGACAATTCGCCGCATTGCGTCCGGACGCGGGTCGGTGCACACTTCAGCTCATGCATTTGAATGCCCTTCGTGTGCTCCTCACCGGCGGCTTCGTCGCCCTTGGGGCCAGCCTCGCGGCCCAGCCCCAGGCGCCCGGTCACACCGGCGCCGGGCCGCACAAGCCCGACCACATGCAGCACAGCTTCAGCGATGCGGAGAAGTACGCGAAGGAGTTCGACGACCCCTCGCGCGACGCCTGGCAGATGCCCGGCCGGGTGATTGAGACGCTCGGCCTGAGGGCCGGCCAGTCGGTGGCCGACATCGGCGCCGGCACCGGCTACTTCTCGACGCGGCTGGCCCGATCGACCGCCGCGCCCGCGGTGTTCTCGGTGGACATCGAGCCGAACATGGTGGCGCACCTCGAGATGCGCGCCGCCAAAGAGGGGCTGAAGAACATCACGCCCGTGCAGGCCACGCCCGACAGTCCAAACCTGCCGTCCCCGGTGGACACCATCCTCGTGGTGGACACGTTCCACCACATCCGGAACCGAGTGGAGTACTTCCGCAAGTTGAAGGCGTCCATCAAGCCCGGTGGCCAGCTGGCCATCGTCGACTTCCGCAAGGACGCGCCTTCGGGCCCGCCCGTCGAGTTCCGCTTCACGGCCGATCAGATTTCGACCGAGCTGGCCGAGGCTGGCTTCGTCCTGGCGGCCAGCCACGACTTCCTGCCGCGGCAGCTGTTCCTCATTTACAGGGTGAAGTAGGCCGAGGGTTCGTCCTAGTCGTCCGGGCCGTGGGACCCACTTCCCGCGCCTTGTGTCTGTTCCTCGTCCGACGAAGCCGCGTGGCGCTTGACGGCCGCGCTGGCGACGCTCGGTGAGGACGAATCCCCGAACCGCCCAGGCATTCCCACCGCGCAACTCGCGGCCCTCGAGCGCGCTGCGCCGGTCTACCGGCGCGTCTGGTGGCCTGCGCATGGCCGCGCCAGCCGCACGGGCGGACGAGCCTTGACGCGGCGCTGGAGCGAATCCTGGCGGCGATGCCGCCGCCGCGGCTGGGCCAATAGCGCCTTGGCGGTGCCCCGTGGCGAAACAATGCCCCGGTTCCGGCCGTCCAATCCCGGCATGGACAGGCTCTGGCAGGACCTGCGCATCGCCGCCCGCGGTCTCTGGAAGGACCGCGCCTTCACGATCACCACCGTGGCCACGCTGGCGTTGTGCCTGGCCGCCAACGTCGCCATCTTCGCGGTCGTGGACGGGGTGCTGCTGAAGCCGTTGCCCTTCGACGGGTCGGATCGCCTCGTCGCCATCCACAACCAGTATCCGGGCGCGGGTGTCGAGGTCGCCTCCAACGGTGTGCCCGATTACTACGATCGCCTCGAGGCCCTCACCGCCATCGACGGCCTGGCCAATTACCGGCAGACCGGCCTGACCATCGGCGGCGACCGGAGCGATGCCGAGCGCATGCAGGGGCTCATCGTCACACCCTCGTTCTTCGAGATCCTGGGCGTGGATGCGTATCGGGGCCGTCTCTTCAGCGAAGAAGAGAGCGAAGTGGGGCGCGACCAGAAGGTGGTGCTCACTTACGGCTTCTGGCAACGCGCCTTCGGTGGCGCGGACGACGCGGTCGGACAGTTGCTTCGCGTCAACGGCGTCCCGCTCACCATTGTCGGCGTGCTGCCGCCGGGCTTCCGGTTCGTCGACCCCGACATCCAGCTGGTGCGGCCCGTTGCGTTCACGGCGGAGGAGCGGTCCGACGACCAGCGGCACAGCAACAACTGGCAGCAGCTCGGGCGCCTGAAGGCGGGTGCAAGCGTGGCGCAGGTGCAAAGCCAGCTCGATGCCCTGAACGCCGCCAACGGCGAGCGGTTCCCGCACCTGCGCGAGATCCTGAAGAACGCGCGGTTCAGCACGCGGGCGGTGTCGTTCCAGGAGTTCCTCGTCGGCGACATCAGCCGGACGCTGTCGCTGCTGTGGGGCGGCGTCATCTTCGTGCTCATCATCGGTTGCGTGAACGTCGCGAACCTGGTGCTGGTCCGGTCCAGCGCGCGGATGCGCGAGCTGGCCACACGGCATGCCCTGGGGGCAGGGTTCGGGCGGCTGGCGCGCCAGAGCTTCACCGAGAGCACGCTGGTGGCCGCCATCGGTGGCGCAGCCGGCCTGGCGCTGGGCTGGTGGGCGCTGGCCTCCGCCCCGTTCTTCGGCCTCGACCAGTTGCCGCGCGGCCACGAGATTCGCATCGACGGCCGCGTGGTCGGCTTCACGCTGGCACTGGTGGGTGCCGTCGGCGCGGTGATGGCCGCCCTGCCCGTCGGCGCGCTGCGGCGCACGAACCTCGCGCAGGTCGTGCGCGAGGAGGGCCGGTCGGGTACGGCCAGTCGTGGGTCGCGGTGGATGCGGCGCGTGCTGGTCACCAGCCAGGTGGCGTTCGCGTTGATGCTGCTGATCGGGGCCGGCGTGATGGTGGCCAGCCTGCAGCGCGTTTTGGCCGTGGATCCAGGCTTCCGCGGCGAGCGGGTGTTGACCGGCCTGGTCAGCCCGCCGCAGTCGCGCTACGCCGGCGATGCGGAGCTCCGCACCGTGATGGCCCGCCTGCTCGAGCAGGTGAGGGCGCTGCCCGGCGTCGAACGGGCGGGCTTTTCGTCCACCATCCCGTTCAGCGGGAGCACGAGCGACAGCGTGATCATCGCCGAGGGGTACCAGATGGCACCCGGCGAGTCGGTGGTGTCGCCCTACAGCGTGTCGGTGACCGACGGCTACTTCGAGGCGATGGGGGCACGGCTGGTGGCGGGCCGCTGGTTCAACGAAGGCGACATCGAAGGGCGCCAGCGCGTGCTCGTCATCGACGAGCGGCTGGCGCGGAAGTTCTGGCCCGGCGGCGACGCGGTGGGCAAGCGCATGTTCCAGCCCTCGAGCCCAGACAACCTGTTCCAGCAACCGCCGGACGACGAGATGCTGCACATTGTCGGCGTGATCGCGGAGATGCGGATCGCGGGGATGGTGGACGGCGCGGGAACATCGCGGCCCGGCGCGTACTACTTCCCCTATCGCCAGCTTCCACGGCGGGGCATGGGGCTCGCGGTCCGGACCTCGGGCGATCCCATGGCCCTGGGCGATGCCGTGCGCCGCGCGGTGGCCCAGGTTGACGCGGAGCTCCCGCTCTACAACATCCGCACCATGAGCGAGCGCACCGAGGAGACCCTGGTGGACCGACGCACGCCGACGCTGCTGGCGGGCGGCTTTGCCGTGGTGGCGCTCTTCCTCGCGGCCATCGGCATCTACGGTGTGCTGGCGTACCAGGTGTCGCAGCGCCGGCGCGAGATCGGCATCCGCATGGCGCTTGGTGCCGGGGCGCCGAGCATCTTCGGGCTCGTGCTGACCGAAGGCGCGACCATTGTCGGCATCGGGACGGCGCTGGGCCTCGTGGGCGCGTTCTTCCTCCGTCGCGCGCTCGAGACGCAACTGTACGGCGTGAGCGCGATGGACCTCACGGTGCTGGTCGTGGTGGGCGGCGTCCTGCTGGCGGTGGCCCTGCTGGCGTGCGTCATCCCGGCACGTCGCGCGGCCAAGACCGATCCCGTCGTCGCGCTGGGGGAGTAAGCGGGGACGGGCGCGGGCGGGCTTGCCGCGCCGCAGTTCGCCACGGATGCGCGGGGCGAGCAAAGGCAGGCGATTAGGTCGCTTCGCGCGGCACGACGATCACGCGTCGCGGGGCGCCATGGCGTAACACGCGCACGGGTGTGGCCACTCCAATCGTCGCATCGGTCAGCTTCCGGACGAGATCGTCTACGCCGCCCACAGGGGTGCCGTTGAAGTCGATGAGCAGGTCGCCAGCCCGGAGCCCCGCCTCGTCTGCCGCGCTGCCTGGCGTGACCGCCGTGACGGCCAGCCCGCGCTCCCGCGGCAGTGAGTACTCGCGCACCAGCCGGCGCGGGATGTCGGCATCCTGACCTGCAACGCCCAGGTGGCTGCGCCGCACCCGGCCGTCCTTCAGCAGGCACGAGATGACCCATGTGGCGGTATTGATGGGCACCGCGAAGGCGATGCCCTGGCCCCCCAGGATGACCGCGGTGTTGACCCCAACCACTTCGCCACGGCTGGTGACGAGTGGGCCCCCCGAGTTGCCGGGGTTGAGCGCCGCATCGGTCTGGATGAGGTTTTCCATCAACCGTACGGTCCGCGCGCGAAGCGAGCGTCCGAGGGCGCTGACCACGCCCGTGGTGACCGTGTGCTGGAAGCCGAACGGGTTGCCGATGGCAATCACCACCTGGCCCGGGCGCAGCGACGCCGAGTCGCCCATCGGTGCGCTCGCCAGATCGGGCGCCGTCACGCGGAGGACGGCGAGATCGGTGTGCGGGTCGTCGCCGACGACATCCGCGCGAAGCCTGCGACCGTCGGTGAGTGACACCGCCACGTCGCCCCCGGCACCCACCACGTGGCTATTGGTGAGGATGAGGCCGTCGGGCGTGAAGACGAAGCCGGAGCCGGACCCGCCGGATGGCGCCCGCCGCGAGCGGCCCTCCCGGGTGGTATCGGCACGCACGTCCACCTTCACCACCGCCGGGCCGACCCGGGCCACCGCGTCGACCACCGCGCGCGAGTACGCGTCCAGGAGTTCAGGGTCGCTCAGCATGGTCAGGATGCTCCCCAGATGGTGCGAAGTCCCTAAATCTCGATCATCCCGAGCCGTAAGCCCTTCTGCACGGCCTCGGTCCGGGTGGACGCGCCGAGCTTGCCGAAGATCGCGCCCAGGTGGAACTTCACCGTGTGCTCGCTCACGCCCAGGCGCCCGGCTATCTCGCGGTTGTGGAGGCCATCGGCCAGCAGCGTCAACACCTCGTGCTCGCGTGGGGTGAGGCCTTCCACGGGCGGTTCGACCGCGCGGCCCGCGGCGGGTGACGCGCCGGCCTGCAGCCTGGCCCAGTGCTCCGGGCTCAGCACCACGACATCGGCGCGTGCTGGATCGCTCACCACGACCCAGCGCGCATCGCCACCGATGCGCGCGGCCAGAGCGGCGCGCTCGGCGGCACTGCCACCCGAGACGAAGACGCGAATGGGATCGGCCACGACGATCCCAGCTTATCCGCGGCCGCTCATCGGCGGCGTTCGCCCACCGTCACCAGGACCTGCTGCGCCGCCGCGCCGCGGAGCAGCGACAGGGTGACCGCCTTGCCGACGCGATCGCCGCGAAGCCGCATCACCAACTGCTCGGGCTCCTGCACGATCTCGCCCTCGAACCCGACGATGATGTCGCCGACCAGGAGACCGGCGGCATCGGCCGGGCCGCCCTCAACGAGACCGGTGATCAGCACCCCGGAGTCCTGGCCCACCGCTCCGCGCTGCCGCGGGGGAAGGTTCACCGGCGCCGAGCTGATGCCGATGAAGCCCTGCTGCGCGCCGCCCTGGGCGGCGACTTCGGACGCGGCTGCGGTGGCCAGGGCCATCGGGATGACGACCGTGGTCTCGCGGATCGCGGCCGAGGTGATGACGCCCAGGACGCGCCCGTCACCATCCACCAGCGCACCGCCGGTGAGCGCGCCGTGCGGCATGGACGCCGTGCGGATGACGCGCGCAATCTCCGAGGTGCGACCCGTGCGCAGCGGGCCGCCCACCACGGCTACCGATGTCAGGCTGGCGAAGACGCCGCCGCTCCACGTGCGGCCCACGGACACCGCCAGGTGGCCCACGCGGGGCTCTTCCGCAGGCCGTGCCGGCGGCACGCCGAGGCCCGGCGCACGCACCACGGCCAGCCCCGTCGTCGGGCTGCGGCCAAGCACCGCGCCCTCGACGGTGTGCCCGTCACCCCGTCGTGCCACCACCGCATCGTCGTCGATGTGGCGTGCAGGGGTGAGGATGAGGTCTTCGGCGAAGACGAGGCCAGCCACCGGCCGGCGTCGGGCGTTGACCTGGACGACGGAGGCCGCCGCCTGCTCGGCCGCGTGCGCGACCTGGGACGAAAGGGTGGAGAGGATGTCGTTCATGAGCGAGGGTAGCGGCCGCGGAGTCGCCAGGGGATCAGCTGAACGGCTAGGCGAGTACCGCGGTTCTGGGGTTCTCGGGTTCGGGGGTTCGGGGGTTCGCGGTTAAGATCGCTTCGTGCGGGCTGACACCTCGGCGATGACGGAACCCATGACCCTGGGCGAGGCCTCGCGCCTGGTCGGCGACCTGCAGCGCGAGCTGCGCAAGGTGATCGTCGGGCAGGACGTGGTGGTCGTCGAGATCCTCATCGCGTTCCTGGCCGGCGGCCATTGTCTGCTGCGTGGCGTCCCGGGGCTGGCGAAGACGCTGCTCATCAAGACGCTGGCCGACGCAGTACACCTGAAGTTCAGCCGCATCCAGTTCACCCCCGACTTGATGCCGTCCGACATCCTTGGCACCGAGGTCATCGAGGAAGAGCGTGTCACCGGCGCGCGCACCATCCGCTTCATCCCGGGCCCCATCTTTGCGAACATCATCCTGGCGGACGAAATCAACCGCACGCCGCCCAAGACCCAGTCGGCGCTGCTCGAGGCGATGCAGGAATACCAGGTGACCATCGGCGGGAAGCGCTATCCGCTCGAGCGGCCGCTCTTCGTGCTGGCCACGCAGAACCCCATCGAGCAGGAGGGCACGTATCCGCTGCCCGAGGCCCAGCTCGATCGCTTCATGCTGAACGTTGTCATCGGGTATCCCTCGGCCGAGGACGAGCGTGCCATTCTCGCGCAGACGACGACGGGGGAAGAGCGTGTCGCGTCGCCCGTGGCCACTGGCGAGGCCATCGAGCGCGCGCGGCTGCTGGTGCGCGAAGTGGCGGCCGCCGAGAACGTCATCGACTACGCGGCCCGCCTCGTGCGGGCCACCAGGCCCGTCTCCGAAGGCGAGGCTCCGGACTTCATCCGCCAGTGGGTGCGCTGGGGCGCCGGCCCGCGCGCGGGACAGGCGCTGCTGCTCGCCGGCAAGGCACGCGCCGTGCTGCACGGTCGTCCCGCCGTGTCGCTCGAGGACATTCGCGCGGTGGCGGCCCCCGTGCTGCGACACCGCGTGCTCGTGAACTTCCAGGCCGAAGCCGACGGCATCGATGCCGAAGCCGTGGTGGCGCGCCTGCTCGATACCGTGCACGCACGGTAGCCCCCGGCGCATGTCGCGGTCCCACGTTGCCACGCCCTCGGAGCTCTCGAGCCTTCGCGACCTGGAGCTGGTGGCGAAGACCACCGTCGAGGGACTCCGCCAGGGCCTGCACCGCAGCCCGTTTCATGGCTACAGCGCGGAGTTCAGCCAGTATCGTCACTACCGCCCCGGCGACGATCTCAAGTACGTGGACTGGAAGGCCTTTGGCCGCACCAACCGTCTCTACACGCGGCAGTTTCGCGAGACGACCAACCTCTCGGCGCTCTTCGTCGTGGATGTCTCGCGGTCGATGGACTTCGAGCGCAAGTTCGCGCTGGCGCAGGCGGTGACGGCCGTGCTCGGCACGCTCGTCATCGACCAGGGCGACGCGGCCGGGATTGTGGCCGTGCGCGGCGAGCACGGCGCCACGGCTGCCGCCGGGAAGACACCGACCGTCACGTATCTTCCGTCGCGGAGCGGCCACCATCACCTGACGGTGTTCCTCTCAGAGATTGCGCGCCTCCGCCCTGGCGGCACCGCCTCCATCGCCGACGGGCTGGCGCGCGCGGGCCGCCTGCTGAAGCGTCGCGGCCTGGTCGTCGCCGTCTCCGATTTCTACGATGATGCCGGGGCGCTCGTGCAGATGCGGCGACTGGCGCGCATGGGCCACGACGTGGTCGTCGTGCAGACGCTGGCGGCCGAGGAACTGACGCTGGCCGCCGAAGGCGCGGTGGAGCTCGTCGACGCGGAGACCGGCCGCACGCTGGTGGTACAGCCCGTGACCGCGGGCGCCGCCTACGCGGCACGCGTGCGCGCCTGGCTCGACTCGTTTGCCTCGTCGGTGGGCCGCGAAGGCTTCGACTACGTGCTCGTCACGACCGCCGAGCCGCTCGAGCGCGCGCTGCGCCGATTCCTGGTCTCGCGCAGGGGAGCGGCCTGAGTTGGGCGTGACCTTCCTGGACCCGTGGGCGTGGCTGCTGGCCGCGGCAGTGGCGCTGCCCGTCTTCATCCACCTGCTCGCACGCCACCGCAGCCGTCGCCGGGTCTTCCCGACGCTGCGCTTCGTCGAGGCCACGACCCTGTCGGCCGTGACCCGGCGCTCGCTGCAGGACTGGCCGCTGCTGGCGGTTCGTGTCGCGGTGGTCATGACAACGGTGGCTGCCCTGGCGACCCCCATCTTCATCACGCCATCGCGTGAGGCCGCGTGGGCCAGCCGTGTGGCGCGCGCGATCGTGCTGGACGACAGCGCCGCGCCGCCGGACGACGAACTTCGGTCCGCCGCCGTGGGTGCCACGTTCGCGCGCAGCCACACCCGCGACGCCGTCTCCGACGCGGCTCGCTGGCTGGCGGAGCAACGCCCGGCACATCGCGAGATTGTCGTGCTCTCCGCGTTCAAGCGTGGCGCAGTGGACGCGGCCGACTTCGTGGGCGTGCCGCCCGACGTGGGCATTCGCCTGGTGCGATCGTCGAACGGCACTGCGGTTCGCGAGCGCGAGATCTCCCGGCTTCAGCTGCGGGACGAGGGCGTGGTGCGCGTGCTCGAGCGACTGACACTCGGGCCCGAGACCACGGGAATCCGCGAAGTGCGCGCGGACGCCGTGTCGCCGCTTCCCATCACCGTGAACGCGGCGCCGGCCGAACAGGAGGCGGCTGACGCCGCCCTGCGCGCGGTGCTGCGGCGTGGCTTGAGACTGCCGCCCGCGGGCCTGCTGCAGCCCATCGTCGTGGAGTGGACCGGCGATGTCGACAGCCTGGCGGCCTCGCTCGAGGCCCGGTTGGCCGCCCCGCTGGACGGCTGGGAGCCCGAGCCGATGAGCGATGCCGACCTGTCGGCGCTCTCGCGGCCCGCGACGGCGGCCGCCGGCGCGCGCCCGGACGACCTGGGCGACAGGCGGACACTGTGGGCGCTGGTGCTGGTGCTGCTCGGGCTCGAGACGTGGATGAGGCGAGGTGGCGCATGGACGTAGCGCGGCTCGTCTCGAACCTCACGGCTCGCCTGGTGCGAACCGCCGCGTTCGGGGCGCTCACCGTCGGCCTCGTCGCGCTGGCGTTGGCCGTGGTCGTCATCGCGACGATGGGAGGGTCGCCGGCGCTTGGCCTCGCTGTCGGGCTGCTCATCTGCGCCGTGGTCACGACGCTCGGCATCCGGCGGGCGCGGCATGCCTGGACGCCCGTCACGACGGCCGGGCTCATCGAGTCGCGCGTGCCGGGCCTGGACAACCTCCTTGTCACGTTCGTCGAGCTCCTGCAGGCGCCGGAACGAGCCTCGGGCCGCATGCGCGAGGAAGTGGCCCGCCAGGCGGCTGAGCGCGCGGAGCGGGTACGTCCCACCGAAGTGGCGCCCATGGGGCCGACCGTCGCTGTGCTCGCCGTGGTCGCGCTCGGCACGAGTGCCGTGGTGTGGTCGGCACTCGGCGTCCGAGAAGGCCGCCCCACCGCTGTGCCCGGCGTACCGGTTCCGGTTGGGGTCGCCAGCGTGCGCGCGCGCGTAACCCCCCCGGCGTACCTCGGCATTGCTCCGCGTGAGATCGAGAATCCCGAGCGCCTCGACGTACCGGCCGGTGGTACGGTGCGCCTCGAGGTGGAGAGCGCCGCAGCGCAGGCGTGGATCGAAGATCCGGTCGGTGGCGCTGGGTCGCTCGTACGGTCAGGAGACGGACGATTCGCGGTGGAGTGGACGCCGACGGAATCCGCCACGCTGGTCATCGCGACCGGGGAGAGCCGGAACGTTGCCGAGTACTCGCGCCTCCTCGGCATCACCGTGGTGCCTGACAGCGCCCCCCGGGTTCGCATCGTCACGCCCGGCCGCGACCTGGCGTTTGCCACGCCCGACCGCGTGGTGGACGTGGCCGTCGAGGCCGCCGACGCCGAGGGCCTGCGTGATCTGGAGGTCCGCTTCACCCGGATGTCGGGATCGGGCGAGGCGTTCGACTTCTCCGAAGGAAAGGTGCCGCTGCAGCTCGAGCGGTCCACCGCCGGCGAGTGGCACGGACGCGCGCGGTGGTCGCTCGGCGCGCTCGGTCTGGAGGACGGGGACTCGCTGGTCTATCGGGCCGTCGTGCGCGACAGCAACCCCGCGGGAGACTGGGTCCCTTCCGAGTCGTTCACCATCGACCTCGGCCAGCGGCTCGAGTTCGCGGGCGCCGGTTTCGCCGTGCCGGACGAAGACCGCCGCTACGCCATCAGCCAGCAGATGGTCATCGTGAAGACCGAGCGGCTGCAGGCCGAGCGATCGACGCACTCGGCCGACCAGTGGACCGAGCAGACGCGCATGCTGGCGGTGGAGCAGCGCATGGTCCGCGCCGAGGTGGTGTTCCTGAGCGGCGGCGAGGTGCAGGACGAGGTGGCCGAGGCCGCACACTCGCACGAGCTGCAGGAAGGCCGGCTCGAGAACGCGGGACGCGCCGAGATGCTGCGCGCCATGAACGACATGTCGCGAGCCGAGGCCAGGCTGAACGCCGGAGACACCCGCGGCGCGCTGGTCTTCGAGCGGTCCGCCCTGCAGGCGTTGCAGCGTGCCTTCGACCGGCGGCGGTATTTCCTGCGCACGCTGCCCAAGCGCTCGCGCATCGACACCGCGCGGCGGTTGACCGGCGATCGACGCGATGCGCGCTCGTCCACGCGGGTGGTCCCGCCCGAAGCCGTAGACCGCCTGGCCGCCTTGCGCGCGCTGATGGCCGAGCTGGCCGCGATTGCCGAGGATGGCCGCGCGCCCGCGCCATCGGTGGTGGCCCGATTGGCCTCGGTGGATGCCGCTGCAGGTGAGTGGCGCGCCCTGGCCGAGGCCCTCGCATCGGCCGGGTCGCCCGAGGTTCGGCAGGAGGCCGCCCGGGCGGCGATGAACGCCGTGGCGACGCGCGCGCGTACGAGGCTGGCGCCTGCCGCCACCTCGCGCCACGCCGACGGGGAGCTGACGGGCTGGTGGGCCGAAGAGACCCGCGCGCGGAGGCCGCGATGAGGCTGGCGCAGCTGCTGCGCCTGACGGCGCTGGGCATCGCCATCATGTGCTGGCTCGACCCTCCCGTGGTGGTGGCGCCGCAGCCGCCCGTGCCTGTCGGCATCGCCATTGTCCGATCAGCGCTCGACGAGATGCCCGCCGCGAACGCGGGCGCAGACACGATTCGCACCCGGGCATCGGCCATCGCGGCGCGGATGGTGGAGTCGCTGGGCGCCGACGCCGACCCGCGGGTTCACGAGATGACCGACCCGCTGCGCCTGCCGTGCAACGCCCAGCAGCCCTGCGTCATCATCACCGGCGGGGTGCCCATTCGCGTGCCGGCGGATCGGCGCGGGCACACCTCGGTCGTGAAGGTGGGCGAGCCGCTGGCGCCGAATGTGGCGGTGACCTCCGCTGACGTGCTGGCCACGCACAGTGAGGCGGCGGGCGCCGCACGCGTCACGCTGCGGGGCAGGGACGTGTCGAACCGGCACACGCGCGTGAGGCTAATGGACGGCAGTGCCGTGGTGGGCGAGGCGGTGCACCAGTGGAGCGCCGACGGTGAGGCCACGGTGAGCGTGCCATGGTGGCCCATTGCTGCCGGCACGCGCACCCTGGAGGTCGACGCCGTGACTGACGGCGTCGCCGAGCGCACGCTGCTGGACAACGAGTGGCGTACGTTCGTCGACGTCGCGGACGCGCGGTGGCCGGTGATCGTCCACGAGCGCCGTCCATCGTGGGCCACGACCTTCGTGCGTCGCGCGTTGGAGGGGGACCCGCGATTCGCCATCGACGCCCGTACTGATGTGGCTCCCTCGGTTGTCGCCTCGACGCTTCCAGGCCCCGGCGGCCTGGACGAGGCGCGGCTGGATCACGCGCGGGTCGTCGTCGTGGGTGCGCCCGAGGCGCTCACGGCAGACGAAGTTTCCGGGCTGGACCGGTTCGTGCGGCGCCGCGGTGGCGCCGTCGTCCTGGTGCCCGACCGACCGTTCTCGGGCCCCGTCTCGCGCCTGCTCACGCATCGGTGGCGCGAGCGGCTCGACCCGACAGCGTCGGCGGCAGGCGAGTTGCGTGCCAGCGAGTGGCTGGTCGCCGATGCGCCGTCGAGGTTCGATGACCGCCTCGCAGACACGGGCGACGGTCCGACGATCGTGTCCACGCCCGTCGGCGCCGGTCGGGTGGTCGTGGTCGGCGCCATGGATGCGTGGCGCAACCGCGCGGCCGACGGCGGCTTCGATCGGTTCTGGCGCACCATCGTGGCCGGCCTCGCGCGGGCCGCCGGTCCTGGCGTAGATGTTGACGCCGAGCCGCGCTGGTCGATGCCTGGCGAAGAGGTGACGGTCCGCGTCACGGGCCGGACCGTTCGCGTGTGGCCCGACCGCGTGGCCGCGGCCCGCCTCCAGTGTGGAGACGCGGCACCGTTGCCGATCCGCATGTGGCCGTCTGACGCGCCCGGATCCTTCGTGGGGCAGGCGCGCCCCCCGGTATCGGGCGCGACCTGCACGGTCACGGCGGCGCTCGAAGGCCTTGGCGAGGGACGAGTGGCCATCCAGGTGATGCAGGACGCTCGATCCGCGGGCCCGGCCGTCGACACGGACCTCGACGCCCTGGCCGCCCGCACCGGTGGGCTCGTGGTGGCGGACACGGCCGTGGACGGGTTGGTCGAAGCGCTGCGCGCGCTGCGGTCCGACGTGCGAACGCCGGAAGCGAGATACCCGATGCGATCGTTGTGGTGGTTCCCGATCTTCGTAGCGTGCCTGGCGGGCGAGTGGTGGCTGCGCCGGCGCGCCGGGTTGCGGTGATACAGTACCGCCGATGATTTCCCGGCGTGATTTCACCAAATCCGTCGGGCTTGGCGCGGTCGCCCTCGGCGTTGCGCCAGGCCTGGTCTTCGCCCGCCAATCCACGTCGCCCGTCCCGCCGGTCAAGGACCCGAACTACCGGACCTGGTCGGAGGATGCCCTGAAGGATGCGCGTCGTCTCGGGTGTTCGTACGCCGACATCCGGTTCACGTTCAATCGGTCCAACGGGGTCGCGGTGCGGAACGGCCTCATCGCCAACAGCGGCAACATCGGCTTCGGCCAGTTCGGCGACGAAGAGACGTTCGGGTTCGGCGTGCGCGTCATTCACAGCGGCGTGTGGGGCTTTGCGAGCAGTCCCGTCGTGACACCGGAGGAGATCAGGCGCGTGGTGTCGCAGGCCACCGACGTGGCTCGCGCCAGTGCCCTGGCCAAGAAGTTCGACGTGCGCCTGGCGCCGGTGAAAGCCTACGACACCTTCTGGCAGACGCCGATCAAGGTGGACCCGTGGACCATTCCGCTCGAGGACAAGGTCAACGAGCTGGTGGCCATCACCGAGACCATGCAGAAGGCGCCAGGCGTCTTCATGGCGACGGCCGCGGTGAACGTCAACTACGAGTGGAAGTTCCTGGCCACCACCGAAGGGTCGTTCATCGAGCAGGTGCTCTACTACACCGCCGCCAGCATGACCGCCACGGCCATGCGCGACGGCCAGGTGAAGTCGCGCACCTACAACCCGGGCACCGAAACGCGTGGCTGGGAGTTCTTCACCGAGAAGAACATGCGGGGCCAGGCCGAGCGCGTGGCCGCCGAAGCCGTGGAACACGCCCTGGCGAAGCCGGTGGGCACGGGATTGAAGGACCTGATCCTGATGCCGTCGCACTCGGCGCTCACCATCCACGAGATCGTCGCGCACCCCACCGAGCTCGACCGCATCGTCGGCTACGAGGCCAACTACGCGGGCACCAGTTTCATCACGCTGAAGGATCTCGGGAAGCTGCGCTACGGGTCGAAGCTGATGAACATCTACGCCGACCGCACGCACCCGGGCGGTGCATCCACCGTCGGCTACGACGACGATGGGGTGGAAGCGCAGCGATGGCCGCTGGTTCGCGAGGGCCTGCTTGTCGGGCTGCAGACCAACCGCGAGACCGCGCACTACATGGGTGAGACCACCTCTCGCGGCTGCACCTTCGCGAATCACTGGCGGAACTACCCGTTCCTCCGGATGCCCAACGTGCAGATGGAGGCGGGCCCGGCCGGCTCGCCGACCGTGGACCAGATGATCGCGGACGTGAAGGACGGCGTGCTGGTGGATGGGCAGGGGAGCTTCAGCATCGACCAGCAGCGCTACAACGGCCAGTTCGCGGGCGATGCCTTCTGGGAGATCAAGAACGGCAAGAAGACGCGCATGGCGACCGACTTCACCTACAACGCCATCACCACGGACTTCTTCGCCAACCTCGACGCCGTCGGCCCGCCCGAGACGTGGGAGCATCACGGCATGGGCGGCGACGCGAAAGGCCAGCCCGTTCAGTCGAACCGCCCGTCGCATGGCTCGTCGCCCATGCTGCTGCGGCGCATCATGGTCGGCACGGCGTATTCGTAACACCCACGACCCACGACCCACGACGACAAAGGTCCCGCGATGGCGTATTCGAGAGACGAAGTCAAGGCAATCACCGACAAGGTGCTGAACATGTGCAAGGCCGACGCCGTGGAGGTGGATTTCTCCGGCGGCGAGCGGTCGGCGACGCGGTTCGCCAATTCGAGCATCACGGCGAACCTCATCGAGCACGACCAGGAGGTGCAGATCACGGTCTACTTCGGCAAGAAGACCGCGACGGCCTCCACGCACCAGTTCGACGACGAGTCGCTGAAGCGCATCATCGATGGCGTCCAGGCGCTGGCACAGCGCAAGCCCGAGAACCCTGAGGTCATGCCGCTGGTGAAGCCGCCGCAGCAGTACATCGAGGTGGATGCGGCGCTGCCGTCGGCCGTGGGCTTCGGCCCCGCCGAGCGCGCGCAGATGGTGAAGATCAGCACCGATATCTGCGAGAAGAAGGGCGTGCTCGGCGCCGGCTACATCCCGAAGTTCGACTGGGTGGAAGCCAGCGCCAACTCCGAGGGCCTGTTCACGTACTTCCACTACGCGGACGCGAGCTTCATTCTCACGTGCCGCACGCCGGACCAGACGGGCTCGGGCTGGGCGGGCACGACCGGCGTGAAGGACATCAAGAACATCGATGCCGACATGCTCACGAACGTGGCCGCCGACAAGGCCCTGAAGTCGGCGAAGCCGCGCGCCATCGAGCCGGGCAACTACACGGTGATCCTCGAACCGCGCCCCGCGGCGCGCTACCTGTCGCTGATGGTGGGGTCGCTGAACGCCCGGGCCGCCGAAGAGGGCCGGAGCTTCATGAGCGGCAAGGAGCGTGGCACCACCCGGCTGGGTGAGAAGGTGTTCGGCGACAACTTCACCCTGCGGAGCGAGATTGGCAACGCCATCCTCCGGCAGTCGCCGATCGGGCAGGACGGCCTGCCCGCGAAGAGCGTCACGTGGGTGGAGAAGGGCGTGGTCAGGAACCTGTTCTACGACCGCTACTGGGCGCAACGCCAGAAGAAGGAGGCGACCGGCACCTCGCCGGGCATGAGCCTCGTGATGGAGGGCGGCACGGCCACCGTGGACGAGATGATCAAGTCCACCAAGCGGGGCCTGCTGGTCTCGTTCTTCTGGTACATCCGGCCAGTGGACAACATGACGCTGCTGAACACCGGAATGACGCGTGACGGGTTGTTCCTCATCGAGAACGGCGAGATCGCCGGGCCGGTCCAGAACTTCCGGTGGAACGAGTCGCCGGCGGTGAGCTTCAACAATATCTCGATGCTGGGCCGCCCGGTGCCGATGCACACGGGCGAGGCCTACGACAACCCGGGCACGGCGCTGGTGCCGCCGATGAAGCTCGAGGACTTCACCATGACCTCGATTTCACCCGCTGTTTAGAGAGACCACGAAGACACGAAGGGAACCACGAAGGGCACGAAGTATTCATTGTTGGGGACACGCACAAGTCATCGGGAGATGCGCGCGTGACCCCGGGAAGACCTTCGTGCCGATCTTCGTGTGCTTCGTGCCTTCGTGGTGTCTTTTGTTGGGAGACATTATGAAGCGACGTGAGTTCGTCAAGACGCTGAGCGCCGCGGGCGTGGCGCTCTACGCCAGCGACCTGATGGGCGACCTGGTGGCCCAGTCGCCGCGTGGGCAGGTGCTGGAGTCGCGCTTCAAGGGCCTGTCGGACATCGCCCTGTCCGAGGCGAAGCGCATGGGCTGCTCGTACGCCGACATCCGGTTCACCCGTAACGTGAACGACAGCGTCGCCGTCCGCGACCGCATCGTCACCGACTCGTTCGGGTTCGGCGGCCGCGGGCGCGAGGAGAGCGCCGGCTTCGGGGTGCGCGTCATCCACGGCGGCGTCTGGGGCTTTGCCAGCAGCCCGCTCGTCACCGAAAACGAGATCCGGAAGATCACGGCCCAGGCCGCCGACGTCGCGAAGGCCAGCGCGGTGAGCAAACGATTCGAGGTGACGCTGGCCCCGGTACCGGCCTACACGGACTACTGGTCGGTGCCCGTGAAGGTGAACCCCGAAGAGGTGTCGCTGGACGAGAAGCTCGCGTTCCTGATGCAGATCAACGAGGCCGCGCTGAAGGTTCCCGGAATCATCCGCGTGCAGTCGTCCATGGCGTTCGACTTCGAGTGGAAGTACCTGGCCACGTCCGAAGGGTCGTACATCGAGCAGGAGATCTGGCGGACGGCGCCAGGCTTCACCGTGTCGGCGCTCAAGGACGGCACGTTCAAGTCGCGCACCTATAGCGTGGCGCCGCGGACGGCCGGCTACGAAGTGGTGACCGAGGGGAAGATGCTCGAGAACGTGGAGCGCATCTGCGCCGAGGCCGTCGAGCACTGCACGGCGCCGCCGGTGGGCGTGGGACTGAAGGACATTGTCATGACGCCGAACCACGCGATGCTCACGATTCACGAGATCGTCGCGCACCCGACGGAGCTGGATCGCGTGGTCGGCTACGAAGCCAACTACGCCGGCACCAGCTTCGTGAAGATTGACGACATCGGCAAGCGCGTGATGGGCTCGAAGCTGTTCAACGTGACGGCGGACCGGACCATGGCCGGCGGCATGTGCACGGTGGGCTACGACGACGACGGCGTGAAGTCCGGATCGTGGCCGCTGGTGCGCGAGGGCACGCTGGTGGGCCTGCAGACCAACCGGGAGACGGCGCACTACATCGGTGAGAAGGAGTCACGCGGCTGCACGTTCGCCACGTCGTGGCGGAACTACCCGTTCCTGCGCATGCCCAACGTCCACGTGGATCCGGGGCCGCCGGGGTCGCCGACGCCGGACGAGATCATCGCCGATACCAAGGACGGCGTGCTCATCGACGGGCGCGGCAGCTATTCCATCGACCAGCAGCGCTTCAACGGCCAGTTCGGCGGCGACGCGTTCTGGGAGATCAAGAACGGCAAGAAGACGCGGATGGTGAGCGACGTCACCTACAACGCCATCACCACCGACTTCTGGCAGAACCTGGACGCCATCACCGGCAAGGAGCACTGGGAGATGTTCGGCACCACGGGCGACGCCAAGGGCCAGCCGGTGCAGATCAACCACCCCTCGCACGGCTCGCCGTGGTGCCGCATCAGGCGCATCATGGTTGGTGCGGCGTACAGCTGACGAAAGAAACCACGAAGGCACGACGGAGCGAAGATCTCTGTGGGATGTCACGCGTGCATCCTCACAGAGCCTTCGTGTTCTT
>DAIRFN010000335.1:0-4350 GCA_036795065.1 Vicinamibacterales bacterium
ATTCGAGTGGTGAGCGCGGCGCGCGTGGCGTCGAGCCGCCGTGCCTTGAGCGCGGCCAGGGTCGGCAGGGCACTGATGTCGATCTTCTGCTTGGTGAGCCCCTCGATGTAGCGCAGGGTCCGCTGCTCGCGCGGGTCGACCAGCGTAATCGCCACGCCCTCGCGCCCGATGCGGCCGGTGCGGCCGATCCGGTGCACGTAGACCTCCGGCGCCGTGGGGATGTCGTAGTTGACGACGTGCGACACGTGCTCGATGTCGAGCCCGCGAGCGGCCACGTCCGTGGCCACGAGCACGTCGGCCTTGCCCGTGCGGAACATCTGCATCACGCGGTCCCGCTGCCGCTGGTCCAGGCCTCCGTGCAGCGCCAGCGCGCCGTACCCGTGAGACTTGAGCGTATCGGTCAGCTCGTCCACCTCGAGGCGCGTGCGGCAGAAGACGATGGCCGATGTCGGATCCTCGAATTCGAGGATCCGGCCGAGCGCGAAGCCCTTCTGCTGCCGCGACACCACGTAGGCGACCTGCCGGATCTGCGGCATCTTGCCGGGAGCACGCTTCTCGGCCTTGATGGTGATGCGCTCGGGCTTCCGCAGATGGCGCTCGGCGATGGACGCGATGCGAGGCGCCATCGTTGCGGCGAAGAGGGCCGTCTGGCGCGTGTCCGGAGTGGAGGTGAGGATCGCCTCGAGATCCTCGGCGAACCCCATGTCGAGCATCTCGTCGGCCTCGTCGAGGACCATCACCTCGAGTGACGCGAGGTCCAGCGTCTCGCGGCGCAGGTGGTCCAGCGCCCGGCCCGGCGTGGCCACCACGACGTCCACCCCGCGGCCGAGCGCGCGGACCTGCTGGTGCATGGGCGCGCCGCCGTAGAGAGGCACCACCGTGAGTCGTGTCTGCTTGGCGTACTTGTGGATCGCCTCGGCCACCTGCATGGCCAGTTCCCGCGTGGGCACCAGGATCATCGCGCGCGGGGCGCCCTTCTTCGTGGCCGGCGTCTCGAGCAGGCGATGGAGCAGCGGCAGCGCGAACGCGGCCGTCTTGCCGGTGCCCGTGCCCGCCTGGCCGATGATGTCCCGGCCGGCGAGCAGCACCGGAATGGCGGCGCGTTGAATGGGGGTGGCTTCCTCGTATCCCAGGGCCAGGACGGCCTTGACGATGGGATCCGCGAGGCCAAGGGAGGCAAAGCCGGCAGGAGCCGGGCTGTCAGTTCTGGTGTTCACGATCCATTGTAGCCCGCGCGCCGCGGGCGGCGATTCACAGCCGCGGTGGTACCACGGCGGTCAGGCCAGCGTGCGCGTGACGTCGAGGAACCGCTCGATGTCGTCGCCGGTGTTGAACAAGGCCGGCGACACCCGCACCTGTCCAAGGGCGCCGCGCACCGTCACGTCGATGGACCCACGTTCGAACGCGGCCGTCAGCGTGGCGGGGGCCTTCGACGTGTAGTACGTGACGATGGACGAGCGATTACCGTCGGGCGTGAACAGCCGGTAGCCCTGCGACGCGAGGCCGGAGCGCAGTTGGTGCGCGAGGGCGACGGTGTGCGACTCGATGCGGTCCACGCCCACGCGTGCCAGGTAGGCGAGCCCCGCGCCCAGCTGATACACCTCGCCGAACGGCAGCGTCGAATAGTCGAACCGCTTCGCCGTCTTGTAGAGATCGAACCCACCATCCTCCCGGGCGCGCTCCACGTGGAGGGCGCCGAAGCGATCGAGCCGGATGCGGTCGAGCAGATCCCGCCGCACGTAGAACGGCGCCACGCCGAAGCTGCCGAGCAGCCATTTGTAGGTGCCGCTGCACATCACGTCCACGCCGGCCGCCTTGACGTCCGTGGGAAACATCCCGACGGCCTGGATGCCGTCGGCATAGAACAGCGCGCCCCGCGCGTGCGCCACGTCCGCGATGGCACGCATGTCGTGGCGGAAGCCGTTCTGGTGCGAGACCCACGCTACCGATACGAGGCGGGTGCGCCGATCCACGAGCGCCTCGACGTCGCGCGCCTCGACGCGCCCGTCGCGGTGCTTCGCCACGCGCAGATCCACGCCCCTGGTGTCGCGCAGGTGCCGGTAGAGGACGAACTCGGTCTCGTAGTGCAGCTCGTCGATGACGACGTTGTCGCCCGACTTCAGGTCGAGAGCGTTGGCGACGACGTTCTCGCCCTCGCTGGTCGA
Organism: Vicinamibacterales bacterium; assembly: GCA_036795065.1. Taxonomy (GTDB): domain Bacteria; phylum Acidobacteriota; class Vicinamibacteria; order Vicinamibacterales; family UBA2999; genus VFZN01. The sequence goes on from DAIRFN010000335.1 coordinate 2,166, forward strand.
GAAGAGGAAGCCGATCTCGTCCGGTGCGGCGTTGATGAGCCGCGCGAACTGCGCGCGCACCTCGTCGGTCTTCCGGAGCATCTCACCCAGCGGAATCGGGCGCACGGCCTTGCTGTCCACGAATGCCCGGCCCGCGGCCACCACCTGCTCGGGCACGGGAGTAATGTAGGCCGAGTTCAGCCAGGTGCGCCCGCGGACGATGGGGAAGTCGGCCCGCACGCCCAGGGGGTCTGGCCCTGGTGCCGAGCCCGCGGGCGCCGTCGGTTGGGCCGCCTGCGCCGAGACCTGTTCGGTTCCGGCGGCCACACCCGCTGCAAGCGACGCGCTGGAAGCGATGAATCGGCGGCGGGAGAGTGGCATGGTGGCGCCCAGTGTAGATCGCGCAGGGGCCGCGGCGGCCACCTCAGCGGCACACGCCTTGCTGTCAGAGCCCGTGACGCCTGTCCTTCGTCTCCACAGGCGGACAAACCGGCTGGTCTCGACCGCACAGTGCCCTCGAGCCAGCACATCTTCTGGAGCAGTTATGACAATCGTCACAAAGGCGCCGATCGCGGCGCTGGTCGCATTCATCTGCCTCGTCCCGTCCCTCGCTCAGGCACAGGACGAGCGCTTCCGCGCGTCGTTCAACTCCGCGGCGGCCACCGTGTCGGGCGACGCTGAGCTGGCCCTGGGCGGGTCGTTCGGCTACCGCTTCTCGGAGCACTTCTGGTTCGAGGGCGACTTCACGTGGATCGATGCGGCCGCGGGCGGCTTTACCGACCGGGTGCTGGACTTCGACGGCCGCACGGACGGGATGCGAACCCTGACCGATTGGATGTCGAGCCGTGCCGGGAGGTTCGGGACCGGTCGGTTCGGCACGCCGGGCTTTCCGAACCTGCCCAACTTCCCTGGCACCGTTCCCCGGCTGCGGGCATCAACCGACGGACAGACCATGATTGGGACGCTCGGCCTTCGCTACGAACTGCCCGTGCAGACCGAGCGCTTCCGCCCCTACCTGGCGGGCGGGCTCGGGATCAACAACACGGAGCAGGAGTTCAGGTTGGACAGCACCGCGTTCACGCCGGCGTTCGACGAGTCCGTCTCGCACACGGGGTATGCCTTCAGCGCGGGCGTTGGTGCCAGTGTGCGCCTGGTCAGCGCGCTGTGGGCGGACGTGGATGCGAAGTACTTCCGCCTGTCGCGCGAGCGCAACATCATGCGGCTCGGCGGCGGCGTGAGCGTGCGGTTCTAAGAGTCTCCTCAGGGGCGCAACATCGACGCGGGCAGCCTGTGGCGCCCCTGGGCGCGCGGCAGGGCGATCCCCATCCTGCCGGCCACCGTTGGCGCCACGTCGCGCATGTCGAGCCGACCCAGGTTGCGCCCCGCCGGGACGCCCTCGCCGACGATGAAGAAGGACGCCTCCATGTCGGCTGGACCGGGTAGGTAGCCGTGCGTGCCGCCAGGCGCGGCGGCCGGTCGCACGAGGGCGCCGCTCACCGCGCTGCCGGTCTTGGAGCCGGGCTTCAGGCCTCCGAGGAGCGACGCCGTCGGGAACCCGCCGAGGGCCCGAGATCGCGCTCGGCTTCGTCCAGCAGGCCCGGCGTGGAGAGCGCGCGCAGCAGCTTGCGGTCTTCACCCACCGCGGCGCGCCAGTACTGGACGATGCTGTGCCTGATCCGCGCACCCACCGGATCGTCGTATGGCTCGGATAGGTGACCGTCGGCGTCACACCGGTGACGCCCGTCGCGTACGCGCCATCGGCGACCAGTCGCCGCAGGTTCGCCACCTTCAGGCCGTGCGTGTCGGCGTCGAGGGCATAGTCACGTTTCAGGCCGTCGATCGACAGCAGGATGACGGGGACGCGGGCGCCCTGCGCGCGCGCGGCGTCGATGGCGGCGATGCCCGACAGCGCAGGCGCCGCCGCGGCCAGCCAGTGCCGGCGCATCCTGCTCATCGCCCCTGATGCATCACGGCACCCGCTTGCACGGCGTTGGCCACGACTCGCAGGCGCCCACACTGGCGAGGCGCGTGAAGACGAGCGAACTGGCACGGGTCTCGGGGCCACTGGCGGCCGTGACCGCGATCGTGAGCGTCGTCCCGTCCGCGCTCAGCGTGTAGACCTCCTTCACCTGTCTCACGGTCGTCGTGGTACCCGCGGCCGATTCCTGCGTGCCTTCGGCGGAAAGCGACCGTCCGCTCCACGTCG
>DAIRFN010000335.1:4360-5563 GCA_036795065.1 Vicinamibacterales bacterium
CGGATCGCGAGACGAGGTCGCAAGATGCTCTGGCATGAACTCCCATGGCCCCAGCTCCACGACCTCGGCAAGGACATCCCTGTCCTCATACCGCTGGGCTCCCTCGAACAGCACGGGCATCACCTGCCGCTCCACGTCGACACCATCGTGATGGTACCGGCCTGGCCCACGGGTGTGGTGGTCCTGCCGCGCGGGGCGTACATCCGCGCGTGCCCCTCGTTGATCTGGCTCTCGACCACGAGCGTGCCGTTGGCGGGCTGCGTGATGTGGAGCGTCGGCGGCACGCCCGCGCCGATGAGCCCGAAGAGCCCCGCGCCGGCCTGAACCCTGCTGCGCGCCTCGTCGAGGCGCCAGGTGCCGCCAAACCCCGGCGCCTGCGCACCGAGGGTGGTTAGCTGGGCGCCGATGAACGCGGCCAGGACGAGCCCCTCGGGGCACGGACGCCTCGCCATCATTGCTGCGCCCCCAGGTCGATCGCGACGATCTTCTCGCGGTCACGCGCGTACAGCGTGGTCCCGGCCAGCGAAGGCACGGTCCACGACGTCGTGTCGAACACCCTGGACTCGGACAGAATCGTCACACCCTCCGGCGCCAGCCTGGCGAGCGCCAGGTCGCCGTCCTCGTCCAGGATGATGGCCTTGCCATCGGCATGGATGAGGCTGGCGCGGCCGAACCCGCGGTGTTGCCACGCCGCTCGCCCTGTCCTCACGTCCAGCGCGGTGAGAAACGCCGGGCCGAAATCGCCCGTGGTGCCGTAGACGAAATCGCCCAGCCGCAGCGCACTCAGGAACATGAACCGCACGCGGTTGGTGAACCACGCCTCCTCGGTAAACGTCGCGTTGCCCTCCGGCAGCAGGCGAATCGCCCGGCTCCCGGCCTTGTAGGCCGACGAAACGACGAGGAGGTGGTCGGCGCCCCACAGCGGCGTGCTGCAGTTGAGATCGTTGCCGGGATCGTGCGGATGGGACCACAGGATGGCGCCCGTCACAGGGTCCAGGCCGTTGATGGTGCCGCCGCCCACGACGACCAGGTGCTGGCGCCCGGCGATGTCGATCAGGGTCGGCGGTGCTTCGGAAGTGAGGAAGTCGCCGCTCCTCCAGGCGACGGCGCCGTCGCTCTGCGTCGCCGTGACGCCGCAGGCAATCGCCCCAGTGGCCACTCGAATCGGCAGGCGCTCTGACACCTGACAGCTGAAACCTCGTG
>DAIRFN010000336.1:0-5559 GCA_036795065.1 Vicinamibacterales bacterium
ATCGGCGGCGGTGGGGCCTGCCCCGCCGAAGCGCCGGGCTGGATGAACGCCGCGAAGGCGGGCACGTCCTTCACCTTCTGCCACGTCGTCATCCCCGACGTGAACACCAGCGTCTCGGCGTCGATGCTGCCGTTGCGAAGGTTCGACAGGATCTCGTCCTGGGTGACGGGGCCGACCTGGTGGCCGCCGATGGCCATAAACCACTGCTGTGCAGACATAAACTGCCTCGTGTCGTCGGGTGTCGGGAGTCAGGAACCAGGAGTTAGGAATCAGCAGTCAGGAGTCAGGAGTCAGGAGTCAGGAATCAGGCGTTGCCGGCGGCGTCGATGCGCGCGGTCGTTTCGGACTCGAGTCGCGCAGCGGTGGCCGCGTCGAGGCCCAGCTGGTGCGCCAGTTGCGCCAGGTAGATGCGCTCGCCGCCGGTCACTTCTTCGTCGGCTCGAACGATGGTGAAAGCCAGGATGTAGAGGTCGTGGCAGGCAACGTCGTCGGTGACGCCGCGGACGATGTCCGCCAGCGGGTGCGGCCGATCGATCTCCTGCGCGGCCGCGGCCTCCACGCCGGCCTTCCGTGCCTGTTCGAGGATGAGGGCCCGCTCGGGGGCCGTGAGCGTGCCATCGGCGCGGGCGGCCGACACTGCCAGGCGGACGATGCGCAGCACTTCGGCCGGCATGGTCGATACCGTCGCCTGGCCGGGGATGGGCGGCACCGGCACCACACCGGTCGTGGCCGACCCGGGCACCGCACCCGCCGCACCTGCCTTGAGACTGTCGTAGATCCCCCACGCCACGCCGGCGGCCGCCAGCAGGGCACTGGAGGTGACCAGGCCCCGATGGCCGGTCACGAACCTCGCTGCCTTCCGAGCCCGCTTTCGGCCGGAGCGCCCGAGCGCGCCGTTCAGGAACAGGGAAAGCAGTTGGGCAGGATCGTTCAATCGCGCCTCTCCACACAAGAATACGAAGCGGCCCCCGCGAGGTTCCGCACGCGGCGGCCCCCCGGCGGCGTCAGAGTCTCGTGGACGCCGCGGGCTTCGGCACCACCACCTTGGGCGCCTCCGGCGTCCAGTCCTCGCCCGGATTGATGAAGCGGTTGGTCTCGAGCTTGTACTGCTTGTCGTACAGCTGCCGGTAGCGCCCGTTGGCCGCCAGCAGTTCGTCGTGTGTGCCGCGCTCGACGATCTCGCCGCCCTCCATCACCAGAATCTGGTCGGCGCTGCGGATGGTCGAGAGCCGGTGGGCGATGACGAACGTCGTCCGCCCGGCCCGCAGCGTCCGCAGGCCGTCCTGGATCATCTCCTCGCTCTCGCTGTCCAGGCTCGACGTAGCCTCGTCCAGGATCAGCACCTTCGGCTGCGCCAGGATGGCCCGCGCAATCGATACGCGCTGCCGCTGGCCGCCCGAGAGCTTGATGCCGCGCTCTCCCACGACCGTGTCGTAGCCATCCGGGAAGCGCAGGATGAACTCCTCGCAGTGCGCCACTTGCGCGGCATGCTTGATCTGGTCGAGCGTGGCGCCCGGCTTCGCGTAGCCGATGTTCTCGGCAATGGTCCCGTCGAAGAGGAAGTTCTCCTGCAGCACCGACGCCAGCTGCTCGCGGTAGTCGCGCAGCGGAATCTCGACCAGGTCGCGGCCGTCCACGAGAATCCGGCCTCGCAGGGGGCGGTTGAATGCCATCACCAGGCTGATGAGCGTGCTCTTGCCGGAGCCGCTGGATCCCACGAGCGCCGTCGTCGTACCCGGCGACGCCTCGAAGCTGACGCCTTTCAGGACGGGCCGGCCCGGGTCGTACTCGAACCAGACGTCGTCGAAGCGGATGTCGCCGTGGATGGCGCCGAGCGGCGCCTTGTGCACGTCGGCCTCGTCTTCGGTCTGCATGTCGAGGATCTCGCGGATGCGATCCAGACCCGCGAACGCCTCGGTAATCTGCGTGCCGATGCTGGCGATGGAGATGAGGGGCGCGGCGAGCAGGCCGATGAAGAACACGTACATGATGAAGTCGCCCAGCGTCATCCGGCCCGCCAGGATGTCGCCGCCGCCGATCCAGATCATCACCACGCCGATCACGCCGACGATCACGGTGCTGCCCGACGTGGTGGCCGAGACGCCGGTCATCGACTGCGCGATGTTCCTGAACAGACGGTGCGCGCCCTTCGTGAAGACGATCTCCTCGCGCTTCTCGGCGGTGTAGCTCTTGACGATGCGGATGCCGCCGAGGGCCTCCGTGAGCCGGCCGGTCACGTCTGCCTGAATCTTGCCGCGCTCGCGGAAGAGGGGCCGCAGCCGCTTGAACGCGTACGCCATCCCGCCGCCGAACAGGGCCAGCACCACCGCCGTCACCAGCGTGAGCCGCCAGTTGATGTACAGCAGCACCACGAGGCTGATGGCCGCCGTCACGACGCCGCCGACCAGCGACACGAGGCCCGTGCCCACCAGGTTCCGGATCCCCTCGGCGTCGGTCATGATGCGCGACAGCAGCACGCCCGACTGCGTCGAGTCGAAGTAGCGGACCGGCAGGCGCATGATCTTCGCCTGCACGCGGATGCGCATGTCGGTGATGGCGCGCTGCGCCGCCACGCCGAGCACCTGCGAGAGGGCGAAGCTCGTCACGGCCTGCACGAGCGTGGCGGCGCCCGCCGCCAGGGCAATCGGCATCAGCAGCTCGGCCCGCGACTTGCCGATCACCTCGTCGATGACGACTTTCGACAACGCTGGCAGCACGATCCCCGACAGGCGCGACACCAGCATCAAGGCCAGGCCCGTCAGCAGGCGCTTGCGGTGCGCGTACAGCAGCTCGCGCGCCTCCCGCCAGGCCGCGCCCTTGTTGAAGGGCTTCTTGGTGCCGGCCTCGGCCGACTGCGGCAGACCTCGCCCGACGCCGGACCGCTCGGCCCGGGCCATCCGCGGCGCGCCGGAACGCATCAAGGCCATGTCAGTTGAGGGCGTACGGAACCGCCAGCGTGAACGGCGCGATCTTCGCCTGGAACGCGTCGCCGCCGGTCGTCACCATGGTGTAGCTGCCGTGCATCGTCCCCACATTGGTCTTGAGAGGACAGAAGCTCGTGTACTCGAACTGCTCGCCGGGCTTGAGCACCGGCTGCTCCCCCACCACCCCGGGGCCCTGCACCTCTTCGGTCTCGCCCTCGGCATTGGTGATGATCCAGTGCCGGCTGATGAGCTGCACTACCTCCGGGCCCACGTTCGAGATGGTGATGTGGTACGCGAAGACATACTGGGCCTCGCCGGGCGAGCTGCGATCGGGCAGGAACTCGGCCGAGACCTGCACGCGGATGCCGTTGGTCGTGGTGTCGCTCACCTGGTGATTATCTCATTCCACTGAGTCTTGGGTCTTGGGGCTTGGGGCTTGGGGCTTGGGGCTTGGGTCGTGAGGTCGGGGGGCAACCTTGATCTAGTCCAGATGGCCGCGATCTAGTCCAGGTGGCCGCGCTCCGAGTCGCCCATCTCCACGCGATCGGTCGGGAAGTATTCCTTCCACCGCTCGCTCACCTGGGCCGCGATGTCCGAACGACACGAAAGCTCCGCCGGATACCACGGCTTCATCCGGGCGTCGATGACCACCGGCGGCTCGTAGCTGACATGATGCCGCACCACGCGGGCGGCGGCCGCGTGGATGTCGGCGGCGGGCTCGAAGCGCGTGAACGTGGTCCACAGGAAGTTCATCTCGCTTCGCGTGGCGCGCGCCGCATCGTCGGGCAGACGGTCGGCACTCACGCCCCACCGACTCCCGGTGACGACCACCAGCGGCCAGCCGGCAAAGGCCGGGTGGGCCGCTACGCGCGTCGCCCAGTCGCGGTGGTCCGCGAAGCCCGGTCCCTGGACCACGAGACAGCCGCCGCAGAACACGCGCACGTCGGCCACGTCTGCTGGCGGGGGCACGGCCGGCGCGAACGCGCGCGGCAGGTCCCGAACCGGGTCGCCCAGGCCCAGCCACACGCCCTTCGAGCCTTCGTTGACCATGGGGCCCGTGTAGTCGAGCGTGTCCATGGACAGATTCGAGAAGACGTACAGGTCCACCCGCGGGTCGGTCCGTGCCAGCACGTGCTCCAGCGTCGCACGGAAGTCCTTCAGGTTCACCGCCCGATCGGTCAGGAGAAGGAACTTGGTGAGCGACAGCTGGCCTTCTCCCATGATGCGGAAGGCGCTGGCCATGGCCTCACGCTTGTAGCGCTGCTTGACCACCGCGGCCGCCAGCGAGTGATAACCGGTCTCGCCGTAGGACCACAGCTGCTCGACCGCCGGCATCACCAGCGGGAACAACGGCGACAGCAGCTCCTGCAGGAGATCCCCGATGAAGAAATCCTCCTGTCGAGGCTTTCCCACCACCGTCGCCGGATAGATGGCGTCGCGGCGGTGGGCTACCTGCCGGACCTGGAGCACCGGGTAATCGTGGCGCAGCGAATAGTAGCCGTAGTGGTCGCCGAACGGGCCTTCGGGCCGCCTCACCTGGGGCGGCACCTCGCCCATCAGCGCGAACTCCGCGGTCGCCACCAGGGGGTGCGGGTGACCGTGAGGGCCCGGCACCTGCGGCAGCCTGCGGCCGGCGATGAGCGAGGCGAGCATCATCTCGGGGACGTTTTCGGGCAGCGGCGCAATCGCGGCGAGGATCAAGGCGGGCGGCCCGCCCAGGAACACCGTCGCGGGCAGCGCCTCGCCGCGCGCCTCCGCCACCTGGTAGTGGAAGCCGCCGCCCTTCCCGATCTGCCAGTGCATCCCCGTTGTACGCGCGTCGTGCACGTGCAGGCGGTACATCCCCAGGTTCGATCCCTTGCCGTCGGGGTGCGTGGTGTAGACCAGCGGCAGCGTGACGAAGGGACCGCCGTCATCGGGCCACGACGTGATCACGGGCAGCTGGTCGAGGCCCAGCGTGCCAGTCACCACGTCGGTGACCGGACCGGATCGTTGCCGTCGCATGCCGACCTTGATCAGCTCGGCCGCCAGCCCGCGCGCGCCCCACAGCTTGCCGGGCGTCGGCGGCATGATGGTCTCGGCCAGGTGGACGATGTCGCGAATGAGGCGGAGGGGGCGCTCGCCGAACGCGAGCTCGGCTCGGCGCGCGCTGCCGAAGAGGTTCGTCACCAGGGGGAACGCCTTGCCCCGCACGTTGGTGAAGAGCAGCGCGGGACCGCCCGCGGCGATGACCCGACGGTGAATCTCGGCCACCTCGAGGCGTGCGTCCACGGGCGCGGACACCTCGATGAGATCGCGGTCTCGGCGCAGGTGATCGAGAAAGGATCGCAGGTCAGCGAACATCGTGAACGACGCGTCCCCCGATCATAGTCAGAACGCTGCGCACGCTGGCCAGGTCCGCTGGCGACGCGGTGAACGGATCGGCCGAGAGCACCGTGAGATCGGCCAGGGCGCCCACGGTCAGGTGCCCCTTCTCCCGGTCGGTGAACTCCGCATGCGCCGAGCCGCGTGTGAGCGCTGTGACGGCCTGCTCCATGGTGAGCGCTTCGGCGCCACGCTCGGGCGAGGTCGCCCAGGCGAGCACGTCGAACGGCCGCTCACCCTGCCCGGAGCCCAGCGAGAGTGTCACACCCTG
>DAIRFN010000074.1:0-895 GCA_036795065.1 Vicinamibacterales bacterium
AGGAGGGTGAGGCGTTCCTGAAGGAGCTCGGCGTCAACGAGAGCGGCGTGGGCGCGCTCATCCGCGCCACCTATCACCTGCTGGGCCTGCACACCTATTTCACCGCGGGCGAGAAGGAGGTCCGCGCGTGGACCATCCACCACGGCGACACGGCGCCGAAGGCGGCCGGCGTCGTCCACTCGGACTTCGAGCGCGGGTTCATCAAGGCCGAGACGGTAGCCTACGACGACCTGGTGGCCTGCGGGTCCATCGCCCAGGCGCGAGAAAAGGGGCTCTACCGCATGGAAGGCAAGGAGTACGTCGTCAAGGACGGGGACGTGCTGCTGTTCAAGTTCAACGTGTAGGGGACGGCGCAGGAGAGCGCTGCGTGCGGGGTGCAGAGTGCAGGGTGCGGTGCTGAGTGCGTCGGGGTGTGCTCCGGCGCGCGTGCCGTGCCCGAGCGATACGCCGGCCTGGTGTCCCGTTCTCCCGATCTTCTCTATGTCTTGAGTTTCGCGAAGGCGGCGGCCATGGAGGTGGCGGGCACCTGCGGACGTGTCGGCACGGTCGGTTGGCCATCCCCCTTGCGTGCCCTATCTGCGTTCATCTGCGGCCTGTTCGCGTTCATCTGCGGCACATCCGTGTTCGTCTGCGGCCCCTCTGCGCTCTTCATCGTCAAGGCGATCCGTCGGCGTTTCACATCCACCTCGACGACCCTTACCTTGACGATCTGCCCCGCCTTCACCACGTCGCGCGGGTCCTTCACGAACCGATCCGCCAGCTGTGACACGTGGACCAGGCCATCCTGGTGCACGCCGATGTCCACGAACGCGCCGAAGTTGGCGACGTTGGTGACCACGCCTTCGAGCACCATGCCCGGCTGCAGGTCGTTCATCCCCTGCACGCCTTCGTTGAA
>DAIRFN010000074.1:905-8201 GCA_036795065.1 Vicinamibacterales bacterium
GCGGCCGTGCGGAACTCGGGCCGCGGGTCGCGCCCGGGCTTCTCCAGCTCCTTCAGGATGTCCTTCACGGTGGGCTCGCCGAACTGCGTGTCGGCGAAGTCCTCGGGCGTCAGCGTCCGCAGCACCGCGCTCTTCCCGATCAGCTCGCGCGCGGGCATCCCGGTCTTCGCGGCAATGCGCTCGACCACCGGGTAGGCCTCGGGATGGACCGCGGAGCCGTCCAGCGGGTTGTCGCCGGTCATGATGCGGAGGAACCCGGCCGCCTGCTGGAAGGTGCGATCGCCGATGCGCGGCACCTTCAAGAGCTGCTGGCGCGTCCGGAACGGGCCATGCTCGTCACGAAACGAGACGATGTTCGTTGCGATGGTGTCGGTGAGCCCGGAGATGCGCGAGAGGAGCGGTGCCGAGGCGGTGTTCACGTCGGCGCCCACGGCGTTGACGCAGTCCTCGACCACCGCGTCGAGCGTGCGCGCGAGCTGCACCTGCGACACATCGTGCTGGTACTGCCCCACGCCGATGGCCTTCGGCTCGATGCGGACCAGTTCCGCCAGCGGGTCCTGCAGGCGTCTGGCGATGGAAATGGCGCCGCGCAGCGACACGTCGACGTCGGGGAACTCCTTCGAGGCCAGCTCGGAGGCGGAGTAGACCGAGGCTCCGGCCTCGGACACGGTGACCTTCGTGAGCTTCGCCTCGGGATAGCGCGCGATGAGATCCCCGGCCAGCTTGTCGGTCTCGCGCGAGGCGGTGCCGTTGCCGATGGCGATGAGCTGCACGTGGTGCTTCGCCGCCAGCACTGCCAGCGTGCGGAGCGCGCCCTCCCAGTCGTTCCTCGGCTCGTGCGGGTAGACGGTGGCCGTCTCGAGCAGCCGGCCCGTGCCGTCCACCACGGCCACCTTCACGCCGGTGCGAATGCCCGGATCGAGGCCCATGGTGATGCGCTGCCCGGCCGGCGCGGCCAGCAGCAGGTCGTGGAGGTTACGGCCGAACACACGGATGGCCTCGGTCTCGGCGGCCTCGCGCAGGCGCTGCTCGGTATCGAGCTCGAGGCTCACGGAGAGCTTGAACTTCCAGGCCTGCCGCACGGTTTCGAGCAGCCACGCATCGGCGGGACGATTCCGGTCTTCGATACCCACACGGGCCGCGATGCGCCGCTCCGGTTCTGGCCGCGCGCCGGGCCGCAGTTCCTCGTCTGGTAACACCACGCTCAGCCGGAGGAACCCTTCGTTGCGGCCGCGGAACAACGCCAGCGCACGGTGGGATGGGAGGTTCTTCACCGGCTCCGAGCCATTGAAGTAGTCGGAAAACTTCGCCCCCTCCTCTTCCTTCCCCGGCACCACGGTGGACTTCCACTCACCGCGGTCCCACATCAGCTGGCGCAGGCCGCCCACCAGCTCGGCATCCTCGCCGAACTGCTCGATGAGGATGGAGCGCGCACCCTCGAGCGCCGCCGCGGCATCGGGCACCTTCTTCTCCGTGTCGACAGAGCCGGCCGCGACGGCTTCGGGCGTGAGCGTCGGGTCGTGGAGGAGCGCCAGGGCCAGTGGCTCGAGCCCGGCCTCGCGCGCGATCTGCCCCTTCGTCCGCCGCTTCGGCTTGTAAGGCAGATACAGATCCTCGAGGCGCGCCTTCGTGTCGGCTTCGTCGATTTGCGCCTTCAGCCCGGGCGTGAGCTTGCCCTGCTCGTCCACGCTCTTCAGGATGGCGGCGCGGCGATCCTCCAGCTCGCGCAGATAGCCGAGGCGCTCTTCGAGCGTGCGGAGCTGTGTGTCGTCCAGCCCGCCGGTCGCCTCCTTGCGATAGCGCGCGATGAAGGGCACGGTGGCCTTGTCGTCCAGCAGCGCGATGGCGGCGTCGACCTGGCGAACCTGGACGTTGAGGAGCGTGGCAATGCGCGACGGGATGGAGATCATGTCGGGAAGGACGATCGTGTCGGGAGTCGGGAGGAACGATCGAGTCGGGAGTCGGGAAACGGGAGTCGGAAGAACACTGTCGGGAGTACCACTGGGCCGAAAACGTCGGCCCCGCCACCGCTCCAAGACCTCAAGACCAAGCATTGTAAGCCGGATAAAATGCCCGCGTCAGGAGGAAACATGTCTCGTCTGGTCCCCGCCCTCGTTTTCCTTGTCGCCTTGGCCGTGCCCCGTATCGCGGCCGCGCAGTATCGCGCCGCGGACGGCGTGGCCGTCAACGACGAGGGCCAGCCGCAGTACTCCACGTTCTCGCTGTGCGCCATCGATCCCGCCACGGGCCAATCGGGCGCCGCGGTCACCACCCGCGTGCCGTTCGTGGGCCGCGCCGTGCCGTGGGTGCGCGCCGGTGTTGGCGCCGTCTGCACGCAGGCGTCCACTGTGGTCGAGTACGGCGTGCGCGGGCTCGATCTGATGGCCAGGGACGTGGAGCCGAAGGACGCCGTCGAGCAGCTCCTCGGAGACGATGAGGGGCGAGAGTCGAGACAGCTCGGGATGATCGACATGAAGGGGCGGGCGGCGGCGCACACCGGCAAGGGCAACGGGGCGTGGGCCGGCAGCCGCCAGGGCCCGAACTACACGGTGCAGGCCAACATCATGGTGGGGCCCGAGGTGGTCGAGGCCGTGGCCGCCACCTTCGAGGCCACGGAAGGCACGGGGATGCCGCTGGCCGAGCGCATGATCCTCGCGATGGAAGCGGGACAGGCGAAGGGCGGTGACCGGCGGTGGGGCAACCTGCAATCAGCCGCCATCAAGGTTGCCGACCCGAACGAGCCCGGGCGCGGCGGCGACCACATCGCGCTCGCCATCGAGGTGGGCGAGCACGCCGAGCCGGTCGGCGAGATGAAGCGCATCTACTACACCACCGCCCGGCGCCTCGGCTATCGCACCTTCTCGCGCATCGAGGGGCCCGACGTCATCGAGCTGAAGCGGATGCTCCACGCGCTCGGCTACTGGCGCCCGGCACTGGGGGCCTTCCCCGAGCCGCCCGCGGTGAACACGCAGCGCGACCAGGACCTGCGGAAGACCAACCCCGCGGAGTTCCAGAAGGTGCAGGCCGAGTCGCGCCGGGCGTCGGCCGACTACAACCGCGCGTACGCGGAGTACGACGCGGAGGCGATCGCGGCCGTTGACAAGTTCCGCGAGGACAAGGGCCTCACCTACGCGGGAGATCCGCCGGGCCTCGTGGACGAGCGGCTGGTGACGGCGCTCCGGGCGGCGTACCTGGAGAAGAGGAAGACACCGCGGTAACGCGTGATGAGGCCGACCTGCACGGCGCGGTCGGTCACCGTGTAAGGAGGGACAGCACAACAACGCCTTGGATTCCTATCGAGGGATTTCGACGTCTGGTTGGATCGTCGCGGGACGTTGACGCACCGGCCCCCTCTCGCACCTCCGAGTCTTCCAGGCACTCGTCACCGGGCGGCCATCGCCGGTCACCCGCACCTTCACGCTCGGCCCATCCCACCCCACATCCCACCATTTTCGGGTGGCATGGTCCGGCTGGTATCGCCGTTGCTCCTGCGTAACCCCGACGCGTGACGGCATCGCCACGGCCGTCCCGCGATTCATCAAGGGGGATCACATGCGGACCAGCGCCGCCGCTGTCGTGCTCACGTTGTTGTTCTCGTTGTCTGCGTCCGCGCAGACGCTGTTCCAGGGCCGCATCGATGTCACGGTACAGGACCCCCAGGGCGGGGTCGTGCCGGGCGCCGTTGTGGAGCTGTCGGGCCCGTCGATCCACAGCCAGACCACCGATACCGCCGGGGAAGCGCACTTCCTGAACCTGGCTCCGGGCCAGTACGCCGTCACCACCACGTTGTCCGGATTCGCCCCCGCGCGCATCGACCGCGTGACGGTGACGGCGGGCACCGCAGTTCCGCTGAAGATGACGCTGCAGGTGAGCGGCGTCGCCGAGGCGGTGCAGGTGAGCGCCGAGCCGCCGGTCGTGGATCCGGGCCGGCAGACGGTCACCACCAGCGTGTCGCTGGACGAGTTGCAGCGCATTCCATCAGCACGCGATCCGTGGGTCGTGCTGCAGACGGTGCCCGGCGTGGTGGTGGATCGCGTGAACGTCGGCGGCGCCGAGTCCGGCCAGCAGTCCAATTTCGTGGCCAAGGGTGCCGCGGGCGTGGACAACACGTGGAATCTCGACGGCATCCCGGTGACCGATCTCGCGGCCACCGGCTCGTCGCCTACCTATTACAACTTCGACATGTTCGAGGAGATGAGCGTGACGACGGGCGGCGCGTCGGCCACCAACCCGACGGCCGGCGTGCAGCTGAACATGCAGTTCAAGACCGGAGCGGACAGGCTGAGCGGGGCCGCGCACTTCTACGGCGCCGGGGAGAGCCTGCAGAGCAGCAACCTTCCGGACGAGCTGCTGCCGCTGGCCGGCCAGAGCGGCAAGGGCAACCGCATCAAGGAACTATCGGACGGCGGCTTCGACGTCGGCGGCCCGATCATGCGCAGCAAGTGGTGGGCCTGGGGATCGTACGGCCGCACCGACAGCACGCTCTACACGCTGAACGGTGACCCCGATGCCACGAAACTCGAGAACGTCGCCTTCAAGACCTCCGCGCAGGTGACGCCGTCGATCCGTCCGGAGTTCCTGTACTTCCGCGGCAACAAGGAGAAGAACGGCCGCGGCGCCAGCCCCTTGCGGGCGGCGCCCACCACGTGGGACCAGACCGGCCCCACGCCGCTCTACAAGGGCGCGGTGAACTTCACCATCGGCAACAGCGTGTTCCTGACGGCGCGCGCGGCCCATGTGGGCGGCGGCTTCTCGCTGACGCCGCAGGGCGGCCTCGACACCACCGGGTATCGTGACGCCCAGCGGGTGCGCCGGGGCTCCTACGTGTTCTACGAGACCGAGCGGCCAGATAACAGCGTGCTCGCCGACGGCACCTGGTTCCGCGGCACGCACGAAATTGCGTTTGGGGGCAGCTGGCGCAAGGTGCGCGACGACGAGCGGCAGGAGTTCCCCGGCAGCGGCGCGGACAACCTCCATGCCGCGGACTACGCGACGAGCCGCGGCATCCAGGCCTGGCTGTGGCGCCCGTTCTTCGCCTCGAGCGAGCTGCTGTCGCAAAGCCTGTACGTGGGCGACACGATTCGCTCCGGGCGCCTGACGACCCAGCTATCGCTCAGGTACGACCGGATGTCGGCATCCATGCTCGAGAGCCGGCAGGACGCCATACCGGGATTCCCGGACCTGCTGCCGGCCATCGTGGCGCCCGCCGAGGAGGGCCTGATCGAGACCAGCCTCTTCTCCCCGCGCGTCGGCCTGAGCTACATGCTCGACGACGCCGGGCGCACGGTCGCGCGCGCGAGCTACGGGATCTTCGGCACGCAGATAGGGTCGGGCACGGTGCAGGCCTTCTCGGCCGCCTCGCAGGCCATCCTGATCTACTCGGCCACGGATCGGAACGGGAACAACGTGGCCGACCCTGATGAGCTGAACCAGCTCCTCACCTACGCGGGCGTCGATCCGTCGAATCCCGCGGCCGGCATCAACTTCAACCGTGTCGATCCCGACTTCACCGCGCCGAAGACACACGAGTTCGTCGTCGGCCTCGACCACGAGGTGATGCCGCAGTTCGCCGTCGGCGGATCATTCACATGGCGCCGCTTCACCGATGTCATCTGGAGCAGCGTCGACCTCGTCGCCCAGGCGAACGTGTATCCGCTGGTGGGACTCACCCGCGAAGACTACGCCGTCGAAGGCGTGGTCGACGGCAGCGCGGCCGGCATCGGCAACTACAGCCGCGAGTACTACGCGCCAATCGAGTCGCGCCTGCCGGTGGGTAACGGCGTGGAGTTCCGCAACCGTCCCGACTATCACCAGACGTACGTGGGCTTCGAGGTCCAGGCGACCAAGCGCCTGTCGAACCGGTGGATGGGGCGTATCGCGTTCTCGACGAACAACCACACCGAGCACTTCGACACCCCTTCGGCCATCCAGGATCCGGGTGGTTCCACCACGTGGCCGAACATCGACGGCGGCGCCTACGTCACGTCGACGACCGGCAGCGGGAAGAGCGAAATCTACATGATCCTGCCCCGCTACCAGTTCGCCGCGTCGGGCATGTATCAGATGCCCTGGGGCATCAACGTCGCGGCCAACCTGATCGCGCGTGAGGGCTACGGCAAGCCGTACTTCGAGACGGTGGAGTCGGCCGATCCGACCCTGCCCGAGAAGCGCGTGCTGCTGGTGAACCCGCGCGACGAGCGGCTGGAGGGCATCACGACGCTGGACCTGCGCCTGGAAAAGGCCTTCGAAGTGGGCCGCGCGGGCGAGCTGTCGTTCACGGGGGACATCTTCAACCTGTTCAACTCGTCCACGGTGCTCGGCCGGCAGTACGACGTGACGGCCACCGGCAACACGGGATTCGATCGGCCGCTGGAGATCATGAACCCCCGATTGCTGAGACTCGGACTCAGATGGGCGTTCTAGACACGGGCGGGCCGCAGATGATCAAGATGAAACCACGGCCGCAGATGCGCAGATGACTCGCCGCAGATGCCAAGATGAACACTGGAGCCGCAGATGCGCCGATGAGGACATGAACCGGCTGTGATTCACGGACACGGGCCTGCCCTGAGCGAAGCGTGCGCCACACGCCGACTCGAAGGGTCGGCCCGTTGTTCGTGGACGAGGCCACGCCGGTGGTGGCAGGATCGCCGGATGAGCCCTCCCCTTCCCGAGCCGTGGCTGCGTGGTCCGCTGCCCGGCATCCTCTCGCTCCTGCAGCCCGCCGCGCACGCGTTCGTGATGGCGATCGAGGACTGCGAGGCGGCGGTGGCCGGTCTCACCATCGCCCAGATCTGGCGAGAGCCTGGCGGCGCCGCGGCGGTGGGCTTTCACCTCGCGCACCTGGTGGGCAGCACGGACCGCCTGCTCACCTACGCGCGTGGCGAGGCGTTGACCTCGGCGCAGAAGGCGGCGCTCGTGGTCGAGAAGGCGCCGGGCGATCCGCGACCTGGCGCGGAGCAGCTCCTGCGCGAATGGCGCGCGATGGTGGAGCGCGCGCTGGCGCAGCTGGCATCCACGCCGGAGGCCACCCTGCTCGATCCGCGCGGCGTGGGGCGCCTACAGCTGCCCTCCACCGTGCTCGGGCTCCTCTTTCACGCTGCCGAGCACGCGTCGCGGCACACCGGGCAGGTGGTCACGACGGCGAAGATCGTCCGCGCCCTGGCGTGATTGGTATCGCCGTCATCAGGCTCACGGGAAGCCGCGGGGCTCGGCGGTGTCGGGCGCGGCCGCGCCGGAGAGCACGCGGGCTCTCGCTACAATAGCGGCCTTCCGAGGAGCACCGTGGCCACCGAT
>DAIRFN010000074.1:8301-14491 GCA_036795065.1 Vicinamibacterales bacterium
GCACGCGGGCTCTCGCTACAATAGCGGCCTTCCGAGGAGCACCGTGGCCACCGATTCCCGCATCGACCTCTGCATCAAGAAGGCGCAGCCCTTCGCGCAGCCGCGTGATCACGCCTTCGCGTTCGTCGTCGCAACCGTCGTGGCGCTCGTGGTCGACGCCGCGATGCAGCTCGCGCTCGACGCCGTGCGCGTGTCGAGCTACGGCTCCGCGCCGTGGTGGATCACGGCCAACCTGACCGAGCGCGGGCGGTGGGTGATGTTTGCCGTGGTGCTGTGGTGGGCGGCGCCGCGCCTGGTTGGCGCCAGGCTGCCGGACACCCCGCCTGGACCAACCGAGGACGATGAGAGCCGCCGTGAGGCCTGGCGACATGTGGGCCTCGCAGTGGTGACCGTTCCCCTGCTGTGGGTGCTGGCCACCTGGATGGTCAGCGCCATCCGCTTCACGCTGCTCGGCAGCTGGGCCACAGAGGGGCAGGTCTTCCTTTCCGCCGGCTACTACCGAGGCATCATCATCGACTACGCGCCGTGGCTCATGGCCGGCGCGACGCTGATGGGGGTTAGAAAGCATCTCTAAGGCGGGTTCGCGCCGGTGCGAACGGGGCGGGCAGGTGCCAACGGGCTGCCCGCCATAGCTCGACTGGGTGGCGGTGGAGAGCGAAGGCGGGCATCATAGGGTCATGCCAGGTACAGTGTCGGTCAAGGTGTTCAACGCGCGCGGGCAGCTGGTCGGGCCCATCGACGTGCCGCGGGTGGAAAGGACGGACGCGGAGTGGAGGGCGCAGCTGACGCCTGAGCAGTTCCAGGTTGCCCGGGCCCAAAGCACCGAGCGGCCCTTCTGCGGAACGCTCCTGGACAACAAGCGCCACGGCGTCTATTCGTGCGTCTGCTGCGGCCTGCCGCTCTTCGCCTCGAACGCGAAGTTCGACTCCGGCACCGGGTGGCCGAGCTTCTTCCAGCCCGTTGCGGACGAGAACGTGGCCGTCCGTCCGGACCGCAGCCACGGCATGGTGCGCATCGAGATCCTCTGCGCGCGCTGCGACGGCCACCTGGGCCACGTCTTCCCGGACGGCCCGGCCCCGAGCCACCAGCGCCACTGCGTGAACTCCGAATCGCTGGCCTTCACCGACGTCGACAACTTGGCGGCCCTGGCCGACCCGGCCGGCACGTAGCCAGCGCGCAGCGGCCTCTGGGAGGGCGGTCCATTGATGATTGAAGGATTGCTCATTGAGCGATTCATTGGAGAGTGAGCGATTGCGCGGATTGGGTGATTGATTGGTGAGTGGGTGATTGAATGACTGGGTGATTCGTTGCGGGCGTCGCAGCCCGACTCGGCGAATCGCCCAATGTCTCAATCCACCAATCGCTCAATCAAGCGCTCAATCGCCCAATCTCCCAATCCTCAATCAACCGCTCAATCGGCAATCCTTCAATCCTCGGCTACTATTCCCCTCCATGCTCGGTGTCGTCGCGCTCGTCCTCGTTCTCGCCCTCCTCTTCGGCGTCAGCCTCTACAACCGTCTCATCCGCCTCAGGAACGGCACCGACAACGCGTTCGGCACCATCGACGTGCAGTTGAAGCAGCGCTGTGATCTCATCCCGAAGGTCGTGGACGCGGTGCGCGGCTACATGAGCCACGAGCGGGGTGTGCTCGAGCGGCTCACGGAGCTTCGCGCCCGCGCCACGGCCGCCGACACGTCGCCAGCCGAGCGCCTTGCGCTCGACGGGCAGATGTCGGGCCTGCTCCGCGGGCTGGTGGCCCGGGTCGAGGCCTACCCGGATCTGAAGGCCAACGAGACGGTACTGATGCTGCAACGCTCGCTGAACGAGGTGGAGGCACAGATTGCGGCGGCGCGACGCACCTACAACGCGGCGGTCACCGCCTACAACACCAGCATCGAGACCGTGCCGGCCAACATCGTGGCGGATGCGTTCGGCTTCAGCCGCCGGCCGCTGTTCGAGGCGTCAGCCGAGGAACGCGCGGTGCCCGAGATCGGGAGCCTCGGCCGATGAGCATGGACAAGGCCGAGGTCGACCGCCTCTACGATTCGGTGCTCGCACCGAAGATCGCCGAGCTCGAGGGCCTGCGCCTTCAGCTCAGGAGGAGCATCACCAGGGCCGTCATCCTCGTCATCACGCCCTTCCTCTTGTTCTGGTTCGGAGGGCTCGTCGAGATCGTCCTGCCGGCAGGCTTCGGCTTCCTCGCCTCCGGCCTCGGCATCCTGCTCGTCTTCGCTGCCGTGATCTTCGTGGGGTTCCGCGACCTGATTCCGGGGGTCACCAGCTACCTGAACTATCGCCAACGCTTCAAGCACGAGGTGGTCTCCGAGATCTTCAAGATCGTCTGCCCGACCGCGACCTACGATCCGGACCAAGGCGTGCCCGAGGCGCTGTTCGACGAGCCCGGCCTCTTCAACACCCGCGGATCGTTCAAGTCGGACGATCGCGTGCGCGGGAAGATCGGCGCGACGCCGTTCGAGGCAGCCGAGGTGCAGCGCCAGTACTCCACCGGCGGCAGGAACCGCACCACCTACGTCGTCTTCAAGGGCCTGTTCTTCCACATCGACTTCAACAAGACCGTGCGCGGCACCACCGTCGTCGAGCCGGAGTCGGCGCCGTCCTACCGCGTCGGCGATCGCGACGGCCTGTCGCCCGTCTTGAGATGATTGCGACGTCCAGCCATGACAGAGACACGCTTCCGACAGGCCTTTCTGCTGCTGCTCGTCACGGCGATCTCGGCGGCGTTCGTCGCCATGATCCGATCGTTTCTCCTGACGATCCTGCTGGCGGCGATCTTCACCGGCCTGAGCTATCCGGTCTACCTGTGGCTGCTCGGACGGTTCCGAGGCCACGCGGCGCTTGCGGCCATCGCCACGCTCGGGCTGCTCCTGACGCTGGTGATTGCGCCGCTGCTCACGGTGCTCGGGACCGGTGCGAACGAGGCGCTGCGGGTGGCCGAGACCATCCGGCCACGATTGGAACAGCTGGTGGATCAGCCCGGCGAGTTCGACCGCCGGCTGCAGGCCCTCCCCGGGTATGAGCACATCGCGCCCTACCGGGCGCAGATCCTCAGGGGGGCGAGCGACCTCCTGGGCAGCACCAGCGCGTTCCTCTTCGCCGCGCTCTCCGCCACCACGCGCGCCACGGCGGTTTTCATCGTCCAGTTCCTCGTGCTGCTCTACACGATGTTCTTCTTCCTGACCGGAGGTCCAGGGCTGCTCCGTACGGTTCTGGCCTACCTGCCGCTCACCGAGGCGGACAAGCAGCGCATGGTCGGCACGTTCGTGTCGGTCACCCGCGCCACGCTGAAGGGGACGGTCCTGATCGGCATGGCCAAGGGCGTGATCGGCGGGCTGGCGTTCTGGGCCGTGGGGATCGAGGGCGGCGTGTTCTGGGGGATGGTGATGACCGTCCTCGCCATCGTGCCCGGCGTCGGCAGCGCGCTCATCTGGGTGCCGGCCTCGGTCATCCTCATCGCCACGGGCGAGGTCTGGCGAGGCATCGCCCTTGCGGCGTTCTGCGCGCTCGTCCTGGAAAGCCTGGACAACGTGCTGCGGCCCCGGCTCGTCGGCCAGGACATCGGGATGCACGAACTGCTGATCTTCTTCTCCACGCTCGGCGGCCTGCTGTTCTTCGGCGCCATGGGCTTCATCCTGGGCCCGATCCTGGCGGCGCTCTTCGTCACCGCATGGGAGATGTTCGGGACGACGTTCCGGACCTCGCTCGCCGAACCGGGGTCCGCGGCGGCGGAACCTGACGACCCTCCAGCAGCCTGACCCCCCGACCGCGCCGGTACCTCGGCGATGCCGCCGATCGCGCGGCGACGATGCCGCCGCCCTTTCCCGAAGGGCAAGTCTTTTCGCGCGACAGCGATGGCTCACTCGTTGCACGACGCCAGGGGAGGAGAAGAGCCATGCTGTACACCATCGCCGTTGTTCTGCTGATCCTGTGGCTGCTTGGCCTGGTGAGCGGCGTCGCCGTCGGCCAGTTCATCCACATTCTGCTGGTCATCGCGGTCGTGCTATTCCTCGCAGGGCTGGTGAGCGGCCGCCGCGTCGTCTGAGCATCTGCGTCGTTCCCGTCGATGAGACGGTGACGACGCTCACAGCCGGCCGGCAAGCTCGATGATCAGCCCGATCAGGAGCGCGATCGGGAGGCCCACCAGCAACACGCCCGCCGGCACCGCCAGGCCGACCAGGAGGACCTCCGCGAATCCACCGGTCCACCGCCTGATTGCAGCCAGGCGGCGGCGGCCGGTCATCGGAAGCGGCAGGGGCCTCTCGGCGACAGGGTACACCGCGACGACGGGGGCAGCGCGGTCGGGCGACACGGCAATCTGCATGGTGCGTATAGCGTACATGGACCGAACCTGACGTGCTGTCCCGTAAGGCACAGCCGCCACGGAGGCCTTCCCTGCATAGTTGGCGTCAGGGTGAGGCTTCCATGACCATGTCCAACGTGCGGGGTGCGGCGTCGAGGCGCGTGAGCTTTTTGGCCCTGGTGGCGTGCCTGGTCGTGCTGCCGGGTGCCACCGTTGAGGCTCAGACTCCCGTGTATCAGATCGATCTGGGCAGCTTGAATCTGGGGCCGATGGTGCCGATACCGGTTCGGCTGGAACACGGCAGACGGATCGGAGCCGTCGCGTACATCTTCGGCGGATGGGCCGTCCTCGTGCCCAACTCGCCGCGCTCGGGCCTCGGTGGCGTCGTCGCGGTACCGGGCGTCTGCATCGAGTGGATCTGGTTCACGCCGCCGCCTCCGCCCGGACACCAGTGGGACTCTCTGCAGCTCGGCGATGGCGACGGCGACGGCGACACCGACCTGATCGCGGTGTCGTTCACCGCTCCGTATCCCTACCTCGTGGTGAACCTCGACGTTCGGCAGTGCCGCTGATGCATGGGCGCCGAACGAAACACCGCCCAGCCATCACCCGGCCGGCGCGGGCGAGGCGCCCGGGCCCACCAGGTGCACCGTGCGCGTGGGGAACGCAAACGCGGTCCCGGCCTGCTCGACCACCTGCATGAACCCGAGCAACACCTCCTGTCGGCACAGCTGGAAGTCACCCCAGCTGGGTACCGCGAACCAGGCCATGATCTCGATGTCCAGCGAACTGGCGCCGAACTCCTTGAACTTGACGACCATGGCGTCGGGCCAGATTTTCGGGTGCTCGCGGAGCACGCGCTCGAAGCCGTCCAGCACCTGCTGCATCTGTGCGTTGGTCGTCCCGTATTCGACGCCGATGGTCGTGGCCAGGCGCATGCGGTCCCGGACCGCGAACGATTCGAGGCGCTGGTCGGCGAGCTGGCCGTTCGGGATGCTGATGAGCGTGCGGTCGAGCGTCCTGAAGCGCGTCGACCGAAGGCCGATGTCCTCCACGGTCCCGACGAAGTCTTCCACCTTCACGAAGTCGCCGACGCGGAACGGCTGATCCACCGCGAGCGCCATCGACCCGAAGAGGTTCTCGACGGTCTTCTGCGCGCCGAACGCCAGCGCGAGGCCGCCGATGCCGAGTCCGGCCAGCAGCGTCGTCACCGGGTATCCGAACACGGCGAGGAGCGACAGGCTGCCGAGCGCCACGATGGCGCCCTTCGACAGGTTCGCTCCGATTGTCAGCATGTGGCGCGCCGACGGGCTGCCCGCGGCCCACGGCCGCGACAGCGCCAGCTCGACGAAGACGTTCACCGAGCGCCACAGGAACCAGAAAATCGTGGCCACCCAGGCGCCCCGCACGAACTGGCTGATGGCCTGCTCGGCGGCATCGGGCAACCCGATGGAGTGTCCGAGGGAGGCGAAGAGGAGCAGGGTCCAGGCCACGCCGATGGGGGGCGGGAGACTGTCGAAGAGCGTGTCGTCCCACTCGGTCGTGGTGCGCGACGCCACGCGCCGGAGCATGCCGCGTGTCACGCTGCCGAGTAGCCGACCTCCCCACCACGCGACGGCGACGGCAATCAGCAGCGCGATCCACTGCCACCACATGATCTCGAACGGACCTTGCCTGGAGAGGGCTTCCAGACGCGAGTGAACGAGCCAATCGGTGATCCACCGGCCGACGGCGCTGGTGTCGATGGAGGCGGGACTTGCCCCTTGAAGTTGTGCGTCCAGCAGATTCATGATCGGGAAACCACATCACGAACCGAGCCGCCGCTGCAAGCTCAGGCGGCCCTGGGGACTGGCACGATCGACCGACGTTCGC
>DAIRFN010000074.1:14591-18509 GCA_036795065.1 Vicinamibacterales bacterium
GAACCGGAAGTGCTGTCCGATACGGCACAGCCTCCATGTGTGCTGAATGGCACACCGACAGGCCGCATTTCCCGCTAGTCTGGGTGTTGGGGGGAGGTCGTCATGACATGGAGAGACAAGCTCGAGCTGGGGCTGAAGAAAGACGCCGCGTACCGGAAGGACAACCTCACGCCGGATGAGATTCGCGGTCCCGAGATTCCCACGGGGCCCGGCCGGTCGCCGCAGATCCCGATGGCGCAGGACGACGAGACCGAGTTCGTGCCGTCCGAGCCCGAAGAGGCGGAAGAGCCTGAAGGCGAAACGTCGAAGGACAAGGCCTGATCGCCGGGGCCGATGGTCAGGTGTGGGGCGCGTTACTGTCCGGCACGACCAGCACCAGCACGCCGCCCAGGATGACGATCATCCCGATGGCCACGAGTCCGGCGGAGAAGCCGCCCGTGGCGTCGCGCAGATACCCGATCCCGTACGGCCCGACGAACCCTCCGACATTTCCCACCGAGTTGATGAGGGCGATGCCGGCGGCCGCGCCGACGCCGTGCACGAACGAGGTGGCCAGCGTCCAGAACGGGCCGAACATCGAGGCCAACCCGAGCATCGCGATCGACAGCAGCACCAGCGAGGGCGCGAGGCCCTGGACCAACGCCGTTCCCACGAACGCCGCGCCGGCCACCGCGGCGCCCAGGGCCACGTGCCACCGCCGCTCGCCCGTGCGATCCGAGTGGCGGGAGGTCACGACCATGCCCACGGCGCCAGCCAGGTAGGGAATGGCGCTCAGCAGGCCAATCTGGAACGGCGTGCCTGCGAATGCGGCCTGCAGGATCTGGGGCAGGAAGAACCCGAAGGCATAGAGCGCCACCGGCACGACAAAGTAGACGAGCGCCAGCACCCACAGCCACGGATGGCGCAGGGCCTCGCCCACGCCGTGCGCGCGTTCGGTCTGGACCGAGGTCTCCGCAGTCAGCGCCGACTGGAGCGCCGCCCGCTCGTCGGGCTCGAGCCAGGTGGCCTCGGCCGGCGACTCCTTCAACACGAACAGCACGACGATCCCCATGGCCGCGGCGGGCAACCCCTCGAGCAGGAACATCCACTGCCATCCGGCCAGGCCGCCCGCGCCATCGAGCGTGAGCAGCGCGCCCGATATCGGCCCTCCAACGATGCCGGCGGTGACGACGGCGGTCATGAACGTGGCGATGGTCCGCGCGCGCTCGCGCGCGGGCACCCAGCGCGTGAGGTAGTAGATGATGCCCGGAAAGAACCCGGCCTCGGCGGCGCCCAGCAGGAAACGCAGGGCGTAGAAGCTGGGTGCGTCACGGACGAACATCATCGCCGCCGACACCAGGCCCCACGTGATCATGATGCGCGCGATCCAGCGCCGCGCGCCCACCTTCGCCAGGATGATGTTGCTCGGGATCTCGAACGCCGTGTAGCTGATGAAGAAGATGCCGGCGCCGAAACCGTACACGGCCGCCGAGAAGCCGAGCGCCGCATTCATCTGCAGCGCCGCGAAGCCCACGTTGATGCGGTCGAGATACGCGAAGATGTAGCAGAGAAACAGGAAGGGGACGAGGCGCCGCCGCACCTTCGCGGCGGCGGATTCGAGCGCGCGATCGCTCAGGGCGTCACCGTCACCTTGACCAGCCCGAACGTCCAGCAGCACACCTCGCCGCCACCGCCGTCGCCGGAGTAGTCGTTCGCCACGACGTGGAGCAGGTAGTCGCCGGGCGCGCTGAAGCGGGCGTTGGCCGTGGCCTTGCCCCGGAATGCCACGTTCACCTGGCCGCCTTCGAGCACCTCCATCTTGGGATTGGCGGCGTCGAATGTCACGTCACCGGGGCCGCGGAACTTCGACCACATGAGCTCCACGGGCGGCGGCGGATCCTTCATCGGTGCATTCGACCCGCTCGAGTACTTCGCGTCGTCGGCGACCCACGCTGTCAGGGCGAGTGGCGCCTTCACCGACGTCGTGCGCGTGACCGCGCGCTCGAGGGTGGCCACGGGCCCCTGCAGCACGGGGCCCTGCTCCTCGAGGCGCAGCTGCGGCGGCTTGTTGCCGACGGCAACATCGGTGAACGGGCTGACGACGTAGTCGGGATGCAGTCGGAGGGGAATCACCGTGGACTGGCCGTTGGCCACGATGGTCCAGGTGAGGCGGTCCTTCGGCGTGAACGAGCCCGGCACGCGAACCAGGAACATGCCGGTCTTGCGACCGGGCTCGAAGTGCGTGGGCTGGCCCATGTCGGGCCCCCCGGGCTCGATGCGGTTGTTCGGACCGATGGGCACGTCCATCGCCCGCGACATGTTGCGATTGAGATAGCCGACCAGGAAGTTGTGCGTGCCGTCGGGATCGTCGAACCAGCCCTCGAACGCGCCGGTGATGCTGGCCCCGAACTGCCTGGGCGGCTCGCCGGGCAGCTGCTGGCCCGCGACCAGCACGCCGCCACCCAGCACGAGGGCCGCACACAGCTTTACCAGGAACTGTCGATCACGCAACATGGCTCGTCCCTCGAGGAAGGAGAAGGGCAACACGGTCGGGGGCGCAGGCGGGGGACCGGGCGCCGGCGCCCCCAGGCGGCGGGCCGACCCCGCCGCCCAGGGCCCATCGGTTGAGCGTATCAACGACGACGTGCGTTACTGCTGGTTGTTGCGCTCGACGGTGGTCGTCGAGGACTTCGCCTTCCGCTCGGCCAACAGCGCGTTGTACTCGTCGTCGGTGAAGTAGACCACGTTCATCCACGCGTGGGCCATCTCGTCCACGGTGCGGTCCCCGTAACCCACCCACTGATCCGGGTCGGGGTTGAACGGGTTGTTCTTCGTGTTGTCGTACCACGCGCTCACCTGGATGACCGTCCCCTTCGGCAGCAACGGTGCCGCATCGTCCTCGTAGATGTAATTGGTCATCCAGTTGAAGTTGAAGTCGCCGACGTAGCTGATGACCTGGCGGCTGCCATCAGGCTTGATCGCCTCCACCCTCATCGCCTTGCCGCGGAGGTGGAAGTGCGGCTGGAAGTTGGTGATGAGCGTGTTCTCCTTCAACACGGTGAAGCCTTCGGTGTGCGCGAGCGAGTTGGGCGGGATGTCGACGAACCCGCGCGTGCGAAGGCCGGTGAACCCGATCAGGTAGCTGCGCTTCTTCGGCTCCTGGCCCTTCGGATAGAACCAGAGGGCGATCTCCGAGCCTCCGGAGATCTCTTCGCCCGCGGCATGCAGGTGCTGGTCCCACGAGATCTTCTCGCCTGGCACGATCAGCTTGCCTGTGTCCGCGCGGAACAGGTCGTAGCCCTTGCCGATGGCCCACTCCATCAACTGCGGGCGGCGGTTCACCAGGTCCTCGCGCGTGAGCGGGCCGGTGGGGCCGTTGGCCGTGCCGGTGTTCACCGCGTCGGGGTCGTTGTTGAGGACGAGGTACGCGATGGAGTGATGGAGGATCTTGCGGCTCGCCAGGTTCGACGGGCGAATCTCGACCATCTTCACCCAGCGCGGCTCGGAGATCGGGATGTCGCTCATCGGCCGGAACCAGACGTCCTGGTGCTTGGCCGGCATCGTGTAGTCGGGCGACTTGATGACGAGGTCCGGCTCACCGAACCCGTCCATCACGCCCTGCCACAGGTTCTCGGCGAGCAGCTTCTTGGGCGGGGGCAGGTCGCGCGGGTCGCCCTCGGGCGCGCCGGCGTCCACCCAACGGACGATGGTCTCGATCTGGGCGTCCGACAGGGACATGTCGTTCTTGAAGTGCTGCACGCCCACCGACCGGTCGATGTGCCACGGCGGCATCTGGCGCCGCATCACGCGGTCCTTGATGGACCGGGCCCAGGGCCGGGCCTCCTTGTAGGTGATGAGTGACATCGGCGCGATGGAGTTCGGCTGATGGCACGACTGGCACCGGGCCTGGAAGATCGGCGCCACGTCCTTGGAGAACGT
>DAIRFN010000075.1:0-18467 GCA_036795065.1 Vicinamibacterales bacterium
CGACCTGGCATCCGCACCGCCCCGGGGCTCGCAGCCGCCGGGCACCTACTACCTCTCGGTGGACGCCACCAACGCAGCGGGCGCAAGCGCTCCGTCCAACCAGGTCACGCTGACGTTCCCCGCCGCGTGCACGGGCGCGCCGCTGGCGCCGCGCCGCTTCCTCGCGTATCGCTCGGGGAGAACCGTGTCCCTGGTCTGGGAGCCGGCAGAGACGGGACCGGCACCCACCGACTACGTGGTGCACGTGGCGGAGTTCGGGTTGAGCCTGCCGACCGGCGGCGCGCGGGCGCTCTCGGGAACGGTGGCGCCCGGGACCTATACGCTGACTGTCACGGCGCGCAACACGTGTGGCGCCAGCGCGCCGACGGCGGCGCAGGCCGTGGTGGTGCCGTAGCCGGTGTCACCGGGAACACGAAAGGCACGAAGCACGGCACGAAGAAGAGTTGGGGGGAATCGATTCGTGTCCGTCGTGTCCTTCGTGACTTCGTGGTTTCTTTAGACGACATTCAGCTCGCCACCGCGCGCGGCGGTGGCGAAGCGGTCCAGGGCGAAGGGAGCGAGGTCGAACTTCGGGTCCTGTCCCGTCATCACGTCCGCGAGAATTCGCCCCGCGGCCGGCGCGTGCTGGAAGCCGTGGCCGCTGAAGCCGGCGATGGTGTAGAAGCCCTGCACGTCGGGTGACGGCCCGATGATGGGATTGTGGTCCGGCGTCATCTCGTAGAGCCCCGCCCACGCGTGCGACACGGCGGCATCGGCCATGGCCGGCAGGCGTCGCACCGCGACCTCGGTCACTCTCGGCAGGAAGTCCCAGCGCACGGTGATGTCGAAGCCCGGCTTCTCGTCGGGGTCGCCCATGCCGAAGAGCAGGCCCGGCCCCTCGCGGTGGAAGTAGAACGTGCTCTCGAAGTCGATGACCAGCACCCGCGAGCGAGGCATGCGGCCGTCCCACTCCGGCGCGTCCCACGACCCGCCGTGCTCGGGTGTGGCGATGAAGATGTGCCGCCGCTCGGGCTCCACCGGCACGTCCACACCGCAGTAGCGCCCGATGGCCTTGGCCCACGGGCCGGCCGCGTTCACCACGACCGGTGTGCTGATGTTGCCCTTCGAAGTCTGGACCTCGGCAATCCGGTGCCCATCCAGTTTCACGCCCGTCACCTCGGTCTCGCGCACGATCTCCACGCCGTGTGCCTGCGCGCCCTTCGCGAAGCCCATCGTCACCCCGTTCGGGTCGGCCACACCGTCGGCCGCGCACCATGCCGCGCCGCGGACGCCCTCGATGTCGATCCCGGGCGCGATGGCCGCGGCCTCGGTGGGCGAGAGCCACTGCACGTCCACGCCCATCTGCTGCTGCAGCGCGATGTTGCGGAGGAACGTGGCCACGTTCGCGGTCTTCGACACGAGGAACAGGTAGCCGTCCTGGTGGAAGTCGATGGGCGTGCCGACGCGCGCCTCGAAGTCGGCCATCATCGCGATGGACTCGATGGACATCCTGATGTTGGCCGGGTGCGAGAACTGGTGCCGCACGCCGCCCGCATTCTTGCCGGTGGAGCCGGCAGCGAGCTGCGCCTCGCGCTCGACGAGGACGACGTTGGTGACGCCGCGCTGGGCCAGATGCCAGGCAAGGCTGCATCCCATGCAGCCGCCGCCCACGATGACGATGTCCGCTGTCTTACGCATGGATGAATTGTAACGGGTGGCTCGCGGGTGAGTTCGTGCGGGTACGGTGCGTCAGGCATTGACTGACGAGGCGCGGGGCGTGTCGTGAGCCAGCCTGTCGGTCGGCGCTCCGCCGCCGGAACTCCGTCACCAGACCTTCGGCCCCAAAGCGCGTGTCGACCGTTTCGAGGCCGATCGCTGAACGGCGCGCTTGGGCACATTCTTGCACTGTAGCCCTCACGAGTGTCGTGAGTCTTTCTCCGGGCGTCGCGCGGCACCACGACGCGCGTGAGCAGGTGGCGCCGTCGAGGCGGCACGTACTCGGTGAGGATCCTCAGGTGAACCCGTGCGGCGTCAGCGGCGCTACGCTGCTGCAGACAATCGTCGTCTCGGGAGGTCGTATGTGCACGCGGCACTTGCCTTCGGGGGTTAGCGGCCGGCTGCTCGCCGGCGCACTCGGGATCCTCGTGCCCGCGCTTGCGGCCGCGCAACCCACGACGACGCGGGTGAGTGTCGCCACCGGCGGAGATCAGGGTAACGACGAGAGTTTTGGAGGCGTCATCAGTGCGGACGGTCGCTGGGTGGCCTTTGCCTCGGGGGCCAGCAACCTGGTGCCGGGCGACACCAACGGCGAGCACGACGTCTTCGTCTACGACCGGCAGTCGGGCTCCACGACGCGTGTGAGCGTCGGCCAGGGCGGAGTCCAGGGGAACGGTGCCAGCCGGTTTCCGTCACTGAGCGGCGACGGCCGCTGGGTGGCGTTCATGTCGTGGGCCAGCACGCTGGTCCCCGGCGACACCAACGAGGCCTGGGATGTGTTCGTGCACGACCGGCACTCGGGCGCGACCACGCGAGTGAGCGTCGGACCGGACGGTGTTCAGGGGAACGCCCACAGTGAATACCCGTCGATGAGCGCCGATGGTCGCTGGGTGACGTTCGAGTCCGATGCCAGTAACCTGGTGCGCGGCGATACCAATGGCACGGAGGAGGTCTTCGGGCAGGACGTCTTCGTCCACGACAGGCAGACGGGAACGACGACACGCGTGAGCGTCGGAGCGCGCGGTACCCCGGCGAATATTCTGAGTCAACGTCCCTCGATTAGCGCGGACGGCCGCTGGGTGGTGTTCAACACCGGGGCCAGCAATCTGGTCCCAGGAGACTCCGGCATCAACGACGTGTTCGTGCACGACCGACAGACGGCCACGACGTCCAAGGTCAGCGCGGGGCCGGGCGGAGTCGAGGGGAATCACTTTAGCTTCAACCACTCTGACGTCATCAGTGCCGATGGTCGCTACGCGGTCTTCGGCTCCCAGGCGAGCAATCTCGTGCCGGACGACACGAACGGCCTGTTCGATGTGTTCCTGCAGGACCGACAGACCGGCAGTCCCCTCCGGGTGAGCGTCGGGCCGTCGGGTGCAGAGGCGAACGGTTCGAGTGGCGGCGGGGCCATCAGCGCGGACGGCCACTGGGTGGCGTTCATCTCCTCCGCCACCAACCTGGTGCCCGGTGACACGAATGGCCAGCAGGACATCTTCGTGTTCGACCGGCACACACAGACCACGACGCTGGTGAGCGGTGGGCCGGGGGGCACCCAGGGGAACGGCCCCAGCTACGCCGAGGCCCTCAGTCCGACGGGGCGGTACGTGGTGTTCACGTCGTCGGCCACCAACCTCGTCGATGGCGATACGAACGGCAAGGACGATGTGTTCGTGCACGACCGCGGCGACCTGGGATGCGCTGTCGTCCTTGCGCCGCCGTCCGCCACCGTCCTGGGCACTGGAGCGGAACGGCGCGCACTGGTGCTCGCCCCGGCGGGTTGCGCGTGGACGGCGGTGTCGAACGCTCCGGACTGGCTGGCGGTGACGGCCGGGGCCAGCGGGGCCGGCTTCGGGGTGGTCGAATTCACCACGGCGCAGAACACGGGAACCTCGCGCACCGGCACCATCACCATCGGAGACCAGGTGCTCACGGTCGATCAGGCCGCCGCAGGAACTCCGGGAGCGCCCGGCGAACTGTTCGTCCAGTCCCTGGCCGGGAACATCGTGACCCTGCGATGGGCGACGCCGTCCGAGGGACCGGCCCCGACCGGCTACGTGCTGGAAGGCGGCATTCAGCCTGGCGATGCTCTCGTCAGCGTTCCCGTCGGGACATTACCGACGTTCACGTTCGAAGCGCCCACCGGGTCGTTCTACGCGCGCGTGTACGCCGTGAACGGCGCGGTCCGGAGCATGGCCTCGAACGAAGTCCGCTTCCATGTGAACGCGCCCCTCGCCCCGTCGGCACCCGCACACCTCCTCGGGGTGGTCGACGGCTCGACCGTCTCGTTTGCGTGGACGAACACGTACGAGGGCGGGGCGCCCGCCTCGCTCGAGCTGTCCGTCGATGTGCCGCCGTACACGCCGATTCCCCTTGGCCTCGTGGATCACGTCACGTTCGCAGGCGTGCCGCCCGGAACCTACCTGGTCGCGGTCCGCGCGCGGAATGCCTGGGCCACCAGTGAGCGATCCAATCACTTCGCGCTGACGGTGCCCGGCCCGTGCACCGGACCGCCGTTGGCCCCCATCGATGTGCTGGCCTACAGCGCGGGGCAAAGGGTGACGGTCAACTGGTCGCCCGACCCCGTCGGGCCCGCCCCCACGGCGTATGTGGTGATTGCGACGGGATCGGCGGTGGACGCGGTGGTGACGACCGAGCGCGCCTTGAGCCGATCGGTCGCGCCAGGCACCTACACCCTGAGAGTCTTTGCGTTGAATCCGTGCGGGATCAGCGCAGCGACGACGCCGCAGACGATTGTCGTTCCGTAGGGCCCCGCCCCCGCTTGCTTCGCCGACGTGCCGGTCATCCTTGTGCCTAGCCGGACACAGCCCATCCGCCGCGCCCGAGCTCTGGAGCTGCCGGCGCCCTGCATGCCGGGTCCGGCGGACTTAACGTTCCGCGCCCCGGAACACCGTACCGCCCTTCATGACGAAGCTGACGCGCCGCAGGGCATTGATGTCGGTGAGCGGGTTGCCGTCGACCGCGACCAGGTCAGCGGCGAAGCCGGGTGCAATGCTGCCGATCTCCTTGCCGAGCCCGAGAGACTCGGCGGACACCGACGTCAACGAGCGAATAGCCTCCGCGGGAGACTGGCCAGACCTCACCCGCTCGAAGATCTCGCGCATGTTCTGCCCGTGCGCGCCGGCGACGGCGTCGGTGCCCATCACGATCTTCAGCGCGGGCGTCTTCAGCGCGGCCGTGAACATGGCGTCCTTCATCCCGAGCGCCTTCTCCATCGCGGCGAAGCCCTCCTCGGTGTAGTTGCCGACGCCGAGGAAACGCGCCTGGTTCTCGAGGTAGTTCTGCGTGACCAGGCCGATGTTTGGATCGAAGAACACGCCGCGGTCCGCCAGCAGCTTCAGGGCCTCCGGCGTGGCGAGGCCGCCGTGCTCGACCACGGTGCAGCCCGCGCGCGCAGCTCTCATCATCGACTCGGGGCTGTGGGCGTGGACCATGGACCGCAGGCCCTGGGCACGCGCCTCGGCGCAGGCCGCGTCCAGCTGCTCCTGGCTCAGCGTCGGCGTGCCGCCGTCGCGGATGCTGGCCGACGCGAAGATCTTCACCAGGTCGGCGCCCTCCGCCTTGCGCTGCCGCACCTGGGCGCGCAGCTCGTCGGGCGTGAGCTTCGCGTTGCTGACCTGTCCGAGCGACGTGAGGATGCGCGGGCCCGGCAGCACACCGCGGGCGATGGCGTCGCGCACCGCCTTGTCGCGTGGCGACCCGACGCTCTGGACCGTGGTGAATCCCGCCATCAGGGTGACGTAGGCATTCTCGGCCGCGTAGAGCGCGTTCTGCTCCGGCGGCTCGGGCCCGGTGTGATAGCGGCCCTCGGCATTGAAGTGCCAATCGATGTGGACGTGCGTGTCGATGAAGCCCGGGAGCAGCGTCACGTCGCCCAGGTCGAGGGTGACCGGCCCGCTGGTCGTCCCGACAGCCGTGATGCGCCCGTCCTGCACCGTGACGGTATTGCCGGCGATCACGGTCCCCGCCCCCCCGATGAGCGCACGCGCGCGGATGGTCACCGGGGAGGACTGCGCGGCGGCGGCCGCCGGTGCCGCCACGATGCAGGCGGCGATGACGAAGATGCGGAACATGCGCGGCAGATTACACGGATTGCGCCCCGAGCGACACCGCGAACCCCAGAACCCCAGAACCCCAGAACCTCAGAACCGTCGCCGACTACCGCCTGTGCGCCGCCTCTACCCGGAACAGCTCGTCCGCTGACTGCAGGGTGATGTTCTTCAGCCGCTCCGGGTAATTGGCCGGAAGCCCGGCCAGGAACGCGCGCACCATCCCGGCCACCTCCGGGGAGCTGTGACCGCCCAGCGTGGCGTCCAGCCACCGCTTGGGGAAGAAGATGTCGCCCGTCTTTTGGATCTCCCACAGCATCTCGAGGCTGGGCATGACGTAGCCGGCCGACGCGCGCGCGCGCAGAGGATGGTGCAGGTAGTTGAGGCCCTCGAGCACCCACGGCTCGCGCCGCCGGTTCTTCACGTCGGCCAGCGACCGGAACCAGGCATCGCGCTCCTTCGGGTCGGCCGAGAGCGCGGGCATCACGAACTCGAACCGGCCCTTGCGGTCGGGGTTCTCGATGCGGCCGAGCTGTTCGGTGAGGAGGCCCTTCCACCCGTCCACCTCGCGGACCGCGAGTTCGAGTGCCAGGGTGGAGTAGTCGGCCTCGGCCAAAGGAAGGCCCGGTACGGTCTCGGTCTTTGCCCAGACACGACGCAGCCAGCCCACGGTGTCCGGCGTCAGCGCCACGTTTCGGAGCGCCCCGAACCAGGCGGCCTTCCGGCTCGGAGTGGACGCCCGCGCCAGCCCACCGCGCAGGAGGCGCTCGACGTCGGCCGCGCGCCGGGCGCGCTCGTCGGCGGGCAGGAAGCGCCACCACGCGTTGCTCGCGTAGCCCAGGACGCGACTGGTGAGCTGCTCGTCCGTCTCTTTCGGCAGGGCGGCCGCGGCAAGATCGACGAAGGTGTTGGGCGACACGGCGCCATCGAGCAGCGCGTCCCACAGCGTCACCCACGCGCTGCCGCGCGTCAGCGGGTCGGCGATCGCCGGCAGCGACGTCGAGAGGTAGGCGAGCGACGTTGGATCGAGCTCGAAGCCGCCGTAGGCCCAGCCCTCGCCCGTGGGCAGCACGAACAGCGGCGCGGGCAGCCCGACGGCCTCCCGCACGTAGACGCGGTCACCCTCGAGGTTGGCCTCGATCGTCCTCGGCCCGTCGGCATAGCCGAGCACCACGCGCAGCTGCTGGGGCCACCGCGTGCCGCGCTTCCACGTGTCGCGCTGCGCGAAGGCCAGTTGCGTGATGCGCCCCGACTCGACGCTCAGGGTGGTGGTGACGACGGGGCGTCCCGGCTGCTCCACCCAGACCTGGCTCCAGGCGCGAAGGTCCGCCGGCGTCCGCCGGTCCAGGACGGCGATGAGATCGGTCCACGTGGCGTTGCCGAACTTGTGCGAGTTCAGGTACTCGCGCAATCCGTCGCGGAACGATTCCTCGCCGAGCAGGGCCTCGAGGTGCCGCATCATCACCGGCGCCTTCTGGTAGATGATGGCGCCGTACATCTGGCCCGCCTCGTTCAGGTTGTTCAGCACCTGCCGAATGGGGTTGGCGCCGGGCGTGCGGTCCACTTCGTAAGCCGCCGGGTAGTGGGCCAGCAGGAACCGCAGCTCGTGATTCACCTGCGGGAACGACGGGTTCACGATCTTCGCCGCCATGAAGTTGGCAAAGACCTCCTTCATCCACACGTCGTTGAACCACCGCATGGTCACGAGGTCGCCGAACCACATGTGCGCGGTCTCGTGCGAGATGACCGAGGCGCGCCCGAGCAGCTGGTTCTGTGTGGCGGATTCGTCCAGCATGAGTCCCGAGGCGTTGTAGAGGATCTTGCCGGCGTGCTCCATGCCCCCGAACTGGAAGGCGGGGATGAGCACGAAGTCGAACTTGCCGAATGCGTAGGGGATGCCCGTGTAGCGCTCCATGTACTCGAGCGCGGTGGCATGGAGATCGAAGATGGCCTCCTTGTTCCGCGCCACCTTTGCGGCATCGGTCTCGCGGTGGAACATGCGGAAGGTTCGTCCCTTGCGCTCGGCTGTCTCCACCTTGAAGTCGCCGACGACGAAGGAGAAGAGGTAGGTGGAGAGGGGCTCGGTCTCGGCAAAGCTGAAGGTGGTCGCGCTGCCGGACGAGCCGGGTGTGCTGCCGTCCCAGAACGTAATGGTCTCTTTGCCCTCAGCCCCATTGCTGACAGCCTTCCACTCCGATGGGTACTGGAGGGTCAGCGTCCACCGCGCCTTCAGGTCCGGCTGATCGAACACCGGAATCGCCTGCCGCGCCCGCGCGGGCACGAACAGCGCATACAGGAAGTCCGCGCTCCGGTTCAGCGAGTCGTTGCCGGCGGTGAACTCGATGTCGATGGCGTTGCGCCCGACCTTGAGCGCCGTGTTGGGCAGGACGATGTGGCCGTTGACGTACTCGAAGTGGGTGGTGGTGCCGTTGGCCGTGACCGACTTCACGTGATCGCGGCTCGTCTCGAAGTCGACGACCAGCGGCTCGGTGTTGTCCTTCAGCTCGAACGAGATGGTGGTGGTCCCGGTGATGGGATCAGCCAGCGCCTTCGGGACGGTGAGGGAGAGGTTGTATCGCAGATCCGCGATGACCGCCGCGCGCCGCGTGGCCACGTCCAATGGCACCCCGGCCGCGGGGGTGGCCGTCTGCGCCGCCGAAGGAATCGCCCACGCGCCGAGGGCCGCCAGCAGGACTGCCATTCGCATGGCGCAAGACTACCATTGAGCGATTGGGTGATTGCAGATTGAGCGATTGATTGAGGATTGGGTTATTGATGATTGGGTGATCAATTGGTGATTGGAGGATTGGGGGATTGAGTGATTCGTTGGTGAGACGCGGTCGGGCCTCGACTGCCGGTCGACTCAACCGGCGGATAACCGAATCATCAATGCCACGATCGCCCGATCGCCAATTGATCGCTCAATCCCCCAATCCCCCAATCCCCAATCAATCGCTCAATCTGCAATCGCCAATCGCTCAATTGACCGCCCGCCCTCGGCTGCGCGCTCACTCGTAGCGGAGCGCACGCACCGGTTCCACCCCGGCCGCTCGCCGTGCCGGCAGGTAGCCGGCCAGCGCGCCGACCAGGGTGAGCGTGGTGGCGGCTGCCAGCAGCGTCAGCGGATCGGCGGGCGAGAGACCGAAGAGCTGCGAGGCGACCAGGCGGCTCGAGCCCAGCGCCGCGGGGACGCCAATCAGGATGCCGATGCCGGTGAGCAGGGCGACCTCGCGCAGCACCAGCCAGACCACCGAGCCACGCTCGGCGCCCAGCGCGATGCGGATGCCGATCTCGCGCGTGCGGCGCGCCACGGTATAGGACATGAGTCCGTAGAGCCCCACCGCCGCCAGCAGCGTGGCCAGCAGGCCGAAGGCCGCGGACAGCACCGCCAGCATGCGCTCGGTGAAGACCGCCTCGTCTATCGTCCGCTCCATCGTCGTGACGTTGTAGAGCGGGAGGCTGGCATCGCGGCGCCGGACCGCGTCCCGCAGTCGATCGATGAGACCGGCGCTGCCGTCCGGCGTGGACCTGACGTACACCGTCATCCCGGTCAGCTCCGTCCCCTGCTGCAGCGGGGTGTACGCGAACCGCCGCACCTGGTTGTCCTCCGTGGTCCCCTCGCGCATCGTCCCGTGCAGCGAGTCCTTCACCACCCCCACGATTTCGATGGCGCCCGGATCGTTCAGCACGCGCCATCCGAAGCGGCGGCCAATGGGACTCTCGGATCCGAAGTAGTAGCGCGCGAACGTCTCGTTGACCACGGCCACCAGCGGCGCACCCTCGGCGTCCCTCGGCGTGAACTCGCGGCCGAGCAGCAGCGTCTGCCCCATGGTCCGGAAGTAGTCCGGCCCCACCTCGTTGGTCCAGGGGTTCATGTTCTCGTCGGGCTTCGTTTCGTAACCCTGCACCTGGATGGTGCGGCTCGAGATGCTGTCGGTGAGCACGGGTTCGGCCGCCATCGACACGCCCACCACGCCTGGCACCGCCTGCAGGTCCTGCTGAAGGGCCGAGTAGAACTGCTTCAGGCGCGTCTGCGAGTAGCCGGCGAGCTCGGGGCTGAGGGCGAA
This sequence comes from Vicinamibacterales bacterium, assembly GCA_036795065.1. Taxonomy (GTDB): domain Bacteria; phylum Acidobacteriota; class Vicinamibacteria; order Vicinamibacterales; family UBA2999; genus VFZN01. The sequence goes on from DAIRFN010000075.1 coordinate 9,830, forward strand.
CGAAACCAGCGAGGTGGCGTCGAAGCCCGGGTTGAGGTGCTTCAGGTTGTAGAGGCTGCGCGCGAAGAGCCCCGCGCCCGCGATCAGCAGCATCGAGAGCGCCACCTGCGCCACGACGAGGCCCTTGCGGAGCCGCGTGTGCGCGTGGCCGCCACTGAGCGACCCCGCCGCCTCGCGGAGGGTCCGGTTCATGTCCGGCCGGGAAGTCTGCAGCGCCGGTGCCAGGCCGAACACCACCGCAGTGAGCAGCGATACCACCAGCGTGAAGAGGCCCACGCGGAGGTCCGGCGTCGTGGACAGTACCTGCGCCGAGGATCCGCTGGACGGCAGCAGCCCCACCAGCAGTTCACCGACCCACACCGACAACACCAGGCCCGCCGCGCCTCCCGCGAGCGCCAGCAACAGGCTCTCGAACAACGTCTGCCGGACGATACGGACGCGGCTGGCGCCGAGGGCGAGGCGGACACCGATCTCCTTCTGCCGGGCGGTGGCGCGCGCCACCAGCAGGTTCGCGACGTTCGCGCATGCGATGAGCAGCACCAGGCCCACCATGCCCATCAAGACCGCGACCGGGGTGCTGAATCCCTGCCGCAGGCCCGACAGGCCCGTGCCCGCGGGCTCCATCTCGATGCTCTTCGCGCGGAACCGCTCCTTGAACAGCGCGCTGCCCCTGGCGAAGCCGGGCACCGCCTCGAGGTCGTGCGCGTTGATCTGCTTGTAGAGCACGTCCAGGCGCGCGCGAGCCTCATCGATCGACACGCCCGGCTTCAGGCGCCCCACGATGTTCACGAACCGCGACTGCCGGTTGTCGAGATCGTCCCACGTGGGAGTGATCTGGGCCTTCATCATGAGCGGCACGAACACGTCGGGACCGCCGAGCGCGACGACCCCGGCGAAGCCCGCGGGGGCGACCCCAATCACCGTCATCGGTGTGGTGTTGATGGTGAGCACCTGGCCGAGCACCTGGGGGTTGCCCGCGAAGCGGCGCAGCCAATACGCGTGGGCCAGCATCATCACGGGATGCCCCGCCCTCACGCGGTCGTCGTCCGCCGTGATGGCGCGGCCGATGACGGGACGGGCGCCCAGTACTTCGAAGGTATTGCCCGAGATCAGTTCCACGCTCACGCGTTCGGGCTGGCCGCCTTGCACCAGGGTCGCGGCCGCGGGCGCGCGGGCCACGAGTCCGGCAAAGACGTCGTTCCCGTCCCGCAGGTCCTGGTACATTGGGTACGCAAACGTCCGGTCGTTCATCGTCCGACCGCTGAACGCCCCGGGGCCGTCGAGCTGCACCAGCTCTTCCGGCCGCTCCACCGGGAGGAGGCGGAGCAGCAGCTGATCCATCAACGAGAAGATGGCCGTGTTGGCGCCGATGCCCAGGGCCAGCGTGAGGACGACGACCAGTGAGAAGGCCGGAGCGTGGGCCAGCGTGCGAAGGGCGTAGCGAAGGTCAGTGAGCATGGGGCGGCCTCAAGGGGAATAAGACGAGGCCGCCGCCGGGTTGGTTGGGGGGAGGGGAGGAAGTGGAGAAGTGAGAGTGAGAGAAGTGTTCATCCCTCAGTTCGTCCCTCTCTCTTTCCCTCCCCTTCTACGTTCTCGACGGCACCGCCAACACGACGGCGTCCTTCGTCTTGAGGACCGCCGAGGCGATCTCGCCCGGCAGGCCGTGGCCGGGCTCGCGTAGGCCCATCACCACGAGCCCCGCATGTTCGGCCATGGCCGCGTGGTCGATCTCCTCGGCGACCGAGGCGCCGCGCCTGACCAGCACGCGATCGACGGGCGCGGGACCGAGGCCCGCGGTCCGATCGCGCAACGCCTTCTCGGCGTCCTGGTCACTGGCCCCACCGCCCGTCACCGTCATCACGACCAGCGGCTGGCGCGCCAGGGCGGCCATCTGACTGGCCAGCGTCAGCTGCGCCTGGTTGTGCTCGGTGAGATCCACGGGCACGAGCACGGTGCCGGGATGCAGGGTGGCCTGCCCGGGCGTCAGGGTGACGATGTCGAGAGTGCCGGGCGGCACGAGGAGCGTGGGGCAGGTGGTCAATTCGAGGACCATCGCGCTGGTGGAGCCGAGCAGCCACCGCGACACCCCCGACTTACCGTGAGTGCCCGTGACGATGAGGTCGGTGTCTTCGCGGGCCATTTCGAGGATGGCGTCGGCGGGCTGACCCTGCGTGACTCGCACCACGCGAACGCGGGGCTCGCCGAGGTAAGTGGCGCCGGCAGGCAGGGCATCGCGGAGCAGACCGGCAAGCGTGGCCTCGGCCGCGTGGGTGTCACCACCGACCGCGGCCAGCACGGTGAGGCGTGCGCCACATGCGCCGGCGATGCCGGCAGCGTGCTTCAGGACGCGCGGGGCGAGATCGGAAAAGTCCAGAGCGCACAGGACGGATGTGAAAGGAGCCATGGCGTCATTCTATCGGGCCGAGCGCCTACTCGACTGCATGGATGAGCTGGGGGATCGTCGGGCGACATCAGGCTGCCGAGGAGCGCGCACGGCGACGTTGACCACGAGGGCCACCTGCCCGCGGTAGGCGGCGAGCGGCGCGACGCGGCCGTCACGGGCGTGGGCCGTGAGATCGTAGAACGACAGCGAGGCGGGCGTGGCTCCGGAGGCAACGGCGGACAGGCGCCAGGCGATGGCGCCGACCAGGGCAAGCACCGCCGCGGCAACCACAACAGACGTCTGAATGACACCTCGTCTCGAGATCATCGGTGGATCACTGGGTTAGGACGCGGGGGCGGGGGAAGGGATCCGGGATCGCGTCGGGAGGGGAGGCAGACACATGGTCACACGACGAGAGCTGGTCACCACGGGGGCGATCGGGATGTTGTCGGGATCCGCGGCACGCGGGGGCGAGGAGCCGGCGTCGGATGGCACGGCGGCGCAGTCGGCCGAGGCGATCAGCGCGGAGGCGCTCCGGGGAATCCTGCGTGAGCTGCAGGAGATGCGTGAAGCGCTCGACCATGCGCTCCGGTCGAACTCGCTCACCATTGGCACCCTCATCCCGATCAGGCGCGCGTTCGAGCAGTTCCTGCGGGCGAACACGAAGTACCCGGACTACTGCGAGATCGGCCACGGCGTCTTCACGGAGCTCTACGACTGGCACGTGAAGCAGCGGCAGCCGATCGAGGTGCAGCGGGTGGAAGGGCGGATGGCCATTCGTTTCATGTTCACGTGGATGCTGCTCAGGCCCGAGCAGGATCCGAACTTCGTGGGCATTCCGTATGACCGAGGATGAGGAGTCGGAGGGCTGAGTGCGAGTGCTGAGTGCGAGCGCTGAGTGCGAGTGCTAGTCTGTCCCTCATGCTTCCTCCTGAACTGCAGGGACTGATGGACGACGTCGATGCCGCCGAGCAGGATGCGCGGGGGCTGGTGCGCGGGCTCGACGATCGGCAGGTGAACTGGCAGCCGGATGGCGGCAGGGCGTGGAGCATCGCGCAGTGCCTGGACCACCTGGCGCGCATGAACGGGTTCTATGTCGAGGCCGTGCTGCCGCGCGTGCGGCGGGCGGCGGCAGGCCGCACGCAGCCGTTCGCGTCACCGTCGCCCACGTGGATGGGTCGCACGTTCGTCGCGTCGATGGAGCCGCCCGTGACGCGCCGCTTCAAGGCCCCGAGCGCCCGCGTGGTGCCCGCGTCGCAGATGCCCGGCGCCGACGCGCTGGCCAGCTTCGTCAACAGCCACACGCGCTATCGCGAGCTGGTGCGGTTGTGCGCGGGGATCGACCCGAACCAGGTGCGCGTGCCCAATCCGTTCTTCAAGTGGGTGTGGATGCGGGCCTCGACCATCCTGCTCGTCATCCCTGCTCACGATCGACGGCACCTGTGGCAAGCGCGCCAGGTGCTCGCCCATCCCGACTTCCCGCTCGGCGCGGGGGGAAGGGGCCATTGAGCGATTGACGATTGCAGATTGACGATTCATCGGGTGAAGGGTGATCGGATCATTGGGGTATTGGATTGAGTGAGTGACGATTGCGCGATTGACTGATTCGTTGACGTCGGCCAGCGACGAATCGCCCGATCACTCAATCGCCAATCACTCGATCCGATTAATCAATGCCGCAATCTCCAGTCGTCAATCAATCACTCAATCTGCAATCGCCAATCGCTCAATGGACGCCGTTCACCCGGCTCAGTACAGCACACGACCGAGCCGGGCAATTCCTTCTTCAATGCGGGCGAGGTCATTGACCAGCGGCCCGAACGAAATCCGCACGCCGGTGGCGATGGACGGTCCGAAGCCACGGCCGGGAACGACGAGCACGCCCGTCGCCTTCAACGCCTCGGGCACGAAGGCCTCGGCGTCGCGGCCCACGTCCACCACGGTGTAGAGCCCGCCCGCGGGCACCAGGCGCGGGCGCCGGAGGTGCCGGTCGACGGCGTCGATGGTCACCTCCGCGGCCTTCTTGTAGAGCGCGTTGGCGTGGTCCACATAGCGCTTCAGCGACCCGCTCGGGATCGCGCGCTTCAGGTAGCGGGCCATGGTCATCTGCTCCAGCGTGTCGGGGCAGAGGATGCTGCACTGCTGCACGCGCTCGATGGCATCGACCACGCCGGGCGCGGCTTCAATCCACCCGAGCCGCCGTCCCAACCCGCGCGCCCATTTCGAGTTCGAGTGGATGCCGATCACGTTGGGATGATCCGCCGGCGACCACGCGTAGTACGCGGGATACGGCGCGAAGTACTGGCACTTGTACGCGAAGTCGATCGCCAGCCACGCGCCCGCGTCGCGCGTCCGTTCGAGCATGGCCTCGGCCAGCGCCTGCGGCACGATCTGGCTGGTGGGGTTGTCGGGCGCGCCGAAGAGCACCAGCTTCGGCTTGTGCTGGTCGAACAAGCGGCGGAACTCGCGCGCCACGCCGTCCGGATCGGTGGCCGGGAGGTAGCTCCAGGTGGCCGGGTCGATGACGCGCAGCCGGACGATGTCGGCGCCCGGCGCCGCGAAGGCGAGTTGTCCCTCGTAGTTGGCGTAGGTCGGATCCAGCAGCAGCACCGTGTCACCCGGATCCACGAGCGTGCGGAACAGGTCGTGGGTCAGCTGTGTGCTGCCCATCCCGATCGCGATATGCTCCGCGCCCAGGCGCGGGACGCCGAAGAGCGTCGCCTCGAACTGCGCAATCTGCTCGCGGCACTCGAGATCACCGAGCGTCGCCGTGTAGCCGCCGCTTCTGTGGAAGAGGGCAGGGTCGCTCACGACCTCGACGTAGGCCCCCCGGAACTCCTCGGGCGCCTCGTGGTTCACCCACCCGCCTCCGAACGAGATCACCTCGTCCGGGTTCAGTCCCATGGCCACGATGTTCTGGCGCTCGGCCATCTTCATAATCTGCCGGATGGGCGAGGGCGACGACATCTGTGACCGGACGATGGACGAAAGGGCGGGCGCGGTGACCGAGGCCATGGTGATGATCATAAGTGAGAAGGGCCGGGGGAGGCCCTTCTCACTTCTCAGTTCTCACTTCTCACTTCTCACTTCTCACTTCTCAGTTCTCAGTTCTCACTTCTCACTTCTCACTTTTCACTTCAGCCTGCGTGTGTCAGCAGCCTGCTAGGGGATGACCGTCCAGCGGACGGCGTTGCGGCGCCTGGTCTGATCGCTCAGGTTCAGCTCCACCTGCAGGGTGTGGTCGCCACCAGCGAGGGCGCCGCCGGGCACCGGGCAGCGGAACGTCTGTCCGCCCCCGCCCGAGCCCGTCTGGAAGCACGACAGCAGGAACGCGGTGACGTCGTCGCCGTCCAGCCACACGCGGCCTCCCGTCAGGCCGGCGCCGGCCGGCAGCTGAACGCCGAGGACCAGGTCGAACGCGCCCGTGCGGAAGATGCGGCCCGACTCCGGGGTGATCGTCAGCCCCTGGGTCGCGACCGGCTCGCCGTAGATGAAGTCGTCCATCATGACCAGGTCCAGGCTTCCTGCCTCGTCTGGCCCCGGCGCCGCGTTGCCGCTGACGATGCGGACCTTCGCGACGAGCTCGCCCGCGTCGAACGACACGCCGAGAAACGAGAGCGTATCGTTGCCGGCCACCCACGGAACGAACTGCTCGTAGATGAGCGTCCCGTCTGGTGCGTAGAACTCCATCTTCGTGCTGAACTCACCATCGACGTCGGTGAACACCGCGCCGAAGCCGGTGACCGCCGCGGGGATGGCCGGGTCGCCGGGCACGTGGAAGACGGTCTCGGACACGTTGCTGTTCAGTGCCGTGAAGATGCGCGGGCTGCTGAACGACGTGAACAGATCCGGATAGGTCCCATTGAGCTCGGCGAACTCGGGCGTGGGCTGGCCGCTGATGGAGAAGCCGCTGCCCGGAGTGACGAAGGTGGCGCCGCGCGCCTGGAACGTCGGCATCGGGGTGGGGAACACCGCCGACGGCGCCGTGGCGCCACCGCCATCCCAGTTGATTTCGCGACGTCCGCCCGGTTGCGAGCCGGCCGTGTTGCCGTTGTTCGGGCCACCGAGATCTGCGCGGAACTGGTCGACGGCCGCCTGAATGGCTGCCGCGTTCGCGCCCGCCGCCTCTCGCACCACCGGGCCGGCCATGACCGGGCTGGCGGTCAGGAGTGCCACCACTGCAAACACCAAAGTCTTCATCGACTGCTCCTTTAACGGGTAACCGGGAGGCGGGCCCTTCGATACGGCAGGCTCCGTGACTCCCCGCACCCTCTCGATACGGAGGAGGGGTCCGGCGAGTCGTCAGCAAGGCGTAAGTGATTCGTAAGGATTCGGTGAGAGGCGCGACAACATTCCGCCACCCGCCCCCGTCTAAGCCGCGTATGGACACCCTGCTGCAGGACCTTCGGACCGGGCTTCGAGGCCTGCGCCGCAGCCCCGGCTTTGCCACCGCGGCCCTCGTCACGCTGGCGCTCGGCATCGGCGCCACCTCGGCCATCTTCAGCGTGGTGCGGGCGGTGCTGCTGGCGCCGCTGCCCTATGCCGAGCCCGACCGGCGCGTGCTCATCTGGAGCCAGTGGGTGGGCTTCGACAAGACCTGGCTGTCGAGCCAGGAAGTGGTGGACTACCGCACCCAGAGCCGGACGATGGCGGCGGTCGCGGCCTGGGATACCGGCCAGGAGAATCTCACCGGCGACGGCGATCCCGTGCGCGTGGGCGTTGGAGAGGTCACGGCGAACCTGTTCGAGGTCCTGGGCGCGAGCCCGCTTCTGGGTCGCGTGATTCGTCCCGAGGAGGATCTGCCGAACGGGCCGCCGGTGGTCGTCCTGGGCTATCGCCTGTGGCAGGCGCGCTACGGCGGCGACCCGGGCATCATCGGCCGCAAGGTCCTGCTGAACGACGTGCCGCACGAAGTGGTCGGCGTGATGCCGGACGGCTTCCGACTGCCGACCGACTTCACCGAGCATGCGGCGGAGCCCACCGAGCTGTGGCGCGCCATCCAGTTCGACATGGCCCATCTCCAGCGCGGCAGTCACGGTTACTACGGTGCCGCGGTGCTGGCGAACGGACAGACCGCGGCCACGGCTACCGAGGAGCTGCGCGCACTCACGCGCCGCATGACGGAGGACGGGCTCTATCCCGAGGCCATGCGGTTCACGGCGTTCGCGGTACCGCTGGACGAAGAGATCCGCGGCGGGGTTCGGCCGGCGCTGTGGATCCTGATGGGCGCGGTCACGTTCCTGCTGCTCATCGCGTGCACGAACGTCGCCAGCCTGCTGCTGGTGCGTGGCGATGCGCGGGTGCGCGAACTGGCGCTTCGGACGGCCGTGGGCGCGGCGCCTGCGCGGCTGGTGCGGCAGATGATCACCGAGAGCCTGCTGCTGGCCGTCAGCGGCGCGCTGCTCGGGCTCGGGCTGGCGGCCGCGGCGCTTCGTGCGCTGCTGGCGCTGGATCCGACGAGCCTGCCCCCGCTGGCGCCGGTGACGATCGATGGTCCGGTGATGGCGTTCACGCTGACGCTGGGCGTCGTCACGACCATCGTGTTCGGGTTGCTGCCGGCGCTGAGGACCCTCGGGATCAACCTCGTGGATGCCCTGCGCGAAGGCAGCCAGCAAGCCACCGTCGGTGGTGGACGGCAGCGGCTGCGGAGCGCGCTGGTGGTGGCCGAGGTCGCCCTGGCTGTCATTCTGGTGATCGGCGCAGGCCTGATGCTCCGAAGCCTGTCGGCACTCGGCCGCATCGACCTGGGATTCGAACCGGATCGCGTGCTGACGATGCGCCTGTCGGTGCCCAACGCGCGCTACGACACGCCGGAACGTGTCGTGGGGTTCTATCGCGACCTGCTGGCGCGCGTGCGCGCCTTGCCCGGCGTCGAGGCCGCGGGTGTGGTCCGCGCGCTGCCGCTGGCGACGACGATCGGCGACTACGGGCTCGACGTCGAAGGTTACCAGGAGACCCCGGGGGCCGGCGCCAAGGGCGACTGGCAGATCGTGTCGGACGGCGCGTTCGAGGCCATGGGCACACGCCTGGTCCGCGGCCGGTGGTTCAATGCAACGGACACCGCAGAGGCGCAGCCGGTGGCCGTGGTCAACGAGACCCTCGCGCGCCAGTATTTCCGCGCCGGCGCCGCGGTGGGCGGGCGCCTCCGCGTGGGCAGCATGCGAAACCCGTGGGTCGTCGTGGTGGGCATCGTGGCCGACGAGCGGCACAACGGCGTGACGGGCCTGGTGAAAGAGAAGTTCTACGTTCCCCACA
>DAIRFN010000337.1:0-5521 GCA_036795065.1 Vicinamibacterales bacterium
CGCCGACGAGTTCGAACACGCTGGAACTCTGGGCGATGTCGTGGTACGCCTCGGTGGCGCGCGACTGGCGCGCGCGCAGCTCACCTCGCAGACGCAGAAACTCGCCCCACGCCCCCGGCGTGGTCCGCGGGTCGAGCCGCCCCTCCACCTGGGTGAGCCGGTGCTCGGCCTCGTCGATGCGGTCGGCCGAGAGCAGGGCTTCGGTGGCAATCAGCTCGGCCTCGATGGCCTCGGCGGGCGGGGCCGCGGGCGACCGGGCGATCTCGTCGGCGATGGCGAGCGCCTCGTCCGGGTTTCCGCGCCGGGTGGCCAGTCGCGCCGTGATCACGCGCAGGGACCACTCGTACCAGCGGCTGGTGTTGCGGCCGTAGGCGCCGAAGGCCTCGGCCGCCCGGCGCAGGTACTCGGCGGCGTTCTCGTAGTCGCCCCGCATCAAGGACATCTGCGCGAGGGTGTCGTAGACAGCGCCCGTGGTCTCGTGGAACTGGACGGCGCAGCGCACGTCGAGGGCGCGGTGCAGCACGGCGTCGGCGCGTTCCAGGTTGCCCAGCCGGACGTAGATTTGCCCGAGCGTGGCCAGCGACACCGAGAGGCCCGGACCCTGGCCGAGGCCTTCGTGCAGCGCCACCGCCCGCTCGGCCAGCGCCTGCGCCTGCTCGTACCGGTGGCGAATCAAGGCGACGTTGGCCTGGTTCCCGTAGACCGTCGCCAGCACATCGTCCGCCTGCAGCGTGGTCGCGAGGCGTTCGGCCTGGCGCAGGGCCGACGCGGCCTCGTCGTAGCGACCGGTCTGGGCGAGCATCGTGGCCGACAGGGAGTGCACCTGCGCGAGAAATCGACGGTCGCCGGCGGCGTGCAGCGCCGCGGCGGCTTCCGCGATGTGCTCGCGGACGATCGACACGTCGCCAACCTGCCGATAACACTGCCCGAGGCAGAAATGAGCCAGGCCGATGGCGCGGGAATCGTGCGCGCTCTCGGCCTGTTTGAGCGCCCGGCTGTGCAAGGCGATGGCGCGCGACTGCTCGCCGCGGGCAAACGCCACGCGTCCGTGCGCGCGCCAGAGATTTGAGAGAATGACCGGTGGAATGGGCTCGCGAATCGTGTCCGGCGAGCGGCCGACCACCGTACTGGCTTGCGCGAGGTCGCCCAGGAGCAGGTATGCCTCTGCGAGGGCCGAGCGAATCGCTAGCTCATCGGCCAGGGTCAGCGAGGCGGTGCTGCGGAGCAGCGGCGCCAGCTGGTCCACCGCGACAGCCGCCTGCCCGCGCTCTACCGCGGCAGCGGCTCGGGCCATCACGGGCTGCAGGGCCGTGCTCAGCACGCCGGTGAGTATACCAAGTATCCATCTCGTATAATCCCCCCAACCCTTCATGACTGTGACCGCTGGAGGCCGCACCGACACCGGGCCGCGCGCTCTCAACCAGGACTGGCTCGAATGGGACCTGGGCCTTGGCCTGTTCGTCGTGGCCGACGGCATGGGCGGCCACAATGCCGGGGAGGTGGCCTCCCATCTCGCAATCAAGACCATCCGCGAGTTCATCGCCGACTCGGCGGCGACGAGCGATTTCACGTGGCCGTTTCCCTTCGAGCCCGCCTACTCGGTGGATGCCAACCGGCTGCTCACCGCGGTCCGGCTCGCCAATCGGCGGGTCTACCAGGAGGGGTGCGCGCACGAGGCGATGGAGGGGATGGGGACCACCGTGGTGGTGGTGCTCGTGAGTGGGGATCGGGCGGTGATGGTGGGCGTGGGCGACAGCCGCATCTACCGCTGGCGCGACGGGGCGCTGGTGCAGCTCACGAGTGACGACACCTGGCTGGCCGCCGTGATGGGAGTGCAGGACGCGGAGCGGGCCGAGTCGACCCATCCGATGAAGCACGTGCTCACCAGCGTGGTCGGCACCAGGGAGGACGTGCGGCCCACGGCGCGCGAGGAAGTCCTGCGGTCCGGCGATCGGCTCGTGCTCTGCAGCGACGGCATCCATGGGCGGCTCGACAACCAGGCCATCGCCGCGGTGCTCCGTGCCGGTGGCTCCGCGGAGCGCGTCGCCGAGGCCCTGGTTGGCGCGGCACTCGACCGCCACACGTCCGACAACGCGACCGCCCTCGTGATCGCCGTGGACTGAGCGGCGAACCGCGGGTCGCCCGACCTCCGTATAATCAGGGGACAGGTCACGTGCGAACGCCGCTTTTCTTTTCGTATCTGGCGCTGGGATGCGCGCTCGGTTGGGCCTGTTCGACGCCGGGGCCCTCGAGCGCCCCGGCCTCGCCGCCGGCTGCAGCCGGCGCGGCGGCGCCCGCTGACGCCACCCCCGCGGCTGATACACGGCCGGCAGTTGTTTTCCTTGGCGACAGCCTCACCGCGGGACTTGGCCTCGACACGCCGCAGAGCTTCCCGTCGCTGATCCAGCAGCGGCTCGACGAGCGCGGCTTTGGCTTCACGGTGGTCAACGCGGGGGTGTCGGGTGATACGTCGGCTGGCGGCCTCCGTCGCCTGGAATGGGCGCTGGAGGGGAACCCGCGCGTGCTGGTCGTGGCCCTTGGCGGCAACGATGCCCTGCGCGGCCTCCCGCCCGAGGAGCTCGAGAAGAATCTCGGGGCGATCATCGAGCGGGGCCAGCGCGACGGCCTCGCGGTGATCCTGGCGGGGATGGAAGCGCCCCCGAACAACGGGCCCGACTACACGGCGCGGTTCCGCCGCGTGTATCGGGACCTGGCGGAGTCTCACGACGTCGTCCTGATTCCGTTCCTGCTGGAGGGGGTGGCCGGCGAGGCCGCGTTCAACCAGGCCGACGGGATTCACCCCAACCCCGAGGGCGCGCGTCTGGTTGCCGAAACGGTCTGGCGCGCGCTCGAGCCGGTCCTGAAATCTGCCGCGGGAACCCGATGATTGCGCTTCGAGGCGTCAGCAAGACGGTGCAGAGCGGCGACCAGCCGCTCACGATTCTCCACCCGCTCACGCTGGACGTGCCCGACGGACAGTGCCTGGCCATCATCGGGCCCTCGGGCAGCGGCAAGAGCACGTTGCTCGGCCTCATCGCGGGACTGGATGCCCCGACCTCGGGCGAAATCCTGATTGATGGGGTGGACATCACGAAGCTCGACGAAGACACGCTGGCGCGGCTCCGGGGCGAGAAGATCGGTTTTGTGTTCCAGTTCTTCCACCTGGTGCCGTCCCTGACCGCGATCGAGAACATCCAGGTGCCCATGGAGATTGCGGGCCGGCGCGATGCGGCCGAGCGCGCGCAGGCCCTGCTGGACGAGGTGGGGCTGCACGATCGCGGCCATCACTACCCCTCGCAACTGTCCGGGGGCGAGCAGCAGCGCATCGCCATCGCCCGCGCCCTCGCCAACAACCCGCCCCTCATCCTGGCCGACGAGCCGACGGGCAATCTCGACAGTACCAACGGGCGCCACATCCTCGATCTGCTGCTGCAAGTACGGCACACGCGCAACGTCACGCTGGTGCTGGTGACGCACGACCCCTCGGTTGCCGCCGTCGCCGACGCCCGGCTCATGCTGCGCGACGGGCGTTCGGTGGGCGAGGTCCCGGTGGCCGGAGCGGTGGCGGGCCGATGATGTTCATTGCCCGGATGATCGCGCGCGAGATGCGGTCCTCCTGGCGGCGCCTGCTCTTCTTCTTCATCTGCATCGCCGTGGGCGTCGGCGCCATCGTCGCCCTCCGGTCCGTCATCCAGAGCGTGCGCCAGACCTTCGCGGGAGAGGCGCGCGGGCTCATCTCGGCTGACGCCGTCATCAGCAGCAACCGGGCGCTGGGCCCCGAGCTGGCGGAGGCCATCGACCGGCGCCTGGCGGAGGCCGGGGCCGAGAGTCTCCAGTCGGTCGAGATCGCCACGATGGTGCGCGCGGCCGATCGGGCCGAGGGCCTGACGCGCATGGTGGAGCTGCGCGCGGTGGAGCCCGGTTTCCCCTATTACGGCCGCATGGCGCTCACCGGCGGCCAGGCGTACTCTCACGAGCTGCTCCGGGACTCCGGCGTGCTGGTGCGTCCCGAACTGCTCGCGCAACTCGGCGTGCAGGTGGGAGACGGGCTGATCATCGGCACGAAGCGATTCATCATCCGGGGTGTCATCGAGAGCGAGCCGGGCCGAAGGCTGGGCGCCTTCAGCCTCGGTCCCCGCGTCTTCGTGTCGCTGGAGGATCTCCAGGGCACGGGCCTGCTGGCCTTCGGGAGCCGCGCCTCGTACCAGCGGCTGCTGAAGGTGCCCGACGCCGCGCTCGATCCGCTGGTGTCCACGCTGCGTGCTGATTTCGCCAACCAGTTCGCGCGCGTGCGCTCGTACAAGGCCACCGAAGACGACATCGGCGAAGACTTCGCGCGTGCCGAGGACTACCTGAGCCTCGTCGGCCTGGTCATTGTCATCCTGGGCGGCATCGGGGTGTCGAGCGTCACCCGCGTGTTCGTCCAGCAGAAGATCCGCAGCATCGCGGTGCTGAAGTGCGTGGGCGCGCGTTCGTCGCAGCTGCTCGCGATCTACCTGGCGCAGGTCGTCATCCTGGGCATGGCCGGCAGTCTGCTGGGGGTGGCGCTGGCGGCGGGCGCGATCGCGGCCATCCCGGCCACGCTGGCCGCGGCCGCCACGCCGGGCGTCACCATCTCGTACGGCCTCACGGCGCCGGCCGTGCTGCAGGGCCTCGGGGTCGGCCTGCTCGTGTCGGTGTTGTTTGCCCTGGTGCCGTTGCTCGACGTGCGGCACGTCAAGCCCTCCCGACTGCTGCGCGACGAGGCTGCCGCGACGCGCCGGGATCCGGTGCAGCTGGCCACGATCGGCGTCGTGGCGGCCGCGCTGGTGGGGCTCACGGTCTGGCAGGCGGGATCGTGGCGGATTGGGTTGGTCGTGACCGTGGGCTTTGCCGCCACCGCGCTGGTGCTGCACCTGGCCGGGTTGCTGATGATTCGGCTCATCCGGCCGTTCGCGCGCTCGCGGTGGTTTCCGCTGCGGCACGCGGTGCTGCAGCTGAGCCGCCCCGGCAGCCAGGCCCGCATCGTGCTCCTCGCGGTCGGCCTCGGCAGCTTCTTCATCATCGGCGTCCGGTCGCTGCAGGAGAACCTGATTGCCGAGTTCGCCGTGGACCTGTCGCCCGAGGCCCCGGACATGTTCATGCTCGACATCCAGGCCGACCAGGTCGATGCCGTCCGGAGCCTCGTGACGGCGCGCCAGGACGCGGGCGCTCCGCCACCCAGGCTGCGAGCGTGTCGGCAGGGGCGAGGCGCAGGTCGCCCCTCTCGGGCAGCCCGGCGCGGGCCGCCATGTCGAGGACGCGGATCTCATCGCGCTCGCGGTCGAACAGGGCGACGCTGAGCGCGTCGAAGCGCACGAGCCGGCCCACCGCCTCGGCCACCGTATCGTAGATGTGCTCGGGTGAGACGGTGCGCGCGCTGAGGGCGGTGACTTCGTTGATCACCTCGAGACGAAGCGTCCGCTGGTGCAGCCGCCAGACCTGCTCCATGGCCCGGCCGAACTCGCGCGGGAAGCCCGACGGGATTGCGTCGGCGGCGAGC